>NHEP01000192.1 GCA_002171515.1 bacterium TMED88 | reverse complement strand
TCTCGATCCGCGCCAAGTGCGAGGCCCACGTCCGCATAGCGGTCGGCAACCACTTCGAGGTTGAAACGCATGACATGCGGGAGCATGGTCGCAAGGGTTTGACCGTGGGCGACACCAAAGGTCCCCGAGATGGGATGGCCCGTGGCGTGGACGAGCCCGAGCAGCGGGCCCGACGAGAATGCACGACCCGCAAGATGCGAGGCGATTTGCATGGATGCCCGGGCTTCGATGTCGCTCCCTTCAGCCACAGCGCGCGGCAACCACTGAGCGGCCAGGCGAATCGCATGAAGAGCCAGTCCATCCGCGTAGGGATTCGACGCGGTGGAGGTGAAAGCCTCGATCGCATGAGTCAGCACGTCCATCCCGCAGGCCGCTGTCGCACCCGGAGGAAGTCCGACAGTCAGAAGCGGGTCCAGGACCACGGCGCGAGGCTGCACGTCCGGGTGGCTGAATGTCAGCTTTCGATGGTCTGCGCTTCGCGTGATCAAACCGCCGCCATTGGTCTCCGACGCCGTGCCCGAAGTGGTGGGCACCGCGATTGTGGGTAAGCAGGGCGCGCTCACGCGCACCGGAGGAGCCAGCGTTGAAAAGTCAATCCGACCCGTCGCATCAAGCTCTGGCGAGAAGGCGAGGCCTATGTCATCGACGCCCGACGGCGCGGCCATCGCGATGTACTTGCCGCAGTCCATCACTGATCCGCCACCCACGAGGACCATCACAACGCCATCCAGGCCAAAGTCGCGTAGCGCCGCTACCCCGGCAGCCACGTTTGCATCCGTTGGATTCGGATCAACGCCGACGAATGCAATCCACTCAAGATCCGCCCGGCTGAGCGCGGCGGTAACCGGCTCCAGCACACCGGCCGACTGAACGCCGGCGTCACTGACCACGAAGGCGCGACGGCCATGGTCTCGTACGTGTTGGGCAAGCGCTGAAATGCTCCCTTCACCGAAGGCAGTCTTCCCCATAGGATCCAGCGTAAAGGTATCCATTTTGCCTCTTTCTCCTAAAGCCTTAGGCGAGACCCGAAAAATCGAGCTGACCAGTCGTCATAAAGGCGCTAAATCCCATGTCGACATTGAGGTTGACGCCATTGACGTATCGCGAGGCTTCCGAACCCAAGAAGGCGAGGCTCATCGCGATATCCCGCGGCGTAGCAATCGTCCCGCCGATTTGATCGATGGTCCAGTTCATCGTCTTCTCGGTCATAGTTTTGTTGAAGTCGGGCAGAAGCGGCGTATCGATTGGGGCCGGACACACGCTATTGGTTCGCACGCGACAAGCCAGCGAGTGCTTTGCGCTCTTCATCGTGTAGACCTGAACGCACTCTTTCGAAAACGCATAGCCATCGCCAACGAGCTCTGCGTGATCCCGGCACCACCCAAAGAGCTCCTCACGACCCCCAATCGCGATGCACTCGAGGACTTCCTGAAGATGCCCCGGCCATTGGCCCCCCGCGATCGAAGCGGTATTCGCGATGGCCCCGCCTTCTCGGATTTTCGGCAGCAGCCCCTCCGAAAGCTGGCGGAGACCCAGCCAGTTGACGGCCATCACGTCTTCTACGGGGTTCGTTGCCGCGATGCCAGCATTGTTGAAGAGCACGTCGATGGGTGCATCAATCGCCGATATGGCCGACTCAACCGAGGATGCCTTCCCCATATCGGTCTCGATAAACTGGGCGATCGGTCCATCCGGCTGCTTGATGTCCAACACGATCACTTCCGGCCGGCCGAGTTCCGCGAGAACCTCGAGGAGGGCGGCCCCGACACCCGAATAGGCGCCTGTAATGACGACTCGCTTATCTGCGTAGTCAAAGCAATGGCTCATGTGAGAACTAACTCCTCTTCTAGTTTCAAGGTGTTCGCATTTTTCGAACTTCCGCGGACGGCGGCGACGATTCGTTCACCTGCCCGCTGCGCGCCCGACAAATTGCGGGACACGGGACCAATCTCGAGCTCCGCAAGACTCCCGGCCACAAAGAGGCGCGGGTGCCAGCGGAGCCCCCGATCAACCAGGGGATAGCCACACTCGGCGCAGGGCAAGTCGTAAAGCTTGATCGCATCGTCCAGCCACCCTGCACCGGGTCGATGACCTGGGAAGCCCGTCGCGAGCAGGACTCGATCAACCTCCAGACGGCGATCGCCCAGCGCAAGTGCGACTTGGCCCCCATTGAAGTCCGCAGACTCGACCTCGACATCCTCGAAATGCTCGATTGTTCCGGCCGCGATCGCCGCTCGGAGGGCCGAGTGGATCTCTGATGGGACCGATCCGCGATGGCGGGCATTGCGAATTCGCGCGCGGCGCTCACGGGGATCGGCAAGTCGCGAGTAACCCGCCATGTTCATCGGCCCTTGCCAACCCGGATCGCTATCGAACTGATGAACTCGAATGGGATGCCTGGAAAGCAGGAACACGTGCCGGCCTTCTCTCGCCAAACGAATGGCCACCTGAGACCCGGAAATCCCGGCACCAATCACGGCCACAGTCTGATCTCTCGCATCGTCAACGAGCTCGAAGCCCGGGTCAAAGATGTGATCAATCGCGGCGGGATGGCCCGCAGTCGAGGACGCCGACTTCACGCCAAGAGCCCAGTCTGGCCAGTCAGGATCTTGAGGCGCTCCCAGAGCCAAGACTCCATTGCTCGCTTCAAGCTGACCGTGCCCATCTTTTGCCGCGGATCTCGAAAAACCGACCCGAACCGATTCATCAAAAATCGCAAGGCTGTTGGCCCGACCCCGTACGTGGAGTTCCCCGAGCCCAAGCTCTTCGATCATCTTGTCACAGTGAAGATCGAAGAGCTCCAATGCGGGCCGCGAATACGGCCGCGTAAACGGCTGTGCGACTCTACGGCCGCGACCCGATCGCGCAAATTGCTGGAGCGAGCGCGTCGAGGGATCAAGGTGGTGAACAGCGGGGGATCGTAGGTACCGCATTCCTGAATTCCGCGTGCAGCGACGCCAGCGCGCAAGCAGCGCTTCTTCGTCGTCCAAGATCGCGATGTCTTCGCGAGAGACACCCGCCTCCGCGATCAGTCGAGCCGCAATATGGACGCCGTGCGGACCGCCCCCGACGATGACCCAATCGCGCATCAGTGAAAATCCAGTCCCGATGCTGACCGAGGCAACTCATCACCACTGAGTGAGACCGCGGCCATCGATTCAAGCGTCGAACCCTCGGAGATCAGACACGCGTCGAGACTGGCTCGAACCCCGGGGACATCCAAATCGACTCCGATAAAGGCGATTTCCTGTCGACGATCTCCAAATTGCGGATGCCATCGGTCAAGCAATCGTTGACGCTGCGTCTCGCACTGAGGCCACGCCCCGTCGGGCTGGTCCGCCCACCAAGCACCAACCGGAAAGACACGATGGACCGCCCCGGCGCAGGAGTATCCAAACGCCCAGCTATTCTCATCGGCCAGCCAGATTTTTCCCTTTCCTCGAATCAATTCAGCCGGAGGATCATCCAGCCAATTGCGGAAAAGTCCGCGATCGAAGGGGGCCGATCGTCGATACAGAAATGCCTCGCGGGAATCGGGAAGCTGTTGATCACCCTCAAGCATCGCGAGCCAAGGCGGCACGATGCCCGCCGTCGAAACGGAATCGGCCCCCTCACGGGGGGTGATCTGCCGCGAAGACGACAGAAAATCGCGAAACTCGCTCAAGGAAGCCCCCTCGAGGCTACGGCGCGAGGCGACCGGGTTCAGCGCACCCAGCAACCGATGGACCGAATCCGATCCACTCGTTCGTCCCACGACGAGGATGTGAGTGGCCGACTCGATCTGGCCCACCACGATGTCCGCGATCGAACGCGCGTCGTAAGCGGTCTTCCCCCAACCATAAGCAGAGAGCGGATGAGCTGAAGCCATCTGATCAACCAAGAAATCCGAGTCGATCACCGTGATGACGTTGGCGATGCCAGCCCCCTCTCCGAAGCGCCCGGCTAGATAGTCAGATGCCTCCCAGTCCTCGATAAGCCGCGAGTTCTCAATGTACGGGGGCAGGATCACCGTCATGTCACCGCGGGTTGGAAGCGGCGATCTGAGGAATTCGGAAAAGGATCGCGCCGTAACCTCGGCCCGAATCTGCTCAAGGGCCGCCACAACACTGGGTGTTGGCAGGCCCGCTGCGAGGTGCGCCCGTCCGGCAACGGGGCCATGATTGGCCAACAAATCGCGATCGCTGCTGTTCATTGGGAGTGCCTCCTTGCGTTCCCCTGTGTCCCACAGCGTCAACCCTGCAAATCGCTGCGCCCCATGCCTGTGGGTCGACGGCCGACGATCACGCATCAAGCAGCAGCAACGCTCCGCATTCGCCGGAACGGACGACAAAGACACCGGTTCCCACGAAGTAATTGCCGCCCGATGGGATCGAGTTCCCTCAAGGCCAGAATTCTTCGCGCCCCGCTGCTGAACTCGCCCACCCAAACGAAGACCGAATTCCTGGCCCTCGGGCCCTCTGGGGGCTCTCCTATCGAGACCGACCCTGCCCTTGAAGCCCCCCGCTGCTTTCCAGGCAGGCCAAGAATCCACGTCGAAGTTGCTCATCGTCGAGACCACGGCCGATGAAGACCGCCCGATTCGCCCGCAGCTCCACTCCCCAGGGCGGGCCTGGAATCACATCAACCACGTCCCGGACCCCATGAAATACAAACCGCCGGGCCTGGCCCGGAACAGCCAACAACCCCTTCATTCGAAGTAAATCCATGTCTTCCCGCCGAACAAGGAAACCCAGCCATCGATCCAGGCTGTCTAGATCGATGTCACCGTCGGCCTGAACCGCCACCGAAGTGATCGAGTCGTCATGCCGGTGGGCTCCATGAGCGCGCGGAAACGCTCGCCCGGCCTGGCCAGCTTCTTCGAATTCGCGAACGCCGATTTGTAGGATTTTCTCTACAGGAACGCGGGCATGGATCGACCGGAGTCGATGGGCGATTGGGTTCAGCCGCTCCAGCCGCGCTTCGAGCGCACGGATCCGCGACTCACTCAGCTTGTCCGCTTTGTTCAGAACCAGCAAATCCGCATAGGTAATCTGCTCCGCGCAGACTTGGACGTCCTCGATGTCTTGCTCGACATGCTGAGCATCGACCACCGTCACTACCCCGTCGAGCCTGAAGGCGGAGCCCAGCTGAGACCGCTCAAAGGCTTGCATCACCGGACCCGGGTCGGCGAGCCCCGAAGCCTCGATCACAATGTGGTCAAAGAATTGCCTCTGACCCGCGAGCCCCTCGAAAACGGCAACGAGATCACTCTGAACTGAACAGCAAACACATCCCTCGTTCAGGGCGAAGACCGTGTTGGAAGGCGCGGCGATCAACTCTGAGTCGATCCCTAGGTCACCAAACTCATTCTCGATGACGCCGACTCGTCGCCCGGCGGCCTCGGCGAGAATGTGGTTGACCAGGGTTGTCTTTCCCGCCCCAAGGAACCCGGTCACAAGGGTGACTGGGGTCGCGCTCAACCGTTCCGCCGATCCCATCTCTGAACCAATCCCCGACGTAATCTCTCCGCCGCACCCGAAGTCCGAAGGCTGTCCCAGCGTAGCCCTGCATGATCTGCGAGGAAGCCCCCTTGACCCACCCTGGCCGAAAATTCCTGCGGACACTGGCCCTGACTAAGCACCCCCAAACCACGGAGATCTAAAAAAAGATGACACAATTCGCCTCGTCGGGAACTTTGGCTGTACGGCCGGCACTTGATGAGAGATGGAGTACGCCAAGAACCTTGATTTGCGCTCTTTCGCTGACAGTGTTGGGATCCTGGGCTCAGCGATCTGCGCCCTGCATTGTATGGCAACGCCCGTTTTGATTATGGCCGGCGCCTCTCTGCCCCTGTGGCAAGCCGACGATGAGAGCTTTCACCAAACCATGCTTTGGCTCATCGTTCCCTCGTCCATCATGGCCTTTAGCCTGGGCTGCTGGCGGCACAAAGACCGGTGGGTCCTCGCGCTGGGTGCGCTCGGACTCTTTGGGATCACGCTCCCGATCGCAGCGCCCCATGGCGTACTCAGCGAGGTCGGCGAGCGCTGGGTCACAGTCTGCGCAGCGGCGATGCTGGTGGCCGCCCATCTTCGCAACTTCAAGCGATGCCGCGCGGACGGGTGCGAACATAGAGTGGTTTCGGTCTAGCCAGGGCGCTTAGGCCCTGCACCGGAAACACGCGGGGGTCAACAGCCACTCTGAAAATCGAGAATCTTCCGGAACATCAGATCCGACTTGGAGAACCGAGAAGAGTGCAGAGCACAAACGATGCAACCTGGAGCCATGGCCACGATTATTTGAGCGACCAGCTCGATCGGAATGAACGGCAGACCCGCCTTGTCATCGCTCTGACAGCCGTCATGATGGTCGTCGAGATCTCCGCGGGTATGATGTTCGGCTCGATCGCACTCCTCGCCGACGGGTGGCATATGGCCAGCCATGCTTCGGCGCTCGGCATCACCGCCTTTGCGTACTGGTTCGCCCGCCGGCATCGCCAAAGTGCCCGCTACTCCTTCGGCACCTGGAAGGTCAGCGTCCTGGGCGGATTCACCAGTGCAATCGTGTTGGGTTTGGTCGCGTTGCTCATTGTCTGGGAGTCCGCTGTCCGTTTCCTCAATCCGGAAAAAATTTCCTTCGATCAAGCCATCAGCGTTGCGTTTGTTGGACTCGTTGTGAATATCGTCTCAGCCTGGATGCTGCGCGACGGGCATGAGCACCACGACCATCATCACGACCAAGATTACAATCTGCGGGCAGCCTACCTGCACGTCTTGTCCGACGCGATCATGTCGGTCGCGGCAATCCTCGCCCTTGGATGCGGGAAGCTATTCGGGTGGTGGTGGATGGATCCCGCGATGGGCATCGTGGGATCACTCATCATCGGACGTTGGGCCTACGCACTGGTGTGCCAGACTTCATCGGTCCTCCTCGACGGGGACGTCGAGGAGAATACGCTCGACGCAATCCGCCTTGCTCTTGAGAAGGGGTCCGAAGACCGCGTACCGGACCTGCATGTTTGGCGCGTTGGACCGGACCGCCTCGCAGCCATCGCGGTGATCGTGACGGGCTCGCCCAGACCTCCGGATGAGTACAAGCGGATCATGCAGTCGGTGGTCTCGCTGGCTCACGTCACGGTGGAAGTCAATCAGCCGTGAAGGCTCAATCCAGAACTAGAACCCCTGTTCACTCTGCAGGCCACGCAAACGAGACCGAGCAGGAGCGTACTCGGGGTTTTCATCCAGCGCGCCTTGGTAATACTCGATCGCCGATTCCGTATGGCCTTCCGCCTCTTCCAGAAGGCCCCGGTTAAAGGCCACGCGCCAAGCGGGGGCGCCAAGCCGTTCGGCAATGAGTAGCTGCCGGCGGGCGGAAGCTAAATCTCCGGATAGATAGTGGACGGCTGCAAGCGCTTCCCGCAGATCGGCCGCATCGGGGGTCAAGTTCACTTGTTCATTCAGGAGACGCCGTGCGTGGGGGAGGTTTCCTTGATCGAGGGCAAGCCGGCTCCGCAACACGGCAACCCCCGGCTCGGTGGATTCCTGTTCGAGCAATGCATCAAGATAGCTCTCGGCGTTTTCGGGCTGGTTTGTTTCATAGGCGATCACCGCGTTGACGAGCAAAACCTCGGAGTTGTTGGGAAATTCGAGCCCAAGGCCGACGATCGCGGATTGGATCCGACCGCAGTCGACAAACGGATACTTTCTCCCCCCGCTCGCACAAGACCCGCCGCCTTCGCGAACACGGAGCCATTCGTCTAACAATTTCGTAACGCGTACCGTCGGGTCATTCTTGCCGGGCAACTTCTGTGACGCACAGGCTAAAAGGAACCCGAGACCCATCACTAGGATCAAGACGCCGGCGCGTTCGAGCCACCGGATCCTCACCTCGAGCCTCCCGGACGGGGTTGGAACCATTCAGGAGCCATCACGGCTCCACGTTGACGAAGCGTTTCCGCGCATCGAGGCACAATCCCGGTAGCGACAAAGTCTCCTTCCACACGGCCCTGAGTGACGCCGCGTCGCTCGAAACGAAAAATCTCCTGCAAAAGGGGCGTCTCCGTTTCCATCCCCGCGAGTTCGGTGATTCGAGACACGCGACGCACGCCGTCCTCCATACGTTCGACATGCACAATCAGATCCAGAGCGGAAACAATCTGCTCCCGCACGGCCCGGGAGGGCAGGTCAACCCCGGCCATCAGCACCATGGTCTCCACACGCGAAAGCGCATCGCGGGGTGCGTTGGCATGTACGGTGCTCAGGCTTCCGTCATGGCCGGTGTTCATGGCCTGCAGCATATCGAGAGCCTCTCCCCCACGAACCTCTCCCACAATCACACGGTCGGGCCGCATGCGGAGGCTGTTGATCACCAGATCCCGCGGCGCGATACGGCCTCGGCCCTCGACATTGGCAGGGCGGGCCTCGAGACGCACCAGGTTTTGCTGATCCAGAATCAGTTCCAAAGTGTCCTCGATCGTCACGACGCGTTCGCTCGCCGGGATAAACTCCGCCATCGCTCCGAGCAGCGTCGATTTGCCGGCGCCGGTGCCCCCAGAAATCAGAATATTTTGGCGGTATCGAACGGCCTCCGAAAGAAACAACCCCATCGATTCGGAGAACGCCCCGTTGTTTTGCAATTCGGTGGCGCGGAGTCGCCTCCGCCCAAAGCGCCGAATCGAGAGGGTGGGGCCGTCCGGGGTTGCCGGCGGGATCGTGGCATTGACTCGGCTCCCATCGGGCAGACGAAGATCGGCCATCGGGGAAGCCGCATCGATGCGTCGCCCCACCCGGGCGGCGATGCGTTCGATGACTCGAAGCACATGGGCTTCGTCGCGGAAGCACACACGGGTGGCTTCGAGCCGCCCAAAGCGCTCTGTATAAACGGCCTCTGGGCCATTGACTAGAATGTCGGTGACGGCGGGGTCCGCCATCAGCGGGGCCAGTGGGCCCACTCCGAGGGTTTCTTCAACGAGTTCATGAACGAGGTCAGCGCGTTCAATCTCATTAAAGGCCAACTCCTCCTCTTCGAGGATGGGCCCGATGAATTCTTCGACCGCGGCTTGAATCTCTTCGTCGCTGGCGCTCATCAGACCGCGGTTGGCGATTTCGTCCAGCAGCCTGGCCTGAAGCTCGCCTTTCAGATCCAAGGACGCCGACCTGGCCGGGTTTCGGACGGGGGCCGACGCATCGGCGACCGCTGCGGGGCCGCTGGAAGGACGCGCCCAGCCACGGATCTCATCGGTTTTCGCACGACGAAGGCGTTCGCGCAGTACCTCGGGACGACTCACAGGGTGCCCTCCGAATCCACAGAGAGTCCGTTGGCCTCCGCCGCAGTGTCTTCCGGCGCTTCTGCATTCAAGGCGTCGACATCTTCGACCAGCCCTCGCATCACTCGACCCCAACCGAAGCGAGTCGACGCCCGCAAGACCCGAGGTTCACCCAAATTGAGAGCAGTCAACACTTTCTTGTCGTGGGGGATTTCGTAGTCGACTTCCGTTCCAAGTCGGTCGCCGACCTCGGCGGCGGTCAAAGACCCGGCGAACGGAGGCAGGTTACGATTAAGCACAACGGCCCGTCTTCCCGGCGCAATGTCGAGTTCATCGAGGGTTTGCAGCAGCCGCGCCGCACCGATCACATCGGGAACTGTTCCCTGGTTGACGAGGTAAATTTGATCCGCCAAATCAAGAATCGTCAGCATCGTGCCATCGACGGTCGGGAGCGTATCGACAATCACATAATCAAAAGCCCTGCGGCCAATGGCGATGATTCGAGCCAGGGCTTCGTCATCGACGTCGGCGGCATCAATCGGGTCACGAGGCGAGGCCAACACCCGGAGACCGCAGTCATGGGGCTCGGCGAGCTCACGGATCAATCGTTCATCCAAACGATCGCGTTCACGGGCGGCATCCGCGACCGTGCTTTTGCCCGGCAAATCGAGCGCCACGGCGCAGACCCCAAGTTGCAAGGAGGCATCGATCAGCAGCACTCGCCCCGGACGGAGTCGAGCCAACCCGCACGCCACATTGACCGAAAGCGTCGACTTGCCGACGCCCCCTTTGGTGCTGTGAAACACCACAACGCGCCCGGCGGTCTCGCGCGCCCGCGCAGCCGCGATGATCTGGGGCATCACCCGGCGCAGGTCCGCACTCGAAATGGGTCGCTCGATGACATCCAAAAAACCGCAACGTACGGCTTCGACCAGCACATCGGGTGCGCTGGCGCTGGTTTCCCGAACGGAGGCATGAATCCCAACAAAGGGAAGATCCGGCGCCAAAACCCGGAGTCCCGCCACGAAGTCGCGCAGTTTGGCGGCGTCGCTTCCCAGCTCGATGCAGACCACGTCCGGCAGCCGGGCCCGAGACGCTCCTGCCGCTTCGGAGAAATCAGCTGTCGAACGCAAGGACACCCTGGCCTCGGTGGCGGCCAAAAGTGCCGCTTCCAGTTCCCCGGCGAATTCGGGACTTGGCCCCACAACCAGCACCTGCAGCGTTCGGATCAGACTTCCCGCATTCTGATTTCTCATTGAAGCACCGGGGTCTGGAGGAAATCACCGAGGTTGCCGCGGGAAGCCAGTACCTGTTCGATGCGCTGCGTGATGCCCGCTTGACCCCGCACCCAGAGCCGCGGGGACGCGGTGGCGTTGGCCGGGGCCAGCTGGGATTCAAGGCGCGTCACTGTCAGGGTCTGCAGGCCTTCCGACCAATCCACCTTGGCCAAACCAAAGCCCACGACGAGTTCGAGTTCTTCACCGGTCTCGCTGACCGGGACGAAAAGCGGGATGTAGGCCCCCTCCGCATCCTGGAGGGGGGTCCAGGCTTCGTCTTCCCCATCCCCGGTCAGCAGCAGACCTGCCCGAAGGGCCTCTCCATTCATGAGGCGACGTCCCGGCGCTTGCTCTTCACCCCCCTGAGCGAGCGATCCTGTGCCGTTCTCGATCAGAACCAAACGCCCACCGCCGCCGGCCCGACGCCAAGCCTCCAGCTCAAGTGCAAACGCCGCGCGCCCCGGCACCGCGTCCAGCCGAAGTGCAGACGCCGCCTGCAACGGCTCCGCGGCGTTTTGATTCAGGGGGCCGGAGACCGGCGAGCCCACCCGGACGACCGGCCGGGTTTCGGCGCGTGTATCGGCTTTGATCCTGATGCCCTGGGTCCGCAAAGAGGCGGGCCTTTGGCCGTCGTCCTCAACGAGGACTTGCCCCCGGGCTCGCGCATCCATCATTGCGCCAAAAGAGCCCTCGTTGAATCGAAGACTCGAGCCCTGGCCAAAAAGGAGAGGAATGCGCTGCGACGCCTCAGTTCGCCAGCAGAAGGGCCCGCAGGACAGCCGTCGGAACTCGGGACCCCTTGGGCCGAGGGCGACTTGGGCTCCGTCCAGTCCTTGACCGCGGTCCGATTCATCCGGAAGGACCTCCTTGTAGACCGCCTCCACCTGGGTCGGGGATTGAACCCAATTTTCAATGCAGGCCTCGCGGGCCGCCGACGTATCAGCATCGACGCAACCCAAACGACCGAGCTGCAACGCATCGCGAGCAAGGTTGAAGCGCAGCAGAGCCTCTTTTCGAAGCGCAACCATGGAGGATGCATCCGCAAAGCTCTCGAGCCGCTGTTGCTGCATGGTGGCGTGCCCCAAATCAATCGTGAGCGCCGCCATTCCAAGCAAGCCCGCCAAAAGAACCGCCACAAAGGCCAACACAGTTAGCGGCCCCCGCCGTCTTCGGGATCACGCACGCGCTGCTCGGGCTGATCGTCCATCGATTCGATCGGAACGATCATCGGGCTCGAGGGCACAGCCACCGCGCTCCGAGAGCCGCCAGAGATGGTCTCCACCATGCTGACCCCGCCCCGCCGCCCTGCCGGGCGTGCGCTGGAGGCACCGGCCTCGTCTTCATCGACCGGACGACCAGAGCGGGGGACACAGTCGACGCGGGCCCCTGAATGCAGCGCTCGGGTCAGTAATTCGACTTCTTCAGAGGCCACGGCAATCACCATCTCCTCTACAAACTGGGCCCTACGCCCTGGAATCGTGCGCGTCTCAAGCGGTTGAACAACGGCCCCGTTCTCGACGACCATCGAGGAATGGACCGAGGTCCCCATGGCCCCCAGCTGACCTTGGGCCACGCCCTGCACCACGATGGGGCCGCTTCGTCCCTTTCGCAAATTATCCGTGGCCACCAAATCAAAGCGGTCACCCCGGGCCAGCCCCACGATGCCATTGACCTTCGTGGCATCGATGCGCAGCGCACGCTTGCCCGCTGGGATGCCCGCCACGATGCCTTCCCGGGTTCCGGGCGGAAAGAAGTCGGTCTCGCTAAAGACCTGCCCCGGACGCTTATCCGCCGCCAAGACACGCCCGATCAGTTCCCTTGGATCCACCATAGTCTCCTCGAGAATCGAACCCTCGGGTAGATAGACCGCTTGCAGATCGCCGGTCCGCGTATCGATGAGATGGTCGAGCCGGACGCGGGTGTACGCGGGGATGTCGATCGCCGCCACGGGCACCGCAATGGTCCCGGCCGGAGCCGTCCGAGGCGCCGCTTGGCCCTCGGAAAGCCAACCCATCGACGAGGCCAGAAGCCCGAGGCCAATCAGGCTCAACACAACCAACGCTCCGGGGAGCAGCCAGGCCGACCAGGCGATCCGGCGCCTGCGCGGCTGAACTCGGCGGCTCATAAGTTGCTCCCCGCCCCAATGACTTCACGCGGGGCCATCGCCTGAGCGGTGATGACGCGGCGATACGGGCGGACCTCTCGACCGAGCACCCCTTGAACACCGAGGCCCAGGCGGCCGCCATAGACGGGGAGTGTTTTCCCGAGACCGTTTTGCGCGTAGGCCTGCAACCCGCCGTCACTTTGGCGGGCGTCCAGCGCATCGAGGGTCGCGACGCCTTCGGCGAGGTCCTCGCGGAAGGCGGTCTGGTAGCCGTCGTTCTCACTCGCCAGCAAAGGTTGATTGAAGCCATCGACCACCCGCCAGGCAGTGAGCGCAACGGCCTGAAAGGGATAACGGATCAGGAGAGTCGCCGTGCCCGGCGGGATTGAACTGCCACCTGACGGCTCTAGCGAATACGAGCCCTCGACGAGTTCCGCGACCACCGGCCAAATGTCAATTCGAGAATCCTCGTCGTTGATTTCCGGGATACCGACCGTGTAGTTCTCGAGCGCGCAGGTCTCCTGCTCGTCTTCCTGCCCGGACGCGAGCAGCGCACCCGGGTAACGAATCAATCGGTTCTGTCGCCCGTCGAGTTGGACATCTTCGAAGATCATCAGGGGCTTGAGGGCCAAGTTGAGCACCCGGCCCTGAAGGGCCTCTCTCAGCTCAAAGTCCGGCGTGGTGCCCGCCTCCAGTGCAAGGTCCTCAAGACAGCCGGCATCCACCACCAGGTAGTTGCGATCGAACACTCTTTCCAATGCGGTCTGGAAAGGTGCATTCCAAGCCGTCTCATCATCGAGCGCAATCTCCCGGGCCGCCGACCGAGCCGCACTCTGCAGCAGGTGGGCCGCCGAGAAAGCCCGGCCCAGATCGACGATCGCCGCCGCAATGAGCCACAGGGCCATTACGGAGAGGCAGAACTCGACAAGGATCCCCCCTGCGCGGTGACGAGTGTCCCTCGCGCGAGAATCCTGTTGGCTTTCCCGGCTCATGCTGACGCTGACAATTCCATGCCACCGACACCAGGCGACGGCCCCTTTCGGGGCCGTCCCCTAGTTGCCGTGAAACATGTTGTCCTTGGACCCAAGCTGGTAGAGATGGGAGGTGTCGTGAGCGTTCAGACCCATTCCGGCTCCCATGCGGGGTGTCTGGGGCTCTTGACCGGCCAAGCCGCCCCCCGAGTCGACGATCCGAGAGGCATCGACGACAATCTCTTTGACGCCGTCGCCATTGGTGTCCTCGGTGCGGGTTTCCATCATTTCACCCACCAGGACCGGGGCGTTCTGGTCCGTGTAGGCGCCAGGCAGCAGCGTCGCGGACGCGCCGATGAGTCCGCCCACCTTAGAGCCGAAGACGCTGACCGCTACCAGGCTCACCAGCGTGACGCCCGCGACAACCAGACCGTACTCGGCCAGGACAGCTCCTCCCTGTCGGCGTGCTCGTTTGGTTCTATTTATGCGCATCATGTTGAACTCCTCTTTCTAAGAATCAAGTGAATCGGGTTGAACGAATACGGCGTTCCGGATTTATTCGGCTTAGCCGATCGATTTTATTCGTCTCGGCCCTGCCCTTTTCGAACAGTGGCCGCTGGGTTGATGGTGTGGATTCAAACAGCTTCGGGCCTCACCTGGGCCTGAATCGAGTGGATTTCTTCACGATGCTTTTTCGACCTTTTCGGGAGGCTCGGGCAGAAGGTCGGAGGCATTCGGATAGGCCCAGAGCCGGACGCCATCAATCGGGTCGCGAACAATTGTCGGACTCAGCAAGATCACCACCTCAAGCTCTTCGCTGTCGCGGTTGAGGCTCTTGGCCAGCCAGCCCGCTCCGGGGATCTCTTGAACTTTGGGTGTATACGAGGATCTCACCGAGCTTTTCTGCTGCAGCAATCCACCAATCGCCAATACGTCGCCGTCCGCCAGCCGGGTGCTGGTGCTGAGGGTTCGGGTCTCGAAGGCCGCCGTCGTGGCACCGCCGGTGGTGCCGACATTCAACTCGGCGGTGAGTTCCGGGTCGGGAAACGAAATATCTGGACTCACATCCATTGTGATGACGTCATCGTTGCCGACCAGAGGCCGAACCGCCAGGGTGATGCCGAACTCTTGAAAGTTCACATCGGTAAAGCTCTGGTTGCCCGCTGCGGTCGTCAAGGTGTTTTGAATCGGAATCGCCCCCCCGACATTGAAGATCGCTGACTCCCCAGAGAGTACAAGGAGGTTCGGGCGTGCGAGACTGCGTGCGACCCCTTCGGATTCGAGAAGCGACATGAAGACATCGAGCGCAAAGTCGCCGGCGACCACTTGCCACTGACTCGAAGCAAAACCGCCCAGCAGGCGATTGGCCATCTGCCAAGTCGTCCCGCCGTAGGCCGGCTGGGACCCGGGAAAGTTCCCGGAACCAGGAATCAAGGGAGGCCTCACGTTGGGCGGCTGCCCTGGGTCTACCTTCACCGCATTGATCGCCGGGAACCAATCCTTGAGCTTGGTTCGGTTGACCTCGAAGACGCGCACCTGGACCCGAACTTGAGGCAAATCCCGCACATGGATGAAGGCGAGAATGCGGCCGCCCCCCGCGGAGAGCGCCGTCGCTCGGGCGATATTCGAGCGAATCTGGTTATTGCGTAGCCCAGCAGAACCGATGGCCCGGCTGTTGCTGTTGCCAAAGCCTTGGCCACCGCCCCCAGACCCCCCGGTGCCACCGCCGGCGGCGAGGGCGCCGGATTCGTTGGTGAGGACCTGAATGCTGCTGCTCGTACGGCCGGTGACCACAGTCGAGGCCGCGATCAAGACCCTTGAAAGCTCGATTTGACTCGCGACTTCGCCCTCGAGCACGAAGGTATCCGTGGCGTTGTTGGGCATCTGGCCCCGCACGATCCGGCGGACCGTGATCCCTTGGCCGCCCAGCGGGTCAATCGCTGCGTGCAGACGCTCTTCGATGGAAGCCGGCAGATCCCCAACCTGAATCAGATTAATGACCGCCGTGCCCTGCCGTCCACGCGGAGAGGCCGTTGTGGCCGTCGCATTCAGCATGTCCTGCTGGGTGCCAACATCGGTACTCCCGCCGTCGGCGGCCTCCGCTTGGAGATCCGCCGCCGCTTCTCCCGATGGGAGGACGACGGATCCACCTCGCGTGCTCCCGCCCAAACCCGCGCGGAGATAGTTGGTGGCCGCAGCTTCGGCAAGCTTCATGTAGCGAATATCCGGCACGATGCCTCGAAGAATGATCGCGTTGCGATCCGGGGCGGATTCCACTTTGAGAGTCGGGTAAACATCACGCAGCACCTGCTCGAGGACCGACAGATCCCTCTGAACGGACCAATCGATGTCCTCGGTGGTTCCATCGGTGTACCAGACGAGCAGATTGGTCCGGCCAACGGATTTACCGAGGGCCAAGAGCTCTCGACTGTTGATCAGCTGCACTTCCAACACGCGGGGGTTGCCCACCGAAATGCGTTGCATGTCGTGGTCGAGCACGAGGCGCTCGTGCATCCCAAGCGTAACACTTCGTGTTTCCGAGTCCGCGACCCCCAAAGAGGGGGTCAAGACGAGCGTAGCCACGCCGATCCACACGCGGAATAAGCGAGAACAGAGTCCCATTGTATTTTTTTTCGCCTTCCCCGCACAACATCTGGGCAGCCGAGCTAGGCCGCTCGCAGTCCTGCCGAAGGTCGCGCGGAGTCATGGATATGATGGGGAGCATTGGATAGCGGCGGGCACAGAGCATGTGCTCGTAGCTCACCGGCCGGCATTCCAACGATGCTTCCACGCTCTCAAACAAATTCCCCAAGATGGCAGTCCACAGGACACCCGATCATCGCGGATTCAGTCGGAGAACGATGGACGTCTCGAACAGGAAGCCAAACCGCTACACGGAATGCGCAGGCGGTGCTCGAGGGGTTGAAGGCTCCGCCGAGATCCTCTGAGTCGGGGAAAACGCGTAACGATGCGGGGGAACGTCCCAGACCAAGCCATTCGAGAGCACTCGCGCGGGTTCATCAAAACTCGCCCCGCCGGGAATGGAGTCGCCCAGTTCACAGAGATCGCAAACGTCAACGAAGGCCAGCTCGCTCGGATCCCAGGCCGGGTGTTCGATCCAGGCATCGTGGGACAGCAGTAAGAACAGCGCAGAGATCGCGAGCCCCCCGACCAAACCCATCGAAAGACGGGCCCAAAGCGATCTGCGGCTCGGAATAGCTTTTCGGTGCCGCTTGGGGGGAAGCATGGAACAACGGTAGCCGAGCTTTTGGGAAGAACAAAATCGACCCCGAGGGGCATACCGTTCCGTCCGATCAGCCGATGGAACTCCGATTGCTCCGCCGGCACTGGAATGATGGAGGCGCAGTGAAAAGTTCTTTTTGGCGACTGATTGAATTCTCTGGTTGGTCGGGCAGACAAGAATCATGCGCAATCAACCCGCGGGGAAGTGTCTCCTGGCGACAAGATCAGGGTCTTGGCAAGCCAATCTCAGAACCGAGAAGCGGTTCTGAGCTGAATTTGAAAAGTTAGGGAAGGGGTAGTAAAAGTGCAGCAAAGATTATTTCTGATATCAAGAATGGCATTAGCAGCCATCTTCGCCGGCGGCCTACTCGGCAGCACGAGCGCCCTCGCGGACGGCGAAGAACACGGCCATATGGATGCTTTGGTCTTCCAGGACGGCGGAAAAGTCCAAATGGGATTCATCGACGTCGACTGCTTTGGCGGCGCCGGCGAACCCGGGTGTGACCCCGATGGCGAGCCCGGCAACTACGTCTACGAGGCGGAGCTTGAGGAGGGCGGCAGCCCGGTTGGATCGATTGGCCTGGCCGAAGAGCCGGGCTTCTTCTCGATTCCCTCTGCGGGCGCAGCGGCCCTTCCCTATGGGAGTGTCCTGCCCGCCAACGCGGCCCACACCTTGTCGATGGTCTACGCCCCGAGCTCGCTCGCAGCCACCAGCACAAGCATCCTTTACTGGGATGGCACGGGTGCTGTGAACTTTGGCGCTGTCCCGAACGGGGAAACCTTCACCGTGGAGGGGAACAATGCTTCCGGCGGAATTTTGAACGCCGCCAGCGTTCTTTCGGGAATCGAGCTGGACTCGACGAGTTCGAACAGCTTCTTCGATACTCATCCCGATTTCACCCTGAACGGCGGTGGGGCCTCTGACCCGACTGACGGTTTCTATGCGCTTTTCGGTGTCACAAGCATCGCCGGACTCAGCTCCTCGGATAAGTGGGGAGTGGTGTTCGGGTTTGGGTTCGAGGATGAGGAGGCTCACGAGGCGGCGGTCGACGTCGTCGCCGCAGCCGTTCCCGAGCCCGGCACGGCGCTCTTGATGGGCCTCGGACTGGCCGGTCTGGCGTTCAACGGACGCCGCCGCGCATAGAGGCGAAAAAAACTGATACACCCATGCTGATATGTGTGGACAATGGGGGCCCGGGGGATGACTTTTGTCACTCCCCGGGCCTCCCCTATTTTTCGGAGAACGTGATGCGCACAATGAAATTTTGGCTTGCAGCACTCGCCGCCCTTTTCATGGCGGGTGCCCCGGCAACTGTGGCTCAGGCCGCCGTAGACTGCGCGGGCACCCATTGCGACACTCTGCCGGCGCGCTTGCTCACCGCGGTCGAAAATTGTGCCTCACAAATCTTTGATGCGTCGCAGACGGTGCTCTACTCGCAG
>NHEP01000191.1 GCA_002171515.1 bacterium TMED88 | reverse complement strand
GAAAGCAGGATCGCCATCAAGAGGAAAAGCAGAATCTCCGCGAAGGCAAGCCAGCGCCCATCAGAGAGCAGGAGGGCCGCTGAGGTCAGCGTGTAGCCGATGCCAACAATGACAATGGCGAGGCAGCTCACCGCGAGAAGTTGAGTGGCCAAGAGTGACCGGCTGCCCGGGGAAAGGCCCTCTCCGATTTCTTCTTTCACCGGCATTTCTAATTTTGTGCCTTTACTCGATCAGAAGTTTTCGTTTGGACTTGGGCGCTCTTGTGGAGCCGTTCTGCCCCAGATTCATTCGTTTGAACGTCCGAGGGGAATCCACAAGCCGCTCGGACCACCCTTTTCCGGATCAACAGAAAAGCTTCCTTCATCTTGTGACCGGCTCCGAAAGCTTTCGTGCTTTGCGAACCCTGAACCGGAATGCTTCTGAAATGACCCTCCACCTCCCGCACTGAACGCGGCGAGGTCAGCGAGCGAAGTATATGGGCTGAAAAGTACGTTTTCGGCAGCCATTTCGATAACTTGATTGCCGCGATGCGCCGGCCGCGGCTTTGCTGAGGTGGCGGCGAAAGATCGTCCCAAGTCGGTGGGGGGCGAACACCGAAGCGGACGGCTAAGCGACTCTATGGGCGTTCAGGGGCCCCGCTGGGCTTGTTCCCTTGGGGAGAATCGCCTTAGAGCGTGGGCTTCGGTTCGGTATGGTCCGAACGCCTGTCTTTTTGGCGAATTCCGGTTGGGATCATTTTTCGACCGAGAGGCTACGGGCCGACCAAAAAACGCGGACGTGCTCCTCTAAAGGGCTGCAGCTTCCGATAAAGCGAGTTGGACAGTGGGCCGGGGTGCGATGTTTTTGTGTCTCAGGGTCTCTGCGCACTCAGAGCCTTCTTCGCGGGAAAGTGGCGTATTCATGACCGACCAGACCCAGCCAGGCGACACAGAGAGTCCGGGAGAACAGAAGAACCTCGGGCCGACCGGCGACCTTGCGGCGCGCGCTCGATCAGCGGTTCTCTGGGTGGGTTCGACGACCCTCGTGTGGCAGGTGGTTTCCTGGGGAATGACGTTGCTGACAGCACGCATTCTCGTTCCAGACGACTATGGAATTCTTTCGCTCACCGAGACCGTTTCGCCGTTCCTCGGCATGCTCGCAGCCTTGAATCTCACGACCTTCATCGTTCAGACAGACCGTTTCGCCGAGCATGAAAAAGCGGCGATGATGAGTTTGACGTGTCTTGTGGGTGCAGTGATGACCATCGTTGGCGTATCGGTTGCGCCACTGCTTGGAGTCTTCTTCGACAACCCGAATATGGTCGCACCTTTCCAAGCCGTCGCGCTCACTTTCGTAATTCGCGCAACAGCGGTGGTGCCATTGGCATCTCTTCAAAGAGAATTCGACTTCAAGCCAATTTCCTTGATGCGCCTTGTGGTCGGAATCTCCAGCGGAATGCTGCAGTTGGGCTTGGCTTGGGCAGGCTATGGATACTGGGCTTTGGTGATGGGCATTCTTTACCGAGAAGTGGCTTCGTCGGTCTGGGCTCATCTCTATGTCGGATTCCCTCGTCAAATTGCCTGGGATCCCAAGCTTTATCGAATCGCTCTCGCATTCGGCGCTCCGGCTACCGGGGCGTTGCTGGCGGCCGTTCTCTTTAATTCTTCAGATAAAATGGTCATCGGAAAATTGTTCAGCGTTGAGTTCCTCGGCGTGTACTCGATGGCCTTTTTTCTCACCGACTTGCCTCTGGCGAAGATCAATAGTGTGATGCGTCCCGTTTTCCTTCCCTACTTCGCCCGACTTCGGGAAGACCCAGAGCGGATGCGTGATCATTTCAGACGTTTTGTGCTGGCGGTAACCTCAGTGATTTTCCCCGTGTTAGTGGGCCTGGCTGTTGTGGCGCCCGATGCCGTGCCCCTCGTCCTCGGCGAAAAGTGGAGCCATCTTGTCGTCCCGCTGCAGGTCCTTTGCGCTGTCGGCTTGTTCCGCTCGTTTATGGATAACATCCCTCACCTTCTGTTGGCCCTGGGTAAGCCGATGCAGGTTCTGGGTTTTCGCATGATCTATTTAGCAGTTCTGCCAGCGAGTTTTATCCTGGGGGCCAACGTTTGGGGCACTACTGGAATTTATGGCGCGTGGCTCATTGGCTTTCCGGCAGTTTCGATCGTTGTCCTGCTTGTCCTGCGCCGAGAGGTGGGAATCTCTCCGTGGGACTATACGACCAACCTCACCGCACCGGTCTGCGCATCCGCTGGGATGGGGCTAGCCACCTGGCAGGTCTCACAATGGCTCGGGTCGGGTTGGCCTCTACTCATCGACATCGCCCTGGAGATCACAACAGGCGGAGCAATCTACCTGCTGATCTATGGAACCCTGTTTAGGCGACAGGCCATCAGCATCCTGTCGGTGTTGAGACGGCGAGAGGATGCGAGCGATAACGCGGCTTGAGCTCAGCTTCTCGTCTGATGGTTTTGGATCTATTGGTTCAGATCGTGAATCGAGAAAATCGCATTCAGATTGGCCGACTCTACATCGTACTCTCGGCAAAGTTTCAAACGTTTGAGGTCAAAAACGGCAATGCGCGTTGGCATTACGCCTGACCCATCTCCGCCGAGGCGATGTTTGACCCAGCGAACATTTCTCTGCCACCGAGTGCCGCGAAGCCTCGAAAAGCCCACCGCGACGCGGTCTTCATCGAGCCAATGCAAACCACGGCACCAGCCGAGAGGCGTGCGTGTTTCCGCAATTTTGTTGAGATCGAAATCTCGATCGACTTGGCCGGTTTCGGCGGCCACGCGAATGACATGGCCGCGGACCGAAGTGAAATAAATAAAATCGCCCCGAAGGACCCCGTCATGAATGGGGACTTCGCTCATCCGGGGCATTTCGCGATTCGTCGTGAGGCACACTGCATCGCCTTTGTTGGCACGGGTTACCCACAGCGCGCCACCACATTCGAAAATATAGTTGCGGTGTCCCACATGCGGTTTGGTTGAGGCGATCTTGCGATAATCGGTCTCTCGTGAAAATCGATCCCAAGTGTCATCTCCCGTGACGCTCCACTCCTGGCGGATATGGCCATCCAAATCGACCTCTACGACAAGGTCGAGCCCGGTCGACACAACCAGTACCGAATTCTCGCTATGCGGAAGCACGTGGTGGACGTCGTTAAAACATGGCAACGAAATGGTTCGAGCGATCGTCCAGTCGGGTAGCTGGTAGATCACGACCTCGGTCTGTGTGCATGCATAGAAACGGTCGCCCACTCGAGAGCCTGCCTTGAAGAGAATTGAAGGCTTCTCTTCGGGGCAGACTTCCGGAGGCGATTCGTAGTTGACGACCGGTTCAAGATGACCGGAGTCGAGATCGAGGGATACAATCAGCGCCTCGGCGTAATGCTGCCATTTTGGCTGAGCACCAATTTCTCGCTCTGCCTTCTGGCGACCGCCCACGAGATGCAGGGTACTGTCACTCATGCTCGATTTAGGCTCCTGCTCTCCATATGGCCGATTTGCAGGCCCACTGCGTTCCCCTTGTTATCGGAAGCTGACAGTAGTGACTTTAAACGAGTTTTGCCCGGCCTATTGGGTCACTGCTGTCCTCACGGGTCCTGAGGAATTGCAGAATCCGGCCAACGGGTTCGAAGACTATGGCGCGAAGCGTTTAGGCTGGGCATCGTTGAAAGCGCGGAGGGCGCGGGCAAAATGGCCCTCAAGCTTGGCGTCCTTGGAACCGAAAATTCGGGGCTTCAGACGTCTCCGTGATGTCGTCTAATTCAGGCCCCCCTTGCGCGAGCTGTACGGCAAATGCCTTATCGGCGCGGGTTGTCCAGATTGGCTTCCACAAGCGCTTCCGCCATCAGCTCGTAGCCTCGGTCGACGGGATGACTATCCGCCGAGCGGCGGTATCGCCTTTCCTCGCCCGCCGCTTCTTGCATCTTGGTCAGGGGGTCGATGACTTCTAGATCCAGACTTTGGAGGAATTACGTCAACCGATCGCGGTTGGTCACCCCTGCCGCAATATGTTCCCGAATGGCCGGCTCGCATTCCTCCGCAACGTGGGTCCAGGCTCGAACGACGACTGATTCCTTGCCTGGGATCAGGAGTACGGTCATTTCGACCCCCTCCTCATGGGAGCGCCCTGCCAATTGGCGCAAGAACTCGCGAGTGAGTTCAGCACCTTCCTGAACGGAAATTTGATTCGGGTCGACCTGTCGAAATCTCGAATCCCCTTGAATCAGAGTTGGAAAACGCTCACCGACTAAAGCTGCACAGCCGTCGCCACTAAAATCTTCCCGTTGATCCCCCCCAGCCGTTGATCCACTGACCAACTTTGCCCGCTTCGAAAGATCGAAACAACAAGCTGTTCTGCCGCACCCATTTCCGGAGGGCGAGAATCGGATTAGCGGGGGCACGGGTTCAGTGGTTCAGCTTGTATCTTTCAGGATCGAATTCGCCCATCGATGTTGTTCTCATCGGCTGCCAGCGACCATAGTCATTCACAGACTTGTAGGAGTCTGAGAGATCATTGCCGAGATACAAGCCTCCGATGATGCGTTTCGGATTCGCGCCAGGCCCGCGAGTTTCGAAGAGGTGAAGATGCTCGGCGGGGCCGTAGCCTCCGATCCCGAAATTGTAGACCTTTTGCCGGGTTAGCCTTGCGTATGCTGCCGGCCATGTCCCAGAAGCAGAGGCCGCATGGCCCCACGTCATTGAATCGCCTAGGGCCACGATATCGACTTGCCCCGGAACGCTTTGATTTCGATCGCCCCAATCGTCGGTGCCTGCGGTGCCTGGTTCGATGCGATCCCCGATATCGGGATCGGCAATCATTAGCGGGACGAGATAATCCATCGGTTCCCAGACGAAACGCAGTGCGACTTCGAAGATGAAAACGGTCAAGCAGATCGGTGCAACCAGGAGCACCCTTCGTGCGAGATAAACGGGGTTAATGAAGCGCAAAGTTGGCGCACTTCCCTGATGTGAACTTGATTTCGGCAGCTATCTTAGTCTGCAGAGAGTCAGTTCACTACGGCGCAGATGCCGACCTTTTAGATATCAGTCATAGAGCGATCGGGAATTTTGGCCCGCGCTACGGCGCAAAGGAAAAGAGAGATAGACGATGAAGCTGTACACCTACCCCGGAGCGCCACACCCTCGCCGCGTTCACATTTACCTTGCCGAGAAGGGAATCGAAATCCCCTTCGAACAGATCGATATCATGCAGCGGGAAAACAAATCACCTGCCTTCATCGGGGAAGTCAATGCGATGGGGGCTGTGCCGGCGCTCGAACTGGACGACGGAAGCCATATCGCGGAGTCGATTGCGATTTGCCGATATCTTGAAGCACTGTATCCCGAGCCATCGATGTTTGGCTCAGCGCCTGAAGAGATTGGCGCAGTGGAGATGTGGTTACGGCGTATCGAGCTCTATTTGATGATGCCCGTCGGGATGGTGTGGGCCCATGGTTCACCTCTGACGAAAGCGGTGGTCAAGGAGCAAATTCCGTCGGTCGCCGAACTCAACCGTCAAATGGTGAACAAGTATTTCGAGTTTTTAGACCGAAGGCTTGCTCAGTCGGAGTACCTTGCGGGTCCGAATTATTCGATGGCGGACATCACTGCACTGTGCACAATGGATTTTGCCGCGAATCTGAACGGCTTGCCGCATGATAAGGGGCAGGTGCATCTGTCCCGCTGGTACGATGCCGTATCGGGGCGACCGAGCGCAAAGGAGCAATAGCACTTGGGCCTGGCCGAAAGGGCGGGGCGGTTCAGTTCTATGTGATGGTCGCCATAAAGACCGCGAGGGCGATTTCCCCGGAGCTATCTTGTAAGTGGTGACCTTCGGACGTTGAATCAGGATCAGGCCTGTATGCGCTGTGTCCTTCGCTGGCGAACGGACTACTCTTTCGCCATGCCGAATCGTGGCTTCGCAATCTCTTTGGCTGCAGTGCTGATTGGGATATGCGCCTTGCTCTATCCTCTGTTTCTGGGCCAATTCTATATTGGGACGGATCTCGGGGATCTCCACGTTCCGACTCGCGTATTTTATCAGGAGGCGCTTCGCGAAGGAAACTCTTTCCTCTGGTATCCCTATAGCTTCAACGGATATCACGTTTTGGCGGAAGGCCAGAGTGCCTTTTATCACCCTTTGAACCTTTTGAGCTACCGCTTTCTTTCCTTCGAGTCTGCTTTGAACTTCGAGATGCTTCGGAGTTACGTGATGCTCCTGCTGGGCTCCTTCTTCTTTTTTCGACGGATGTGTGTCGGAGTCGGCCCCGCCATGTTCGGTGCACTGAGCTTTACTTTTTGTGGATTCAACATACTTCACTACATGCACATCAACTTGATTGTGGCTGCCGCCCATTTACCCTGGTTGCTGTTGTGCATCGATGTACTGCTTCGCGAATCGCGAAAGCGCTACACAGTCTTTGCGACAGTTGGAATCGTGATTTTGACGGCCTCTTCTCTCCTGGCCGGGCATGCCCAAGGTGTGTGGATTTCTATTCTGGTTCAGGCCCTCTATGCAGCGGCGGTGCTTCGATCCCAGGGCCGCTTAGTTTCTCGAGTCGCGATGAGGATCATTGCGGCGGTGGCGCTGGGCTTCGTGTGCGCAGCCATTCAACTGATTCCCCTAGCCGAAGGTGCCCTGAGCTCTTTTCGTGCAGAGGGCCCTACGTTGCCCGAGGGGTTCTATGGCGGGTTTTCTGTCACCCCCTTTGGCTGGACGCAGCTTCTGGTTCCCTATTTAACAGGCCGCGGTTCTTCTGTCCCGTGGTCGGTCGAAACCGACGCTTATTTAGGTTCTTTTTTTCCGGTTCTTTTGGTTTGGCTTTTACTGCGTTGGCGCGATTTGGGCCGTTGGAAATTTTGGGCAGGTTTCGGCTGTGCGATTCTGGGTCTTTCGTGCCTGCTGGCTTTAGGTGATTCAGGAGGTGTCTATTCTCTTTTGAGGTCGGTCCCCTTGGTGGGTCTCTTTCGAGCACCCGGTCGCTATCTCCTGTTGACATATTTCTCGGCGTCGTTGCTGATGACGATTGCATTTGCCGATATCGTTCGCATGTCGCCCGCGTCGAGTTTGCCGAAGCGGGCCGGTTGGCTTTTTCTCCCTGCGGCTCTGAGTGTGATTCTGACGGCAGTCGTTCTGAGTGGCGGATTGGGTGTTCCAGGTGGCGAGATCAGATTGGGGTGGAAGATCATTGCGGGTCCGCTCAGTTTGTTGTTGGCAGGCTTGGTCGTCTTATTCGCTGTCCGAGGAAGGCCGGCCGCTTTAGGGGCTGTTGTTCTTCTCGCAGTTCTGGATGTTGGGGCTTACGGGCTTCCTTATGTCTGGGCAGATCGGCCGACCGATCTACAGGCACTTCGAGTTTCGGCTGTCGAGTCAATGGGAGATGAGTTCGGACACATTCCTGAAACAGGGCGGGTCCTTCATGCGGATTTTTCGAGTGAAATTATTGGCGTTCGGAAAATGACGGGGTACCGCGCACTTTATCGACCGATTGATGTCGGCCTGATTGGCCTAGTCGCCACGGCAGAAGAGTCTGAGGAGAAGAAGAAACTTCTCAATCAGATCCTGAGCGTTTCCGAGGCCTCTCCGACTTATCGGCACATCGGTATGGAAGTCCCCATGTCTCGCGTTCGACTAGTGAGTGAGTCCATTCAAAGTACAGGGACTTATTTGGAAATGGACACGGTGGATGCCGAAAGAGTGGCGATCATTTCAGCCGCTTTATCGCTTGAATCCAATCCGCCCGGGGTGGCCCGAATTCTTCGTGAGAGGCCGGGTTCGCTTCTTGTCGAGACGGAATCAATCGGCGAGCAACTGCTGGTGATCGCGGAATCGTATCACGAGGGTTGGGCTGCCAGGGTGGAGGGTGTGCGGAAAGACGTTTTCGGGGCCTACGGGGGGCTCGCCATGGCGGTCTTGGTGGGGCCGGGCCGTCAAGAAGTGCAGCTGTCTTTTGAACCAGCGAGCGTCCGGGCAGGCCGATGGCTTACGTGCTTGGGGGTCGCGGTCACGCTGATTTGGGTTTTGGTGGACTGCCGTTTCGGTCGATCCGATAAGACTAGGCGTTGAAAGACTGCCCTTCGATCGGGAGGCGGCGGAGGCGCTTCCCGGTCGCGTCGAAGATCGCATTGGCGAGAGCCGGCGCGATGCCCGGAGTTCCGGGTTCGCCGGCGCCACCGATCGCATAGCCGCTATTGATGACGTGAACCTCAATCTCGGGAGCGGCTGACATGCGCAGGGCCGGATAGTCGGTGAAGTTGCTTTGCTTCGCGCGGCCATTCTCAATGGTGATCTCGCCGTAGAGCGCGGCCGTGAGTCCGTAGATGATGCCCGACTCAATCTGAGCAACGAAGCCATCGGGAGAGATGGCGAAGCCTGGGTCTGCCGCGGAAACGACACGATCGACTTTCACTTGGTCATCCGCAACGGTGACCTCGACCACGTGAGCCACGATCGAGCCAAATGATTCCTGCAAAGCCACACCGCGCCCTCGGTTCGGCCCGAGGTCGGATCCCCAACTGGATTCTTCTTGAGCCCGTCGCAGCACTGCGCGAAGTCTTGGCTGCTCTTCGAGGAGCGAGTCACGGTAGACAACCGGATCCTGGTTCGCGGCGGCCGCGAGCTCGTCGATGAAGGACTCGACAAAGAATCCGTGGGACGAGTGGTCCACGCTGCGCCAAGCACCGTAGGGTATATGGGTTGGACTGCTGACTGCGCCGATATCTCGAGCCCCGACCGCGTAAGGGATCACCGGCGCCTCGACCGGCTCCATTTTCTCAACGTACGTGTTTTCCCAAGCTGTCGGCCTTCCGTTTGCATCGAGGGCCGCGCGAAACCGACTCAAGACCGCTGGCCGATAGTAGTCTTGCCGCACGTCCTCTTCGCGGGTCCAGATCAGTTTGATCGGACGCCCGACCTTCTGGGCGAGCAGCGCGGTCTGGACGGCCCAGTCTGCGCGAGACTTGCGGCCGAAGCCGCCCCCCATAAAGCAATTGTGGAGCGTGACTTTCTCGGGTGGGAAGCCCAG
>NHEP01000190.1 GCA_002171515.1 bacterium TMED88 | reverse complement strand
GAAGGAATCGGAAGGAACCCACCTGTTCGGCGTTGCGGCGATTGACGCCCAGACGGCCCTTGCGATCGGCGAATGGGGGACGCGGGTCCGCACCGAGGACGGTGGAAAAACTTGGACTGATGTCTCTTTTACGGTGGACGAGATGCACCCGCAGTTTCAATGGCTCTCTCCCCGAGAGCAGGACATCATCCGCGAGGGGGGCACCGTTTACGAGGACGTCAGTCTGAATGACGTGTTTTGTCTCGGGGCGCCGAGTCAGCGCTGCTGGCTGATCGGTGAGTTCGGTTACGTTTTTTACTCCGAAGACGCCGGGAAAACTTGGCAGCGTTCCACCATTGAGGGATCTCGGGAGCTGGATCCGATCAAGCTTGGATACAACGAGGTCACATTCGACGATCAGTATCAGCCTGTCCTTGAAGAATTCGCCGAGGGGATTGCCGACGATGGGCACTTGAATGTCGCGATCGAGGCGATGGCGAGTCCAGAGGAAATTGATGAATTGGCTCGGAATGGCGATCCGTTCGAGTTTTTCGAAATGCTTGAGGCTCGGATGCAGGAAGTACGCACCACCTTGGAAGACGCCGGTTTGCTCTCTGAGCGCGTCCGCCTTCGAGGGCAGCCGCCGTGGGATTACGAGGAGTACATGGACGACGATCCTGAATTTCTCGAGCGGTATTACGCCGGGCGAGTCAATGAGTCTCCGGGTGTGAAGGTCCGAGTCATTCAGAATCCGATCCTGTTTACAGTGCGCTTCCGAGACGAGGATAATGGCTATATCGGTGGTTTGGGCGGCGTCGCTCTCACCTCGGCCGACGGGGGCCAGACTTGGCGCTACAGCAACTTGGATCGAAAGATGGCCGTGTTCTCCGTGGCCTCGGTTCCGGGGCGCGCGGTGGCCATCGGCGAAAAGGGCTTGGTGCGAGCCTCGGTGGATGAAGGGCAGACGTGGGCTCCACCGGCGGTTGACACTTTCCCGACCCTCTTCACCTTTATGCGCGATATTGATTTTGACCCTTCGGGCCAGGTTGGATTTATCGTCGGTCAGACGGGACGAATTTTGAGATCAAATGACGCAGGCTTTCAGTGGCAGCAGGTTTTGCCCGCAGAACCGGCCGGGGGAGGGACCGAGGGGTAGCCCCCGCCTCGTCCGGCCTGGTCAACGGGCCCCCTCATGGGGAGCGCCGGGGATCTGGGTCTTTCCCGTCCGCGCGTCTAAACTGAGCCGATGACGAGAGGTTCATTCCCGCAGAGCCGGATTCGACCGCGCTGGGGGGTTGGGTCGGCGTGAGGAGAGGCGTGAGTAGGGTCTCCGAAGCATCGCGCGGCGCGAGAGCAGTGGGAGTCGGAGCGGGTGATCGGCCTTCTCGCCTTGCCCTCGCGATCGCGACGTCGTCCGCTGGCTCGGTGTCCGCCGACCAGACTTCCAGCCTCGGAGAGGCGGGCGGGCCGCCCTTGATGATCGTTGAGTACGCCGGCGGAGATCCGGCGGACAGTGCCAGGCTGAGCGCAGCCATCGAGGCCGGTCCGCAGGACGCCTGCTGGTTGGTTCTCTTGCAGGAGGATGCTGAGCTCGACGTGCATCGCTTGGCTCCCCGGGTCGAGGCTCGGTCAGCCGAACTGGATGATGACAGCTTGGTCGAAATTGGCCTCAGTCTGATTCACGAAATGGACTTGCTCGCGGAAAATCGATTCCTCCGAGATACGGTCCGGATTATGGAGGATTGCCGAGCCCTGGCTCATTGCCTCGAACCCACCGAGCTCTATCCGATGTGCCTTGATCTCCTTCTCGGAGCTGTTGATCGGGAGAAAGGTGTGGCTGTTTTCAGGAGGGGACAAGGGGCACAGAATGACGCTTTCGCCCTCCGAGGATTCGATGATGAAGAGGCGTCGGCCTTGAGCGGAGTTCTTCTGGCCGGCGGTCGGATTGATCTCGATGCCTTCGAAGGAATCGCAGTGGCTCATCAAGGCGCTTTTCATGATGCGTTTTCTGAGGCTGGCATTCCTGTTGATAGTTTGCTGTTGGTTTCTTTCGGCGGGGAGGGTCGTGAGTCTGGCGTGGTGGCTGTTCTCGGAGACCCATCGGGGTATAGAGCGGGTGACATTGAGCGCGCAGACATTGTGGCCCGTCATGGAATCTCGGCTCTCGCCAATGCGGGGACCTATGCGACGGCGAAAGACCGTGCTTTCGTGGACGATGTCACCAGCGCCTACAACGCCCGTTATCTGCTCGAAACAGTTGAAAATGAGATTCAGCGAGCAGATCGCTATGGCGATCCGTTGTCGGTTCTGTTCTTGGATCTCGACCGCTTTAAGAGGGTGAACGACGGACATGGGCACTTGGTCGGTTCTGAAACGCTTCGGAGTTTATGCCGCCTTCTTGAGCGCTGTGTTCGGAATGTGGATACCTTGGCCCGGTATGGGGGGGACGAATTTTCGATCGTCCTCGTTGACACCGATCACGACACGGCCCTCCAGGTGGCGGATCGCATCCGTCAGACCGTGGCGGACCACAGCTTTGAGATCGGATCGGGGACTTCGCTCTCGCTGACGGTGAGCATCGGGGTTTCAAGCTGCCCAGAGCACGGAATGGATCGAGATCAGCTTTTGGACGCCGCGGATCGGGCGATGTACCGGGCCAAGGCGGCGGGCCGGAACCGCATTCAGTCTGCAAGCGACCCAGGCTAGGCCCGCTCCTCAAGTCGTTTCGGCTCGCCATGGCGATTGTCCCTCGTTTGACATGTGCAGGGGCGGTTGCTAGACAACTCATCGTTTTTGCAGGGTATTCCGGCCCTTTGCGTTTGGGCGATGATCCGCCCAAACAGCCCATGTTCCGATTTCTTTATCTGAGAGGGCAGGACCTCTTTCTCTGGCCGTCCCGCGGTCGCCACCAGGAGCAACGCCATGACAACGCAGGCTGCTGATCTTGACGCCATGGGCTCGCTGCGACGCACTCATGGGTGCGGTTCGATCACGCGCGCCCAGGTGGGAGAAGAGGTCGTGGTGGCAGGTTGGGTCCACCGCCGAAGGGATCACGGCGGGGTGATCTTTGTCGACCTTCGAGATCGGGATGGCATTGTTCAGGTTGTCTTTCGTCCAGAAACCTCGCCTGAGTCCCATGATCGAGCGGGCAGCCTGCGTTCAGAGTGGGTCCTGCTGGCCCGTGGAATCGTCGAGGCTCGATCGGCGGAAACCGTTAATTCGAAGATGCCCACGGGTGAGATCGAAATAGACATTCAGGAGTTGCGAATCCTGAACGCTGCGACCCCGCCGCCCTTTTCGATTGAGGAGGAGACCGAGGCCGACGAGGCGGTTCGGTTGCGTCACCGCCTTCACGATCTTCGTCGTCCCCCTTTACAGCGAGCTCTTGCGATTCGACACCAAGTGGCGCGAGCGATGCGTGAATCGCTTTCGGGCCAGGATTTTCTCGAGATTGAAACGCCGATGTTGGCGCGGGCCACCCCGGAAGGCGCTCGAGACTTCCTGGTCCCGAGCCGGCTCCAGCCCGGTGACTTTTACGCCCTCCCGCAATCGCCACAGATTATGAAGCAATTGCTGATGGTGGCCGGCCTCGATCGTTATTACCAAATGGCGCGTTGTTTTCGCGATGAGGATCAGCGCGCGGATCGCCAGCTTGAGTTCACGCAGGTGGATCTTGAGATGTCATTCGTGGGCGTCGAGGACGTTCTCGAAGTCCTCGAACGCGTGACCGTTGACGCATGTCGGGCTGCGGGCGTTGAGCTGGAGCGGCCCTTCCGACGGATGTCCTTCGAGGACGCCATGACGCGGTATGGTTGCGACCGTCCAGATACGCGAATCCTGCTTGAGCTGGTCGAGATGACCGATATCTTCGAGACCAGCGGTTTCAAGGCCTTCGCGAGCGCGGTGGAGCAGGGCGGAATCGTGAAGTGCCTTCCGATTCATGACGCGGAGGCGATTTCACGCAGTGAGATCGACCGACTGGAGAAATTGGTTCGAAAAGAGCTGGGTGCTCGAGGACTCGGTTGGATTCGCATCGATGAAAATGGCGAGTGGCGATCGCCCATCGTCAAATTCCTGTCCGATGACGAAAAGGGAGCGATTGCCGAACGGACCGAAGCGCGGCCCGGATCGTTGCTCTTCTTTCAGGCGGATGCTTTTGAGAGGGCCAATGCCATCCTCTCCCGCCTCCGAATCGACCTGGGTGAGCGCCTTGAGCGAACCGACGGTCGCGAATGGGATGCGCTCTTCGTGGTCGACTTCCCCCTCTTCGAGGCGGATGAGAAAGGTCGCCTCGGCTACGTCCATCAACCTTTTGTGGCTCCCCTGGATGAGGATTTGCCCAAGCTGGACTCCGATCCGATCAGTGTTCGGGGCACCCACTATGATGTCATCATGAATGGGGTCGAGCTTGGATCGGGGAGTCTTCGGAACCATCGCCCGGATGTCCAGCGGCGCATCCTTGAGGTGATGGGATACACCGAAGCCGAGATGGAGAAGAGCTTTGGCTTCATGTTGGAGGCGCTTGAGGTCGGCGCACCGCCCCACGGCGGATTCGCGTTTGGGTTTGATCGCATGGCCATGGTTTTGGCGAAGGCCGACAGCCTGCGAGACGTGATTGCCTTCCCGAAGACCCAGCGGGGACAGGACCTCCTCATGCACGCGCCGTCCGCGGTGGACGCCGGGCAACTCGACGAACTTTCGATTCGGGTGCGGCCCACCGAGAAGGGCTGAGGCCGACCCGCGGGAACCCCAGCGCCGACTCGGGACCTCAGCGCTTGGGGCGGGGGGATTCTCCGCGCTGATCGCGCTGACTCGACTCGATGAATGCGTGGCGCGAAGGGCTGGAACCCCTTATAAACTCGGCGCTGCAGAGCGGTTGGCTCGGCTGGTCTTGGGGCCAGCGGCCGGTCTGCGCCGTCCCTGCCGGCTGGAATGGGTTTCAGCCCGGATTGGCGGGGCGGTTTATTCCGATTACTTGAACCCACAGGAGTCCCCCCTCGCCATGCGGAAGAAAATCGCACTCATCGGTGGTGGAAACATCGGTGGCATTCTCGCTGAGAACGCCGCCTATCGAGAACTGGGCGACGTCATGATGTTCGACGTCGTGGAGGGCCTGCCCCAGGGCAAAACCCTCGACATGGCCGAGGGCGCTCCCCTGGTTGGGTCGGACGCAGCCCTGCAAGGCACGAACGATTACGCCGATATCGCTGGTTCGGATGTGGTGATCATCACCGCGGGCCTCGCGCGAAAGCCGGGCATGTCGAGAGATGATCTTCTGAAGACCAATCTTTCCATCATGAAGCAAGTGGCCGAAGGGGTTCGGGAGCACGCGCCCGAGGCCTTCGTGATCGTGATCTCGAATCCGCTGGACGCAATGGTCTACACCTTCAAAGAGGTGTCTGGCTTTCCAAAGAATCGCGTTGTGGGCATGGCGGGCATTCTCGATTCTACCCGCCTTCGATCCTTTGTGGCGTGGGAACTCGGTGTCAGCGTCAAGGATGTCACCGCGTTGGTCCTCGGTGGACACGGAGACACAATGGTTCCGTTGGTGCGCTACTGCACCGTGGCCGGCGTGCCGATCAGCCAATTGATCGACGCCAAGCGCATCGACGAGATCGTTGAACGGACAAAGAGTGCCGGCGGGGAAGTGGTTGGCCTGCTGAAGACAGGCTCCGCTTTCGTGTCGCCAGCCCTGTCCGCTCTTGAGATGGCAGAGGCGTACTTGCTCGACAAGAAGCGCGTCTTCGCGTGCGCTTGTCTTTGTGACGGTGAGTACGGAGTGGACGGCCTCTACGTCGGGGTGCCCTGCGTGATGGGCGCCGGGGGCGTCGAACGGATTCTGGAAGTCGAGTTGGATGACCAGGAACGGAAGCTCTTCGACGCATCCGTTGACCACGTGCGGGCGCTCGTGGGTCAGATCGACTTGTAAATCAGGTCTTTGACCGGTCGTCTCGGGCGCCTTGGGCGTCGAATCGGGCGATTTCGAACGGAAGGTTTTCGATGAACGTTCATGAATACCAGGCCAAGGAATTGCTCCGGTCGTTTGATGTCCCGGTTCCGGAGGGGAAGCTCGCCTCCACGCCTGAGGAAGCAGAAAAGGCGGCGAAGGCGCTGGGGACGCCGGTGGTTGTCGTCAAGGCGCAGGTGCACGCCGGGGGACGCGGCAAGGCCGGCGGGGTCAAGGTCGTTCGTAGCCCGGCGGAAGCTCAGCAAGCAGCCAGTGAAATCCTCGGCATGACTCTGCACACCCCGCAGACTCCGCCGGAAGGGAAATTGGTTCGCAAGGTTTATGTTGAAGCCGGTTCAGCGATTGCCGACGAGCTCTATTTGGCCGTCCTCTTTGATCGAGCGGTTGAGAAATACGCGATCGTTGCATCAACTGAAGGTGGGATGGAGATCGAGGAGGTGGCGGCGGAAACGCCTGAGAAGATTCTGACGGTGCACGTCGATCCGAACGTTGGGTTGCGCGAATATCAGTGCCGCGAACTGGGCTTCGGCCTTGGCCTCCCGTTCGATCAAGTCAAGAAGCTGGTGCCTTTTGTTCAAGGCTTGTTTCGTCTGTTTGTTGAAAAAGACTGCAGTCAGGTCGAGATTAATCCGTTGGTCGTGACCGAGTCCGGCGATCTTTTTGCGCTGGATGGGAAGGTGAACTTCGACGACAACGCCCTCTATCGCCATCCCGACGTGGCGGTGCTCCGAGACCCCGACGAGGAGGACGAACGCGAGCGGGCCGCGAAAGAAATCGATCTCGCCTACGTGGGCCTCGATGGAAACATCGGCTGTATGGTTAACGGTGCGGGATTGGCGATGGCTACCCTCGATATGATCCACTACTGCGGAGGCAAGCCCGCCAATTTCTTGGATGCAGGCGGCGGGGCGGATAAAGAAAAGGTGAAAGAAGCTTTCAAGTTGATCCTGCGGGACCCGAATGTTGAGGCGATTCTGGTCAATATCTTCGGAGGCATCGTCCGCTGCGACTTGATCGCTGAGGGCGTGGTCGCGGCCGCGGCCGATTTGGGAATCGAGGTTCCCTTGGTTGTTCGTCTTCAGGGGACAATGGCTGAAGAGGGCCGCAAGATCTTGGCGGACTCGGGGCTAGACATCACACCGGCGGAGACGTTGCAACAAGCCGGAGAATCGGCGGTGGCCGCCGCTCAGGGAGGGGCAGCTTAGCTATGTCGATTCTTTGCGATCGAAACACCAAGTTGATCGTTCAGGGGATGGGGCGCATGGGTCAATTCCATGCCGGCTTGTCCCGTGAGTATGGAACCCAGGTGGTGGGCGGTGTGGCTCCAGGGAAGGGCGGGACAGAAATCGATGGAACGCCTGTGTTCGATACGGTGGCGGAGGCCGTCGCGGAAACAGGAGCCGATGCCACTGTGATCTTCGTGCCGCCCCCGGGTGCAGCCGATGCGATTCTGGAGGCGGCCGACGCTGGGCTCCGGCTAGCGGTGTGCATCACCGAGGGGATTCCGGTCGTGGACATGGCCCGGGCGAAGAGCGCTCTGCAGGACTCTTCCATGCGTTTGGTCGGGCCCAACTGCCCCGGGGTTGTGACCCCGGAACAGTGCCGGATCGGAATCATGCCTGCCCAGATTACCCGTCCGGGCCCGGTCGGCGTGGTCTCCCGTTCGGGGACCCTGACCTACGAAGCGGTCGATCAGCTGAGCCGTATCGGCATCGGCCAGTCCACCTGCGTTGGGATTGGGGGCGACCCGGTGATTGGAACCAGCTTCATCGATGCTTTGACGCTCTTTGAAGCGGATCCTGAAACCCGGGCGGTCGTGATGATCGGAGAGATCGGTGGCTCTGCCGAGGAGGAAGCAGCTGAGTTCGTTCGCTCCGAGATGAGCATCCCGGTTGCGGCCTTCATCGCGGGCCAGAATGCGCCGCCCGGGAAACGGATGGGGCACGCGGGCGCCATCATTGCAGGCGGCAAGGGGAAGGCCAGCGATAAGATCGCGGCCCTTGAGGCCAACGGGGTGGCCGTGGCGGCGTCGCCTGCGGCGATTGGCGAGACCCTGGCTCAGGCTGCACCGGAAGTAGCCGCCTGAGGCGATTCGGGGGACCCGTTCGTTGAGGATCGCACCGGGGAGGTTGGCCATTGGACTATGAAACATTCTCGATCGAGAAGGAAAACGAAGTCGCGTGGCTGACATTAAACCGGCCTGAAGTCCTCAACGCGATCAACGTCCAGATGGTCACCGAGCTGCGAGACTACTTCGGTGGTTTGAGCGAGGATGCTTCGACCCGCATCGTCGTGATGAGGGGAGCAGGCCGGGCTTTCTGCGCGGGACTCGATCTCGGCAGTCGCTTTGAAGAGTTCAGGACCGGCGAACTCTTTGGGGGCGGAATGGGCTTCCAGGGGTATCTAGCCGAAGTCTACGTCCGGATGCGCCGCTGCCCGCAGCCCATTATCTCATTGGTGCACGGTGCCGCCTGCGGCGGGGGGTTTTCGTTCGTGCTGGCTTCCGATGTTCGAATTGCCGGACAGAGTGCCAAGATGAATGCTGCTTACATTCGGATCGGATTGTCGGCCTGCGACATGGGCTCGAGTTACTTCCTGCCTCGCCTTGTGGGTACTTCTGTGGCTTCAGAGTTGATGCTGACGGGGCGTTTTATCCATGCTGATCGGGCCTTGGCGACGGGGCTGGTCTCGGAGGTCGTGCCCGACGAAGAGCTGCCCGACGCCGCGCGGCCTCTTCTCGAAGAGATGCTGAGCACTTCGCCGATGGGGCTCCGCTTGACGAAGGAAGGCCTGAATGCTGCGATCGATGCGCCTTCTCTTGAGTCCGCCATGGCGATCGAGAATCGCAATCAGCTCCTCTGTGGCCAGACCGCTGATGCCCAGGAGGGGATGCGGGCATTCGCCGAAAAGCGTCCGCCGCGGTACACCGGTCGCTAGGCGCCGCCCGCTGAGGGAGAGCCCGCCGATCCGATGACGCCCCGCTCCGGTCTTCGCTCGGCGGGGCTTTGGCGGCGAGAGGCTAATCGACCCGCCAAGTGTCGCCGGAGTTGAGGAGGGCGTGAAGATCCCCCGGCCCCTGTTTTGCGATGGCCTCTTCGACGGTTTGGGTGAGCATGGTTTCGTAGCAGGGCTTTTCAACCTCTCGGATGACGCCGACCGGCACCGGGAACTCAGGTCGCGCGAGCGAGGCCAATTGGTGGGCATAGCTCGGGGTTTCGTGCCGCTCATGGTGCACAACAACGCCGCGCTCGATCGGGTCATCGTCATCAGCGAGGTCAATTACGCTGGGTACGCCGCTTTGCATCACGATCCCGTGCAGATTGCCCGGGGATCCATAGACGAGAGGCTTCCCCTCTTCTAGGACGAGGGCGGTCTCCGAACGTGTCTTTCGGTCTTCGAGTTCGGCCCATGTGCCATCGTTGAAGACTGGGCAATTTTGGAGAATTTCCACAAAGGCCGTGCCCTTGTGGTTGTGTGCTCTGCGTAAGACGTCCTGCATGTGGGGAGCGTCGACGTCGATCGATCGGGCTACGAAGGTCGCGCCGCATCCCAAGGCGAAAGAGATTGGATCAATCGGATGATCGATCGATCCCTGGGGAGAGGACTTGGTTCGCATGCCGACCTCTGAGGTCGGCGAATACTGTCCCTTGGTGAGTCCATAGACCCGATTGTTGAAGAGGAGGATCTGAACGTCGAGATTTCTTCGGATCGAGTGGAGGAGGTGGTTGCCCCCGATGGAGAGGCCGTCGCCATCGCCGGTCACGACCCAGACTGAAAGGTCGGGATTGGCGGCTTTGACACCACTCGCAAAGGCCGGCGCGCGTCCATGAATGGTATGGAAGCCGTAGGTGTTCATGTAATAGGGGAACCGACTCGAGCAGCCAATTCCCGATATGAAAACGATGTTCTCACGCGGGACACCCAACTCGGGCATGATGCGCTGGACATTGGCGAGAATCGAATAGTCGCCACAGCCCGGGCACCAGCGAACGTCTTGGTCGGCGACGAAGTCTTTGCGGGTCGGCTTGTTCTCGGAAGGAGCGGAAGCAGCCACGATCAAGAGTCCTCCTTCAGGATGGCCTCAATTCGGTCGCGAATTTCCGCAACTTTGAAGGGCTGTCCCGAAATTTTCGAAAAGGTTCGAATGTCGATCAGGTATCGAGCGCGCAAAAGCATGGCGAGCTGCCCCTCGTTGAGTTCAGGGCAAAGGACTCGCTTGAAGCGTCCCAACACTTCGCCCAGATTTGAGGGGAAAGGGTTCAGGTGTCGAATGTGGATCTGTGAGACGGGGTGGCCTTGCGCTCGAGCCTCCTCCACCGCGGCGGTGATCGGCCCAAAGGTGCCTCCCCAGCCGACCACGAGAAGTTCGCCCTGGTCCGGCCCGTCGACTTCAATGGGCGGGATATGATCGGCGATGCCTTCAACCTTCTGGGCCCGGAGGTCGATCATTCGTTGGTGATTCTCCGGTCCGTAGACAACGTTTCCGCTGATGTCTTCCTTTGTCAGCCCGCCGATTCGGTGCTCAAGGCCAGGGGTTCCAGGAATCGCCCACGGTCGGGCGAGGGTTTCGGGGTCTCTTCGGTACGGTTGAAATTGTCCGTCTTCATCCAGATTGTCCGAGGAGGCATACTCGACTCGGCCTCGAGGCAGAGTTTCGATGTCTGGGATGGCCCAGGGTTCGGCGCTATTGGCCAAGTAGCCCTCTGACAGGATGACCACGGGTGTCATGTACTTGATCGCGATTTCGTATGCTTCGAGCACGGTATGGAAGCAGTCGCCCGGAGATTTGGGAGCCAGGAGCGGCACAGGGGCCTGTGAGTGGCGGCCGAACAGCGCGGTCAGCAGATCGCCCTGCTCGGTTTTTGTGGGGGATCCCGTAGACGGACCGGAGCGTTGGACATCGATCGCGACAAGGGGAAGTTCGACCATGATGGCCAAGCCGAGCGCCTCTTGCTTGAGAATGAACCCGGGACCGCTTGAAATGGTGACCGCAAGGTGCCCAGCGAAAGCTGCGCCGATTGTCGCGCTGGCGGCGGCAATCTCGTCTTCGGCTTGAAAGGTTTTGACATTGAAGTTTCGGTGACGAGAAACTTCGTGCAGGACGTCGCTGGCGGGAGTGATCGGATAGGCGCCCAAAAAGAGCGGGCGCTCGAACTGTTGGCTGGCCGCCACGATTCCCCAGGCCAGAGCCAAATTGCCTGTGATATTGCGGTACAGGCCGCTCTCGATCTTGGCTGAAGGAATCGCGTAGGAGACGGGAAAGAGTTCGGTGGTCTCTCCGAATGCGAAGCCGGCCTTCAGAGTTCGCAAATTGGCCTCAAGGACATCCTCCTTGAACTTGCTGCCCAGCCACCGTTCGGTGGCTTCCATGGGTCGACCGTAGAGCCAGCAAAGGACCCCGAGCGCAAAGAAATTCTTGCAGCGATCGATTTCTCGCTGGGTCAGAGAGAGGCCTTGAAGAGCTTCCCGGTTCAGGCTCGTTAGAGGGATTTCGACCAGCTTGAAGCGTCGCTCGAGATCGGGCCGGGGGTCTTCGTCGTAACCAGCGCGTGTCATCGACTTCTTAGTGAAGGAGTCGCTGTTGATGATGATGGTGCCTTGGGAACGCACATCTTCGAAGTTGGCGCGAAGTGCGGCCGGGTTGAAGGCGATCAAGAGGTCCACTGTGTCCGAAGGCGTGTGGATGTCTTGGGAAGAAAAATGGATTTGATAGCCGGAGACCCCTGCCATGGTTCCGGCAGGGGCGCGGATCTCAGCTGGAAAGTCCGGATAGGTCGAGAGGTCGTTGCCGGCGAGGGCGGTCTCGTCGGTAAACTTCGTTCCGGTCAGCTGCATACCGTCGCCGGAGTCCCCGGCAAAGCGAATGGCCACATGTTCAAGCTCTTGAACTTCCTTGGGGCTGGCACTCATCGATTTTTCGCTGGGCTCCGTCTGGGTTTGTTTCCAGGAGGAGGTCTCGACGGCCCCCACCCGGTTAAAGCTTCTATCGTCTCGCTGCGACCCAAGGTGCTTGACGCGCTGCCCGGAATCGGTCGAGTTCTTTCAGAGAGTGAGTTCGCCCGTTTGACAAAGCGTGACGCGGTTCTCACGGGGTGAGGCCTCTCCCACTCATTTTTTAGATCGACGCGTCCTCGTTCGTCTCTCGCCTGCGCCCCCGGGTCACGGGCACCGCGACTTGGTTTTCATTCGATTCCGCCCGGGGTGTAATTCGCCCGGCCGTTCACCCCTGGGAGTCTATCCCGCTGAAGACCGTGCGAAAGGCCATCTGCCCCTCTCAGGTCGGAAATGCTCTTCGGATTTGGCCGAGTCACCGACTGGCTGTCCGCCGGCCTTGCCGAGTCTCGGAATTCAAGCCGGGGGAGGCTCTCGCCGATACAGCGGATATGTGGGTCTTGCGGTCTGAATCCATCTCGCTCGGAGAGAATCGTCTGATTGGCTTGCGCCCTTCGGTCAACGCCCCGTGTCTTGAGTCCGAAGACTTGGGGGGAGGGCCGATTCGAGGGGCCGTGGCGACTCTCGTGGATTCCAATGGATTGATTGACCTCTGTCTCCCCATGCGCGGGCTGCGGAGCGGTCAGGCTTGGTTGTATGAGGCAGAAACGCCGCTGGCAGGCGTCTCAGAGCTGCACGACGCGCTCTACGAGGCCTTGATCTTTGGCGAAGGCCTTGGGTTTTTATTCGACGACGACCTGGTCGAGGGAGTGAGTGGCCTCGCCGACGCTGAGGCGTTCTGGAGGCGCCTGATGTCACCGGGTCCGGCGCAGGTTCTGCCCGCCGAGGCGTACCCGCGGACGGGATGCGGTTCGATCGGTCTCACCAAATTCCGAGGCCGGGGACTCGACTCTCTGTCCTCTCGACCCGTCCAAAACGACCTCAAAACCCTGCAGAACCGGCTCCCGAAGCGCCGGATTTCTCGCCCCAATCTTGGACAGTTATTCACCCGCGCCCCTCAAGGTGGGCCTTTCATGCAGGCAGAGCATCCGGAGTAGGGACCGATGAATCAAATACAGGCGGATCAATCGCAACCCGCGCTGCGACAGGGGCGAGGCCTTCTAGGCAAAAAGGTCCTGGGGCTCGCTTTTTTTGGGCTTTTTGTGCTCTCTGGCTGCGCCTCGACGCATTTGGTCGCTGGTGAGACAACTGATGAAGGCATGGCGAGTGCCACCCGAGACGTCGGCATCGACCACCTCAGCCAGGGACGAACCGCCATGGCGATTCGCAAATTGAGGGAGGCTCAGGGATTGGATCCGTCTGATCCGGTGACTTACCTCTCCTTGGGGGAGGCTTACCGCCGCAAGGGTCTTCTCCAGGAAGCGGAGATCGAACTCATCGAGGCCCTCCGACTCAGCGATGATCCCAGCGATTTCAATTATCAGGAAACGCTGCTGAACCTTTCTGTTCTGTACATCCAGATGGAGCGCTACGAAGACAGCATCGAGCGCGCGCAGACCCTGGTCACGGACCCGACATTTTCCTCCCCCTGGAGAGCCCTGACGAACAAAGGATGGGCCGAGTTTAAGCTGGGGCGGTACGGTGCGGCGCGGGCGAGCTTTGACGAAGCGCTGGATTTCCATCCTCGCTATGCGCCGGCCCACTTGAACCTCGGGATTCTCGACCAAAAGGAGCATCTTTTCCTGCCGGCCCTGAACCACTATGAGCAGGCCGCCGAGGCGGGGCGAATGGCTCCCAACGCCCTCGCTGAGGCGAATTATCGCATGGCTGAGGTCTACGTTTCTCTCGGCAACCGAGGGAAGGCGATCGAGCACTTCAACGTCGCTCTTGATCGATCTCCGTATGGCCCTTGGGGCGAGCAGTCCCGCTCGTATCTCGAGCTGCTTCGTTAGACTCGGAGCCTGAACACGCGGTTTGGTCTTTGGCTGTGCGGAGCAGCGCAGCGGAACGCGCGGTAAGGGCGAAAATGGACGAGGCTGCACGGGCCGACCGGGAATGGGAAGCCGATAAGCATCCGCCGGGATTAGATCGAGGCATCGGGGCTTACTTGCGGGGGCAACGCGAGCTGCGGGGCATTTCGTCCGAGGACCTATCCCGGGTGACCCGCATACCGATTCGCTCCCTGGACCGTCTGGAGGCGGGCTTTTTTGATGGCGAAACCGATGGTTTTGTTCGGGGATTCGTGCGGACCGTGGCAGAAGCGCTCGGTCTGGACCCCTCCGAGACGATCGCTCGGATGCTGGTGGAGCCTGCACCCGAATCCTCCTCGAACGGACCGGGGTCTTCTCGAACGGGGCGGCTTCAAAGGCCTTGGGTGTGGGGGCTCTGCGGTGCGCTGGTCGTTCTGTCCTGGGGGCTCCTCCGGTGGGCGAGCACAAGCGCGTCTCCCCCGAGCCCCGCGCCAGATGACGCCGTCGTTTTTCGGATCGACCCCGTGAGGCGATTGGCCGAGTCCCAGGCTGGCGAACGGCTCCGCTCCGGAGGGCTGGCTCGTACAAAGCCCGCGCCGGGAGAAACCCCGCGCTCTGGGCCCGCCATACCGAAACCCACTGAAGGCCCCTAGACTCGGCGCGTGAAGAAGCTGGCGGGCGAAGCGATCCTCCTGCGCGCGGTCGATTTTGGTGAGTCGGACCGGATTGCTCATCTCTTGACGCCTGAATTCGGCCGCCTCACGGTGATCGCCAAGGGGGCAAGGCGCAGCTTTCGGCGTTTTCCAGGCACCTTGGATGTCTTTAATCACCTGCGGATTGCGGGGCGTCCCGGTCGTCGGGGGGGGATGGCTTTTCTCGAACAAGCGATTCTGATTTCTCCCTTTCTTTCTCTGCGAGACCACATGGGCCGGTTTGCCCTGGCCGGGTACCTCGTCGAAACCCTTGACCGAATGGCCCCGGAAAACGGAAGTCCGGCCGAAGCACGCCATTTGTTCGAATTTGCTCTGTCGGCCCTGAGAACGATTGAAAAGACGCAACCGGACCGTCGATTACGGCTCCTCGTTGAGTTGAGAGCCCTGGATGCCCTGGGGTTGTGTCCAGAGTTGCGACGCTGCGTGCGCTGCGGCCGGCCCCCCGCAGCGCGGGCCGGTTTTTTGGTAGCGGATGGCGGGGTCGTTTGCGCCCAACATGCATTGGAGGTGGGGGCAGCCGCTCTCCCGGTGCACTTGGGCACGCTGCGGGCTCTCCAGCAGGCGCTGGAACTGGATTGGGATCGCCTTCAGCGCCTCGCCCTCGGCAGGCAGGCTCTGGCTGAAGCCGAGAGCCTTCTTTTCCGCTTTCATCGCTTCCACGTCGGTTTGGAGCTGAGGAGCGAAACCCTTTTGGAAGAATCTCTCCGCGGGGACAGCTTGACACCTCGGGCTCCTCGGGTGGATACTCCGCCGCTTCAGGGTCGCCCGGCCGGGTGGCCAAACACTTAGGATTCGGTTTCCGCGGATCGCAGACCGACCGATTCCAGGGAGCCGCATCCGTCATGTCCGAGATTTCCGCGACCGGGAGCGCCGCAGGGGAACCCGCGCGCCATCCTCTCTCCATGGAGACCCTCGTGTCTCTGTGTGCGAGTCGGGGGTTCATTTACCCTTCAAGCGAGATTTACAGCGGCATCGCGGGCTTTTGGGACTACGGCCCGCTTGGGGTCGAACTCAAAAACAACTTGAAAGCGGCCTGGTGGCAGAGGGTGGTCCGCGAACGAGACGACGTCGTCGGCATCGACAGTGCCATCGTGAGTCATCCTCGGGTTTGGGAAGCCTCTGGCCATGTGGAACATTTTTCGGATCCGATGGTCGATTGCCGGACCTGTAAGCGACGCTTCCGTGCTGATCAGATTTCCGACGAACCGTGCTCGGTGACGAAAAAGAAAGGTTCGGTCCAAGACTGCGATCTGACGGAAGCTCGGGACTTTAACCTGATGCTTCAGACCCACGTGGGGGCGTCGGTCGAGGCGTCTTCCGAGGCCTACCTGCGTCCTGAAACCTGCCAGCCGATTTTTACCGGTTTCAAGCGAGTCCGAGAGGCGTCTCGTTCCAAAGTGCCTTTTGGGATTGCACAGATCGGCAAGGCCTTTCGCAACGAAATTACACCTCGCAACTTCACCTTTCGCTCGCGGGAATTCGAGCAAGCGGAGATGGAATTTTTCTGTCACCCCTCTGAGCGTGAAAAGTGGTTTGAGAGTTGGCGCGAGGCCCGCATGTCCTTCCATCGGGCCATCGGTTTCACAGAAGCCAATGTGCGTTTTCGGGAGCATGCGCAAGATGAGCTCGCCCATTACGCCCGGGCTGCCGAGGATGTCGAGTTCCTGTTTCCGTTTGGATGGCAGGAGATCGAAGGCGTACACGATCGTGGCGACTGGGACTTGACGCGCCATAGCGAGTTCTCGGGGAAGAACCTGATTGTCACCGACGAGGAAACCAAGGAGCGCTACACCCCGATGGTGATCGAGACTTCGATGGGTGTGGACCGGACTTGCCTCGCTCTTCTGGTGAATGGCTACACGGAGGAGGAGGTGCAGGGCGAGAAGCGCAATGTGATGCGTCTAACACCGGAGCTCGCGCCCATCAAAGCCGCCGTTTTGCCTCTGTCTAAAAAGCTTTCCGAGCCGGCTCGAGGGCTCTATCAGGATCTCGCCCGGCGGATGAATGTGTTTTATGACGAGTCGGGCAACATCGGTCGCCGCTACCGGAGGCAGGATGAGGTCGGAACTCCGTTTTGCTTAACCTGGGACTTTGACTCCGCTGAAGATGGCTGCGTAACGATTCGCGAGCGAGATAGCATGAGTCAGGAGCGGGTCTCAGCCGACAGCGTTTTGAACTATTTGCGAGATCGCTTGGAGGCCGCTTCGTGAGCGTTCGGAAAAAGAAGACGCCTGCGCGTCGAAAAGTCGCGTCCCCCTCGCCTTCGGGGCGCCGAAAAAAGACGGCAGCCAAGAAAAAAAAAGCAGCACGCTCGAAGGCCAGCGGCGCCAAGCGAGCTGGAAAGCCTGCTCGCCGGAAGTCCTCGGCCCGGGGTAAGAAGGCCAGCGGTCAGCCGAGCAGTTCAGGCGCAACGACTCGGGTCGTTTTTTATTTTGGAGACGGCCAGGCCGACGGTCGCGCGGAGATGAAGGATACGCTTGGGGGCAAAGGCGCGAACCTGGCTGAAATGACGAACTTGGGTGTGCCGGTCCCGCCCGGATTCACGATTTCAACGGCGGTTTGTTCCGAATACAATGCTCGAGGGCGACGTCTTTCCAAATCGGTTCGGGCGGATGTTTTGACGGCTTTGGCTCGTGTTGAACAGTCACGGGGACGCCGTTTTGGGGACCCAGAAAGTCCACTTCTTGTTTCCGTACGAAGCGGTGCCCGGGTTTCGATGCCGGGCATGATGGACACCGTGCTGAATCTTGGCCTGAACCATGAGACGGTCGAAGGGCTGGCTGCCCTGGCCGACGAACGTTTCGCCTTTGACAGCTATCGACGCTTCATTCAGATGTATGGCGATGTGGTGCTTGGGGTGCCCCACGAGCGCTTCGAACACCTTTTGGAGACTCGAAAGCTGCGCTTAGGCGTGGATTTGGACACGGAGTTGGAGGGGAACGATCTTCGAGGCCTGGTTCGGGAATATCTCGAAATCGTGGAGGAGCATACAGGTCGGCCCTTTCCGCAAGATCCGGAGCAGCAACTCTGGGGGGCGATTTCCGCGGTTTTCGATTCGTGGCAAAACGATCGAGCGGTGGCCTATCGCAGCCTTCACGGAATCGACGAGGCCTGGGGTACGGCGGTCAATGTGCAATCTATGGTCTTTGGCAATATGGGAGACGATTGCGCGACCGGTGTCGCCTTTACCCGGAATCCGTCGACGGGTGAGGGCGTGTTCTACGGCGAGTACCTGATGAATGCTCAAGGAGAGGATGTCGTTGCGGGCATCCGAACCCCTCAGCCGATCAACGAGGCGAGCCGAACCGCTGACACCGAGGGGCTGGCGACCCTCGAGGAGCAGATGCCCAAAGCGTATCGAGAGCTGGTGCGGATTCAGAAGCGCCTCGAACGCCACTATCGGGACATGCAGGACATTGAGTTCACGATCGAGGAAGACAAGCTTTGGATGCTTCAGACGCGCTCCGGCAAGCGAACCACAGCCGCGGCGGTCCGAATCGCAGTCGATATGGCGAATGAGCGCCTGATTAAGCGCGAAGAGGCCATCGCGCGGGTTCAGCCAAGCTCCCTCGATCAACTGCTGCACCCAACCCTCGATCGGACGCAGCCATTGGAAGTGATCGCCCGCGGGTTGCCTGCGTCGCCCGGTGCAGCGGTCGGGCAGGTCGTGTTTTCCGCGGAAGAGGCGGAAACTCGATCCAAGGCCGGTGAGCGCGTCGTGCTGGTCCGGATTGAAACCTCGCCGGAAGACATCCTCGGCATGCATGCGGCCCAAGGGATTCTGACCGCAAAGGGGGGCATGACCTCGCATGCAGCGGTGGTGGCCCGGGGGATGGGAAAGTGTTGCGTGGCGGGCTGTGGGAGCCTCGCCATCGATTACTCGGCCAACGAGATGCGGGTGGGAGAGCACGTGATCCGGGCTGGGGACGCCATCACGGTGGATGGCAGCACTGGCGATGTCATTTTGGGAACCGTGCCGACGGTCGTTCCAGAGCTCGGTGGGGCATTCGACGAGTTGATGACGTGGGCGGACCGTTTCCGGAAACTGCGCGTCCGCACCAATGCCGATACCCCTCAGGATGCCGAAATGGCTCGACGCTTCGGTGCGGAAGGGATTGGGCTCTGCCGAACCGAGCATATGTTTTTCCAACCCGAACGGTTGTTGGTGGTTCAAGAGATGATTCTGGCCAGAGACGAGGTGACCCGCGAAGGCGCCCTGGCCAAGCTGCTTCCGATGCAGCGCCAGGACTTCGAAGGGATCTTCCGCGCCATGGCGGGGTTGCCCGTGACGGTCCGGCTCCTTGATCCCCCGCTTCATGAATTCCTTCCGAAAACCAAGGAAGAAATCGAGCACGTCGCCCGACACACCAGTTCCGAGGTGGGTGAGGTGCGGGCCAAAGTCGACAGCCTGCACGAATGGAACCCGATGCTCGGGCACCGGGGCTGTCGCGTTGGAATCACCTTCCCAGAGATCTATCGAATGCAAGTGAGGGCCATTACCGAGGCGGCCTGTGTGGTGGCCAGTGAAGGAATCAAGGTGAAGCCGGAGATTATGGTTCCCCTGGTCGCGCATCCGATGGAACTTTCGTTGCTGCGGAGCGAGATCGAGACCGAGATTGCCGCGGTCCGTCGCGAGCGGCCCAAGTGCCGTGTAAAGCCGCAAATTGGAACGATGATTGAGGTGCCGAGAGCGGCTTTGACGGCTGACGTGATCGCCGAATACGCGGATTTTTTCTCCTTCGGGACCAACGATCTGACTCAAATGGGTTACGCGCTCTCCCGGGACGACGCCGGTGGTTTTCTGGCCGACTATGTCGAGCGGGACATCATGGCGGATGACCCTTTCGTCTCGATCGACGAGCAGGGCATCGGCGAGTTGGTGAGGCTGGGGGCCGAAAAGGGTCGCTCCACTCGACCGCGCTTGAAACTCGGGATCTGCGGCGAGCATGGAGGAGACCCTCAGAGCATCGAATTTTTCGCGGGATTGGGGTTCGACTACGTTTCGTGCTCTCCCTATCGCGTGCCGGTGGCCCGCTTGGCCGCGGCCCAGGCCGTCGTGACCGGTCGCCCGGATTGAAAGTCTTGTTCAAGCCGGCGGTGCTTGGGGGTCTGCGCGTTGCCCTCATGCTGAGCGTGGCGTTGGCCCTCGTGAGTTGTGGGTTCACAGGGTACGGCCAATGGGGCCAACACGCGCGGTACGCGGGTTTCGACCCCGACAGTGTCAACCCGGGGGGGGCTGCAGATTTTACGATCTTGGTGCCCCTGAGCGGAATCTTCTACAACCGGATCAATGCACGTCGATTTAACAGCCTGGCCACCTACGAAGATCCGTCTCTGCGCGAATTTTTTCGGTCTGAAGCCGCTTTCGCGGACTACTACGCCGCGTTGGCTGAAGCCTTGGAGCGCGCGCACTTTGCCTCTGTGCGGCCGACCGCAGTGCGCCTCGATCGGATGGAGCGCATCGAGCCGAATGCGGTCTTGGTCGAGGTCTCCTTTCGGGGGAAGAACGGCCTCCCGCTGAGATTTTGGTCCACCTCAGTGACTCGACGTGACCGCTGGGAATTCGGGTCGGGACGCTGGTGGATTATTCCGGGCAAGTTGTAAGGGCACCGGTCCCCGGGGCGGAGCCGAGGTTGGTTCGATTCAGACTCGGCTCAATTTGACCCAATTTGTGAACTTCTTTTCCATCTTGGGGTCAAATTCCCATGTAGGCTCTTTCGAGTGGAACACCTTTTTTTCTTTGAACGTAGAGGCTTTGTCCGGATGCTTGCCGATTCGAATGCGCTGGCACGGGCCTTGCTAGTAACAAGCTGTGGACGCGAGTCCAACTTCTGAAAGCAACCCCCCAACTGCGAGGCAGAGAGCACAGATCCACAGACCCGGCGAGGCGTTGCCTTCGGAGACAGGGAACTCCGAGGCACCAGAGGAACCGCGCCGGAAAAACTGTGGGGCTGAGGGAAGAAGAATCCATCAGCTAACGGTCGGCCGTGCCGATCTTCTGGACTCGACGCATCGCAGCGACGCGAGGAGCCCCCCAGTGCGAACGAGAACGAACAGCAAACCGTGGCCGTCGGACGAAGAGTTGGTGCGCGAGATTCTCGCCGGCAGCCAGTCCCATTTTGACATGCTGTACTCCGCGTATTTTCCCCGTGTCTACCGGTTCGCCCTGAAGCGGCTGAGCGATGTCGGCGAGGCTGAAGATGTCGCGCAAGAGGTCTTCATGACTCTGCTCAGCGCACTCCCTTCTTACCAAGGGCAATCGACCCTGCTGGTTTGGATTTTTGGGATCACGCGCAACAAGGTGAACCGGCGATTCCGAAAGCCTCGGCCCCGCCTTGAGCCCCTTGAGTCAGGCAGCGCCCTCGATGTCGCCGGCGGGGAAGTCCCGACCGACCAGGCCGTAGAGGCTCGGCGCGTTCTCGTGCGATGCGAGGAGATCATCGTGCAGGAACTGACGCCTTTGCAGAGGCGAATTTTTCACCTGAAGCATCTTCGCCAACAGCCGATTCGAGCCATCGCTGAGGCGTTGGGAAAATCTGAAGATGCCATCAAGGCCAATCTGTATCGCATGCGCCGCTCGATGAGTGAGGGCACGCCGGGCCTGCAGTCCGTTCTTCGATCGTAGGAAATCCTCTTTCCAGAGCCTGGGGCGAGTCGGCTGCTCCGCTTCGATTTTTTCTCGACGGCGGTCGATTCGCGCCTTCTGGGCCGGCCGGGGATCCCCCTAGGGTTTCGGAATCCTTGCCCGTAACCGCCTATTTTGGTTCTATTTTCCTACAGCTCGATCGCTTCTCCTACTGATTCCGACTGGGTTTGCGCGGGAAAAGCCAATTTCGTTGCCACAACGTGCTCTTTTGCGCCACGAAGAGGTGTACCCTGCGGGCACGTGAGCGCGAGAACGCGGATCGGACCCAGGGGGGAAGCAGTCGGAGTGGCCCTCCTCGTCGTTTGGGAGGGGGTACGGATTGCCGGACGGCGGTGAATCCGGTTGGTCTCACAGGGTCAGACTCGGGGTGCGAAGCGCCCCGAGCAGGCCAGATGGGGGCGAGAGTCCAAGGTGAGTCGCGTGAAGTCTTCAGATCCGGTCGGTGGGGTCCAGCCCGCCTTAGCTCGGTCCAGTGCGGGTCCCGCGGAGGGTGCTTCGGGAGTAGCCGGGAGTGCTCAGGCGCCAAAGCCCGCGTTGGGTCTGCCAGGCCTCGAGGAAGCGGAGTCGATCGACCCGGCTGAACTCGAGGAGTTTCTCGCGGCCGACGGCGCGGGTGTTCAGGCGGATCCCATTTTTAAGGAGCGCCTGCGTCGGACGCTGTGGCGGATGGTGAGTCAGCGCCAGCCGGTGTCCACGCACGAGGATGACTAGCGGTTTGCTGTGACGCTGAGCGGCTTAGGCTTATTGCTCCAAGCGTGAGGCTTGATACGTTCGGCGGGGTGCGGAACCCCATTCGGTCGAAAAATCTGAATCCGCGTTTCATCCCCGGAGCCGTGCTGGCCGCTCTGCTTCTGGTCTGGAGCCAGCCCAGCTGGGCCAGCGTGGCGTGGGGCCTTCCTTTTGTTTTGGCAGGCGCTGGAGTCCGGGTTTGGGCGGTTGGATACTTGGTCAAGACCGCTCGTCTGACGACGACCGGTCCCTATGCCTACGTGAGGCACCCGCTGTATCTCGGCACTCTGCTCATCGGTTTCGGGGCTTTGATCATGTTAGGCGGCGCAGCCGCCGGTCTGGGGGCGGTTCTCCTTTCAATCTGGTTCGGTTTCGCCTACTTGCCCAGAAAGGACCAAACGGAGGCTGACCGGCTGATCGCGCTCTACGGGGCTCGCTATGCGGAGTACCGTGAAGACGTCCCGGCGCTGTTTCCCCGGGCCTCACGATGGCGTTCCGTGAACGGCGGCGATCCGGCTCAATCTTGTCGGGAGGAATCCTGGCAATTTAACCGGTTCGACACCAACAACGAACTCGGGACGCTTCTCGCGGTTGTCGCGCTTCTGGGCTTGGTGTGCGTGCGTGTGCTCCTTGTCTGAAAAAGGGGCCTCTTTCCCGGGTCGGCCGGACTGGGCGGACTCGCTTTCTCGCGTTCTGAGTCCCGGGCATGGATTTCAGGCCGATGTGCTGCTTTTCGAAGGCGATGCAGGCATCTTCGTCGTGAAGGATTTTCGGGGGCAGGGGGGCTGGCTGAGGCGCTGGGCGGGACGCTGGCTCTGTGCGCGTGAAGTGCGGGCCTATCGCCGCCTGGAAGGCGTTTCGGCTGTTCCACGGCTGCTTGAGCGTCTGGACGATTTTGCTTTCGCGTTGGAGTATCGACCAGGAACATGGCTATCTCGCGCTCTCAAAGGGAAGGTGTCCAAGAGCTTCGTCAAGGAACTCGAGCGGAATGTGGCCGCCATGCACGCGAAGGGGGTTGTCCACTTGGACTTGCGTCATCGCAGCAATGTTTTGGCGGGGGAGGATGGTCGCCCGGTCATCATCGACTTCGCGTCTGCGCTCTGCCTGCGTCCCGGCAGCTGGTTTTGCCGTGGGATCGCGCGATTCGATCGTCGGGCTGTCGAGAAGTGGCGAGCTCGAATCGACCCGGATTAGGCCAATTTGTCAGCGTTGCTCCCCGGAAGCGGCGGAACCACCTCCGCGGGATCGCGGGGCCCCAATCGGCCCACGTAGTGCCGGAAACACTCCAAGGTGAGCCGGGCATCTGCGAGGGCGCGATGCGCAACGCCGTTGGCGTCCAGCAGTCCCGCTTGGGTAGCCGCTTGACGCAGAGAGAGGGCTTCGGCGGTGGTTCCAGCCACCAGCGTCCAGGCGTAGAACAGCGTCGCGAGGTCAATGACATGGTAGTCAAAGGGGTACGGGAGATCGCACTTCTTATAGGCCCTTTCGAGGAACATCATGTCCATCCGCACATTCTGGCCCGCGGGAACGACTTTCGCGTCTTTGGGTAAAAGGTCTGCAATTTCGGTCAGTACTTCGCGAAGAGGCGGTGCTTTGGACCAAAGGGCTTCGTCGTAGCCGAACATTTTGGCTGACTCCGGGGTGATCCGGTCCGGTCGGGCCGCGACCCGCCATTGGGCTTCTGCAGACTCGACCAAGCGATAGTCGGTGACGATGAGCCCGACCTCGGTGATGTCATGGAGCTCGGGGTCGAGGCCCCCGAACTCGCAATCGAGGAATACGAACGCCATCTTGCTCATCGGGTCCCGCTCCTTGTGGCGCCTAGGCGATCCGGGCTCCGCCCGTGCAGCCGGCCGCTGTCTGACGGCGGCGGAGGCGCTTGGCACTCGGAACCAGAGGTGGTGCTCCCAACGGGACTCGAACCCGTGTTTCAGCCTTGAGAGGGCCGCGTCCTAGGCCTCTAGACGATGGGAGCACGCTCGGCGCCGGACTTTGCCAGCTGCCCCCATGCCTGTCAACCAACTGCCCTGAGTTAGCCCCCAGGTGCGTCCCCCTCTCAGTCCGGTGCGTTCGCTGCCGGGCTGGGCCCTCGATTCCACTGAGAGTGGAATCGGGCCGGGATCTCGCTTCGAGCCCCGACGCAGCCAGGTATTGCCCGGTGCGAGGCCTCACCGCTTTTCCCCCTGGGCGCCGAGAGCCTCTCCGGAACCCCGAAAAATTGCTGGAGCGACTCAAGGCCTAGGCCTGCTTTTGCCGATACGAGAACGAGGAGCGGGTGGCCCAGGACACATTGATGGTTCCGCTGGGAGGCGTTGTCCGAGCTGCCGGGAAAGAGAGGGGCCTTGGGACAAGGCTCCCCAATCATTCCGAGCCTTTCGAGGGTCGCTCCCCAGTCATGAGTCAGGCGAGTCGCAGCAGTTTGAGGAAGGGAAGGTCGAATGACAGCATCGGGTTTACGCAAGCGGGCAGGCTTTACGTTGACCGAATTGATGATCGTTGTGGGCATCATGGGTGTGTTGGCGAGCGTCGCGATCCCTTCGTTCGTCAATTACCAGCTTTCCTCAAAGCAGGCGGAGGCCTTTGTCAATCTCTCTGCGCTCGCCAAGACGCAAAAGAGCTACTTCGCTGAATTTAATCGATACGTTTCGTCCGCTCCCGAGCCGGGGGCTACAACGGCCACGCTGCCAACGAGTGTGACCCGGCCCGTCCAGCCCTTGGCGACGGCCTTTGCCGAGGTCGGCTGGGTGCCGGACGGGGACGTCTTTTTCGACTACGACACCGTGGTGGATGGTTTCGCGGGCTGTTCCTGTGCAAATTGTTTTACGGCGACGGCGTACGGCAATCTCGATAATGATGCTGTGATTAGCGAGTTTGTTTATTTTCATCCGGACGCGGCCGGTGGGTGGTGTGGCGTAGGGGTCAGTGGTCACGGGCCGCCGACCCATCCGACAACGGGAACGGTGCAGTGGGATAGCGTCGTTCGTCACTCTTCATCGGATCGGTTCTGAGTGTCGGCTATGAGAAACGACCTCAAACCCAATCAACCGCTGAGTGAAGCGCAACGGCCTGATGATTTCAGGTCGCGTAAGGCGATTCGCCGCGCCTGGCGGCGCAGAGGGCTGGCAGGGCTCGCGTTTTGCTGCGCCTTGGCCCTCGTGGGTGTTGTCCAAGCCCAAATTCCTCCGCTGACACGGGCCGATCGCGGCGAGGCGTTTGTTCCCGATCCCTCCATCATCGAGCGAATCACCCTGGGTTTCGATGCGGTGCTATCCGATTACTACTGGCTGGTAGCGATTCAGGCCGTGGGCGGCTCAGCAGCCGTCGATGCGAACGCTGGGGGTCATGTTGGTCAATTGATCGATGTGGTGACCACGCTCAATCCTTGGGTCGGACATCCCTACCGATTTGCCGCTGTATGGTTGACCGAGAGTGAGGAGAATGTTCGAACGGCAAACCGTCTGCTCGAACGAGGTATCAACCATCACCCTGAGGAGTGGCGGAATCGCTTCTATCTCGGATTCAACCTCTTCTACTACTTGATGGAATACGAATCGGCGGCCGAACAGATCCAGGCCGCGAGCGGCTTGCCGGGCGCCCCTGCGTACTTACCCCGATTGGTGGCAAGGCTGCGCTCCGAAACCGCGGAGATTGACGTGGCCGAGGCATTTTTGATCGAGCTGGTTCAAGGCACTGATGACCCAGTGCTTCAAGAGGGCTATCGGGCAGGGCTGGACGAGATTGAAATTGAGCGAAAAGCGCGCTTTCTCGACGAGGCGCGCAAGATCTACCGGGACCGCCGTGGTCAGGATATCGCGACGGTGGAATCGCTTCGAGAAGGTCCGAATCCGGTTTTGGTCGGTTTGCCAAGTCCAGAACCAGACTCACTGCCCGTTGCATTGTCACGACAAAGCCGGTGGCTGCTTGATGATGAACAAGACGAGATCGTTTCCAGCTTCTACGGATCCCGTTATCGCCTTCATTTTGATGCAGTCAGCCGGGCTAAAGCGAATGGCTGGGCTGCTGCGCGGCAAGAGGGGACATTGCACGCAGAGGAAAGAGGGAGCTTGTGATGCGAGAAAATGGGGACGCAGTCGTCGAGGTGCTCGATCTCATCAAGGACTATCGCCCTGGCTTCGGTCTGCGCCGAAAGCGTATTTTGCATGGGGTTTCTTTTTCGGTGCAGCGGGGCGAGATCTATGGCTTCGTGGGGCCCAATGGCGCCGGCAAGACCACCACCCTGAAGGCCTTGATGGGCTTGATTCAGGCCTCGGGTGGTCAGGCCCGAATTCTGGGCTGCGACGTTTCGGAAAATGATTTTCGGGAGCACATCGGGTTTTTGCCAGAGAACCCTTATTTCTATGGCTATCTGACGGCCCGCGAAATTCTGGATTTCTATGCGCGGCTTTCCGGGCTGGACGGCCAACGTCGGTGCCGGCGAGTGCCCGAATTGCTCGAATGGGTCGGCCTCGGCGAGGCGTCCGAATCGCGGTTGCGAACCTTTTCGAAGGGAATGCTGCAAAGGGTTGGCATCGCTCAGGCGCTTGTGCACGACCCCGAAGTGGTCTTCTTAGATGAACCGATGAGTGGTCTTGATCCCATCGGTCGCAAGGAAATCCGTGACGTCATTCTTCGATTGAAGTCGGAAGGCAAAACCGTCTTCATGAACACTCACATCTTGAGTGATGTGGAGACTATCTGTGATCGAGTCGCGATCATCGTTGAGGGTCGAATCCGGTACGAGGGCAGAATCGAGGATTTCCTCCACGAGGATGATCTCATGAGCGATGTCGTCCTGTCTTATCTTCCGCCAGAATTGGGGGAGATTCTGGAGGCGAAATTTGGCGCTCGTGTTCGCGGCGTCGGGGGCCGCATTGAACTTCGCGTTCGGGAGAAGCAAGTCAGCCAACTCCTTCGCCTTGGCCTTGAGGCCGGTGCTGAGGTCGTTTCGGTGACGCCCCATCGAGTGTCTCTTGAGAAGATCTTTTTGGAGGCGGTTTCGACCTCGTCTTCGCATTTGATCCGCAATGAATCCGCAAGAAAAGGGGAGAGATCGTGATTCGAATGCGTCACGTTTGGCCGATTGCGACCAATACTGTTCGCGAGGCAATTCGGAACAAAGTCCTCTACGCGCTCCTTTTCTTTGCCGTGGGGGTGATCGGCGTTGCGGTTGTGATCGCGAGCCTGTCATATGTCGAGGGGCAGCGAATTATTCAGGACATTGGCCTCGCCTCCATACGGTTGTTCAGCCTCGGCATCGCCGTTTTTGTTGGCGTGGGCCTGATTCATGGTGAAGTGGAACGACGTACGATCTACACGATTCTGTCAAAGCCTTTGTCGCGCTCCGAATTTCTGGTTGGGAAATACCTAGGCCTCTTGATGACCGTTTGGCTCCAGCTGGCGTGTATGATGATCGCCTTTGTGGCGGTTTCTCTCGCGACCGGCGCACCGCTGAGCGGCGGGCATGTCGCGGCCTTGGGCTTGCTTGGAATGGAGCTGGTCGTCATCGTCGCCTTGGCGACTTTTTTCTCGGCCTTCACTTCCCCGCTCCTGGCCTCTTTGTTCACCTTAGGGATCTGGGGGGCTGGGCATCTTTCTCGAGATTTGTATGCATTGGGTCAGCAGTCGGGCAATGAGAGTTTTGCCGGCGCATCAACTTGGATGTATCGACTTCTTCCCGACCTTGAGGCCTTTAATGTCAGCGTTCAGGCTGTTCATGGTCTCCCGATTGCGACTTCGGAACTCACTTTGCCTATTCTCTACGCGGTCGGCTACGCCGTCGCGCTTTTGATTGCTGCCGGCTGGATTTTTCAGGGGCGGGATCTCAAATAGGAGAACGCGAGTGAATCGCCGGGCCCTGAGGCCATGTTGAGTGAGCTGCCGATGATGTGGTCCGTTTCTTTCGGTCTCATCTTGGGTCTGTTGGTCGGTTCTTTTTTGAATGTCGTGATCCATCGATTGCCTCAAGGGGAATCGATTGTTACACCCGGATCTCGTTGTCCCGAATGTCAGATGTCCATCCGGCCATGGCAAAACGTTCCGGTTTTTTCCTATCTCTGGCTGCGAGGGCGCTGCGGTCATTGTGGATGTCAGATTTCACCTCGATACCCTGCACTCGAACTTCTGACGGGTGTGCTTTTCGCCGCGATGGCGTGGCGGTGGGGCCTCACCGCGCAGGGCCTGCTCTTTATGGCGTTTACGGCGGCGTTGGTGGCGGCCGCCGCGATTGATTTCGACCTTCAAATTATTCCCGATGAAATTTCATTGGGCGGGCTAGCCGCTGGACTCTTGCTCGCCCCGGCGGTTCAGACGCTGGAAGCGGGCGCACCGTATGCTCAGGCGGTCCTTCAGAGCTTGATCGGCGCCTTGATTGGAGGGGGCGTGCTGTGGAGCGTGGGCTTTCTGCATGCCCGAATCTCGGTGGCGACGGGGAGGACATTCCCCCATTGGCCCGGTGAAGGCGAGACGCCTCCGCGCCCCCAGGATGCAGACTACTGGCTTTGGTTCCCCGGGCTTGGGCTGGGAGATGTCAAACTGCTTGCGATGATCGGAGCGTTTGTCGGGCCATTGGGCGTGATCGACACGCTGCTTGCGGCGTCCGTGGTTGGGCTGGTGGTCGGTGTGTCGGTCGGTGTTTTCCAGAGCAACTGGAAGAGTCCGTTCGGGTTCGGTCCCTCGATCGCCGGGGGGGCCATCCTTGTGATCATTCTTCCCCTCCACCCGCTTGTCCTCGGGACAGCGGGACAAGCCGCTGGGTGAGGGAGAGCCTCGACTGGTTCCCCAGCTTGGATTCGAACCAAGATTCGCGGATTCAGAGTCCGCTGTCCTGCCGTTAGACGACCGGGGAACAGTCTGGGCACCATCCTTGTCGCCGAAGCGCGAAGGGGATGGTGCAGTACGCTGACAGCATAGTGCGGAGGTGGGCTGTCCTCAATCCATTACGATCCGGTCTGAGCAGCGGCCCGGGCCTCGGCGATTGAGAGGCCGGCTCCGAGCCGAGCCAAGCACCGCTCTCGACCGATGGCGACGAGGGTTTCGTAGATTCCCGGTGATACGGCTCGGCCGGTGACCGCCACCCGCGTCGGTTGGGCGAGTTTGCCCATTTTGATTCCACCCTCTTGCTCGGCCACATGCTCGAAAGCGCGCTCGAGCTGGCCTTCGTCCCAGGTCTCGACACTCTCGAGTCGTGTGCGAAGAGCCTGCAGTAAGGGAATTGAGACGGGCCGCAGGTGTTTCTGGACAGCCTTTTCCTCGTACTCGATTTCATCGCGGATCAGCCAGCGGGTCTGCTCAGCCATTTCCATCAGGGTGTGGCTTCGCTCCCGGAGAGCGTCGAGGAGGTGGCTCAGACCTGGGCTGTCCTGAACGGGTTGCTCCGCGATCTCCTCGAGAAAGGGTTTGACTCGCTGGAAGAGCTCGTCGTTTTTCAATCCCTTGATGTAGTGCTGGCCCAGCCACTGAAGTTTCGCTGGTTCGGCCCGGGCCGCGGATCGCCCGACGTGATCGAGGTCGAAGAGGCGCGCGATGTCATCCAACGAGAAGACTTCATCATCTCCGTGTGACCAGCCAAGGCGAACAATCCAGTTGACGAGCGCTTCGTGGAGTTGGCCCTCTTCTTGGAACTCCTGAATGGAGACGTTGTCCCTTCTCTTGGACAACTTTTTTCCGGATTCTCCGACAATCAGAGGGACGTGAGCAAAGAAAGGCGGTTCCGCGTCAAGGGCTTGGTAGATCGCGACTTGAAGCGGGGTGTTGGGGTGGTGGTCGGCCCCTCGAATGACGTGGGTGATCTCCATATCGATGTCGTCCACCACCACGGCCAAGTTGTATAAAGGGGTCCCGTCGCTTCGCTGGATAATGGCATCGCCGATCTGCGAGGCATCCTGTCCGCTGGGACCGAAAACAAGGTCGTCAAAGGCGAGAGCCCCCTCCTGGGGAAGCCGGATGCGCACAGTGTGGTCCCCGCAATCGGCTCCAAGTGTGAGGTCGCGGCATCGCCCGTCGTAAAGGCCATTCCCCCCTGAGGCGAGATCTTGGTTCTTCCGTTCCTCGAGTGAATCCTTGGAGCAGACACAGCGGTAGGCGCGCCCGCTTGCGATCAGGGAGGCGATGGCCGCTCGGTGTCGATCGCTGCGTTCGCTTTGTCGAAAAGGACCCTCGTCCCAGTCGAGTCCCAGCCAGCGCAGTCCTTCCAAAACCGCCGCCTCGGATTCGAGGGTCGAGCGGTCGTGGTCTGTATCCTCGACGCGCAGCAAAAAAGTGCCGCCGTGGTGGCGGGCAAAGGCCCAATTGAAGAGCGCGGTGCGGGCGCTGCCTAAATGCAAAAACCCCGTGGGGCTCGGTGCGAAGCGTGTTCGGATCGATTTCATGGGCGGCGGATCATACCCCGTCCACAGTCGCGCCGCGTGGCTCGGCAGGCCTTTGACAGAGCGGCGCGCGGTCTGCTATCCCCGGTCGGCCGCCCCGTGGTAATTCAACTGCAAGTAATTGAAAAATAAGAATTTTTCTGATGAAGCTGTCCGTCGATCGCGTCGCAGAGGCGCCCACAGAGCACCACTTCGAGGCCGATGCCGACTGGTGGCGAGAATGGACCGGCGCCGGCGAGGACTATTCGTATGCAGTCGCCGAGTGGCCTCGATTTGAGGTTCGGGCGTGCGCGCAGGGAGAGGATCTGGCGCTCGAGGGAAGCTTGGATGCGGCCATCGACGTGGAATGCAGCCGCTGCCTCAAGCGCTATCGTCAAGGGGTTCGAGGATCGTTTGGAGTGACCCTTGAGCCGATTCGGGACCGGCGGCCGCCGGACCCGGAGAGCATTGAGATGCTCGAACGCTTTGGATTGTGTTTGGGCGATGAACTCGATTCAGGTTGGTATCGAGGCAAGGAAATCTTGATCGATCCCTTGCTGGCGGAAGCCACGGCGGTCGCCATGCCGTTCCAACCTGTTTGTCGCGATGAGTGCATGGGCCTGTGCCCGCAGTGTGGAGTGGATCGCAACCGGGCGAGTTGCGATTGCAAAGATCAGAGACCCGAATCACCTTTTGCGGCGCTGGCTGTGTTGCAGAAGGATGCAGAGGAGAGCAGTTAAATGGCAGTTCCGAAACGAAAGACGTCTAAGGCGAAGCGCGACAAGCGTCGCTCGCATGATTCGCTGTCTGCACCGGCGCAGAGTGTCTGTCCCCAGTGTGGTGCGCCGAAGGTTCCCCATCGAGTCTGCGGTGTTTGCGGGTCGTACAAAGGGCGAACCATTGTCGAAACGGATGAGGATTGATTGATCTTGTTGGCGCTCCTTTTTCCAGGCCAGGGTTCTCAAGAGGTCGGTATGGGGCGAGACGCCTTCGAAGCGTCCGCCGCAGCTCGGGCCGTTTTTGAAGCCGCGGACACCGCACTCGGATGGTCTCTTTCGCAAATTTGCTTTGATGGGCCCGAGGAGGACCTCCGCCGGACTGAGATTCAACAGCCGGCGCTTCTGACGACCAGCATCGCTCTTCTGCGGGCCTTTGAGGCCGAGGCAGGTCCGCTCAAGCCGGAGTCCCTGGGCGGGCACAGCCTGGGGGAATACAGCGCGCTGGTGGCGTCCGGAGCGATGAAATTCGAGGATGCGGTACGCACGGTTCATGCCCGGGGACAGTTCATGCAAGAGGCAGTGGCCGAGGGCGAAGGCGCGATGGCGGCTGTGATGGGCTGTGGGCCCGAGATTGTCCGCGAAGCCTGCGCGAAGGTCACGCAAGAGCTCGGCCAAGTTGTTGCCCCAGCGAACTATAATTCACCTCAGCAGACTGTCATTGCGGGTGAGGCGGCGGCTGTTCTAGCGGCTTGCGATGCGGCCAAAGAGCTTGGAGCGAAGCGGGTTGCACAGCTGAATGTCTCAGCCCCTTTTCACTGCGAACTGATGGCGCCCGCGGCCCGCCAGCTCCGACCTGTTCTAGACGGAGTGGCCTTTGGCGCCATGGCCCCGCCGGTCGTCACGAACGTTGAGGCAGCCCCGAATGATGACCCGGCCCGGGTTTCGGAGATCCTCGTTCAGCAAGTGACCGCGCCGGTTCGGTTCACCGAAATGATCGCCTCGATGCAGGAACTCGGGGTCACCCACTTTCTCGAAGTCGGTGCAGGAAGGGTCTTGACGGGGCTGCTGGCCCGGATCGACCGTCGTGGAAAGAGGGCCAATCTCTCCCAATGGGGGGACGTCGAGGATGTACAGGATTTTTTGGCGAATTGAGGGGGGCAGATACGCGTGGATCCCACCAAAACACCGCGATCACCCTTGCATCATGAGGCCGAACGTATCACGCTAGGGAAGTGTCACCCTTGGTTTTTACCTTCGCTGGGAGTCATTCATGTCGCTCGAAGCCCGCGTTACCGACCTCATCGTTGAGCAACTGGGCGTTTCAAAAGAAGAAGTGGTCAATCAAGCTTCCTTTGTAGACGACTTGGGGGCAGATTCATTGGATATCGTGGAACTGGTGATGTCCATGGAAGAAAATTTCGACGTCGAAATCCCGGATGAAGACGCTGAGAAGCTACAAACCATTGGCGATGCCGTGACCTATCTCAAAGAGCGCTTGGAGAGCTGAATCGCGTGACTCTTCGACCGACCCCCCGAAAAGAGGTGGTCGTGACCGGTTTCGGATGTGTCTCGCCCCTGGGCTCGGACTTTGGCAGCACTTGGGAAGGGGCGCGTGAAGGGCGGTCCGGCGCGGCCCGGGTCACTCGTTTTGACCCGGACGGCTATCCTTGCCAGATCGCGGCGGAGTGCGCCGATCAGCTCGTTCTGGATGGGGTTGAGTCCAAGGACTTACGGCGGATGGACCGAGGGGTGGCACTTGCTCTGAAGGCGAGTCAAGAGGCGATTGGACGGGCCTCATTGGTTATCGATGACGCCAACCGGGATCGCATCGGCGTCGCGGTGGGCAGCGGCATCGGCGGTTTGAGCACGCTGCTGAGCAACCAACAAGTTTTGCATGAAAAGGGACCCCGCCGGGTTTCCCCGTTCACGATCCCGATGGCGATCAGTAATATGCCCAGCGGAATGATTTCAGTGCATTTCGGCTTACAGGGGCCGAACTTGGCCCACGTCAGCGCATGCGCGAGCGGCTCCCACGCGATTGGCGAGGGGACGGAGATGATTCGGCGCGGCCAGGTTGACGCGATGATCGTTGGCGGGGTCGAAGCGCCAATCGTCGGTCTGGCCATGGCCGGATTCTCTGCGATGAAGGCCCTGACGACCCGAAATGAGGAACCTGAGCGGGCCAGCCGCCCCTTTGACCGTGGGCGGGATGGATTCCTTATTGGGGAAGGCGCGGCGGTCCTGGTGCTCGAAGCGGCTGATTCAGCGAAATCGCGGGGGGCTCCCGCCCTCGCTCGAATCCTTGGCTACGGGACGACCGCTGATGCGAGTCACATGGTGGCGCCCGACCCCAGTGGGGACGGGGCAGGTCGATGCATGGTGGCGGCCTTGGGGGACGCGGGCCTTTTGCCGCAAGACATCGGGTACCTCAATGCCCATGCCACGAGTACGCCCGCTGGCGATGCCAGCGAAGTCGCCGCGATTCGTCGGATTTTTGGCTCCGGGGTGGACAGCCTCCCGGTTTCGGCGACCAAGTCGATGACCGGACACTTGCTGGGTGCTGCCGGGGCCTTGGAGGCGATCCTCACCATCGCGGCTCTGCGAGACGGGGTGCTGCCGCCCACCATCAATCTCGAGGACATTGACCCCGACTGCGCCCTCGACCATGTGGTTCAGACGGCCAGGTCCTGCCAGACGGAGGTGGCCCTCTCGAACTCTTTTGGCTTCGGGGGGACGAATGTTTCGCTGGTGTTGGCGCAGCCAGGTTGACCTTCGCCTGAGAGCGGCCCGATCCACCGTCCGATTCGGTTCCGCATTATTAGACGGTTCTCGCTATTCTCTCGCGTAACCGTGCGGGTCACGGTTGTTGCGCCCAGTGGGCTCCTCCCCCCGAGCCCTGAAACTGAATGGTTATCGTCGGAGAGGCGTGTTGTTCGATGACGGGCGTCGAACGACCGAAGTTGAAGAAAAAAGGAGCCAGCGTGCGATCTTTCACCCCCCATCTTGATGACTCGGATCCGGAAATCGCAGAGCTTCTCCGTCGTGAAGGCCGGCGCCAAGGGCTTTCGATTGAGTTGATCGCCTCGGAAAACTTTGTTTCTGAAGCGGTGTTGGAAGCGGTTGGAAGCGTGCTGACTAACAAGTACGCAGAGGGCTATCCGGGCCGTCGCTACTACGGAGGTTGTGAAGAGGTCGACGAGGTGGAGCGCTTGGCCATAGAGCGAGCAAAACGCCTCTTTGGCGCCGACCACGCCAATGTGCAACCTCACTCCGGCTCACAAGCGAATGCTGCTGTCTATCAGGCGCTGCTGGATCACGGCGACACGATTCTTGCCATGAATCTGGATCATGGTGGCCACTTGACCCATGGCAGCCCTGTGAATTTTTCCGGCAAGGCCTATAAGATTATTCCGTATGGTGTGAGCCAAGAAAATGAGTGCATCGATATGGATGCAGTGCGGGAGTTGGCTCTGCAGCATCGACCAAAACTCATTCAATGTGGTGCGACGGCTTACTCTCGCACGATTGACTTCGCAGCGTTTCGGAAAATTGCGGATGAGGTGGGAGCCGTTCTCTTTGCGGATATTGCGCACATCTCAGGCTTGGTGGCCGCCGGGGTCCATCCCAGTCCGGTGGGCTTGGCCCATGTGGTGACGACGACGACCCATAAAACGCTCCGTGGGCCGCGAGGCGGGTTGATTCTTTGCGATGCCGACTACGCAAAGAAGGTGAACAGCGCCATTTTTCCAGGTATGCAGGGCGGGCCTTTGATGCACGTGATTGCAGGCAAGGCGGCGGCTTTCAAGGAGGCGCTGGCTCCGGAGTTCAAAGCCTATAGCGAGAAAATCGTGACCAACGCGCGGACTCTCTGTGCGGCTCTGGCTGCGAGCGGATATAAAATCGTTTCTGGAGGAACCGATAACCACCTGTTTATGCTCTCGCTGGTTGATCGCGAGACGACGGGCAAGGCGGCTCAGTCGGCGCTCGACCAAGCGGGTATCACGGCGAATAAGAACATGGTTCCTTTCGATCCTCGAAAGCCCATGGTGACTTCGGGGATTCGGATTGGCACCCCGGCCGTCACCACACGGGGCATGGGGGATTCGGCCATGGGCGAAATCGCCGGGCTGATTCACAGGGTGCTGGAAAATCCGGAGGACGATGAGAACCTGAAAGCTGTTCGGGAGGACAGTGCCACTCTGTGTCGCCGCTTTCCTCTTTACCCGGATCGTTGGTCAGAAGAGGACTGACGGGTGCGCTGTTTTAGCTGTGGCGACGAAGTGACGCGGGTGATTGACACTCGCGTAAGCGGCGAGCACGAAATCCGCCGTCGTCGGGAATGTGAAGAATGCGGCTTTCGATTTACGACCCGAGAGCGTATTGAATTGCAGATGCCGAAGGTGATTAAGCGGGACCTTCGGCGCGAAGAATTCGATCGCGCCAAGCTGCTGGCCGGTATGACCAGCGCTTGCGTCAAACGGCCTGTTTCCGTCGATGAGATCGAAGATCTTGTGGATCGCATCGAGCGTTCACTTCAGGAGAGTGGCGAGCGCGAGGTGTCGAGCCGCCAGATCGGCGATCGCGTGATGCGGGCCTTGAACCGATTGGATGCGGTTGCGGCCGTTCGGTTTGCCTCAGTCTATCGAAGGTTCGAAAATTTGATTGACTTCGCGGCCTTCATCGCTCGGCTTGAGGCGACTGAGACCGAGGCGGGTACATCAGACGAGCCTGCACTTTCCCGGGGCCCGCAAGAAGGGCCCGGGTGAGCGGGGCTCGGTACGACGAAGTCCAAATGAAGCGGGCTCTGTCGTGGGCTGCCCGGAGCGCGGGACGTGTTCACCCGAACCCTGCGGTGGGCGCCGTCGTTTTTCGAGGGGGGCGTGTTCTCGGCTGCGGGCGGACCCAACCCCCCGGTGGCCATCATGCAGAGGTTCAGGCGCTGGCTCAAGCAGAGCGGCGGTATGGCGCCCGGGCTCTGCAGGGAGCCAGTCTGGCGGTGACGCTGGAGCCCTGCTGCTTTCAAGGTCGAACCGGTCCCTGTACTGAGGCCATCGTCCGCGCCGGTCTCCGTCGTGTGGTTGTCGGCTGTCGAGATCCACACTCGCGCGTGTCGGGTCGGGGACTGCGGGCTTTGCGTGCGGCTGGCCTCGAAGTGGCTGAAGGTGTTCTTGAGTCGCGATGCCAAACCCATCACCGAGGTTTCTTTTCGGTCTGCCGCCGGGGGCGGCCCTTCGTCACCCTGAAGCTGGCCGCGACGTTAGATGGACGAATCGCCACGGCTCAAGGTGAATCGCGGTGGATCACTTCACCCGAGTCCCGTTCGTGGGTCCATCGGCAGAGAGCTAGAGTCGATGCGGTGATGGTGGGCTCCGGGACCGCGTTGGCCGATGACCCGGAACTTACAGCCCGGCGCGGTGGGCAGATCATCGCACGGCCGGTGCGAGTTTTGGTGGATTCCAGGCTTCGGGTCCCGCCTTCATCCCGGCTCTACGCGGCGGAGTTCGGAGTGCTTTCGATCGTCCTTTGTCGCCAAGGGGCCCCCGGGCGTCGGCGACTGCGCCAGGCGGATGTAGAGGTTCTCGAGATTCCAGGTCGAGCCGGTCAGTTGGACCTTCAAAGGGGCATGGAGCGGTTGGCGGAGGTGGGTTTGACCACAATTCTGGTCGAGGGAGGAGGGGGGTTGGCTTCGGCCCTCTTGAGTGTTGATCTCGTAGACGAGATACACTGGTTCCTCGCCCCGAAACTCCTCGGGGCCGATGGAGTGTCGGCCTTGGGTCCTCTTCAGATTGGACGGCTTGCCGAGGCGCCTCAGATGTCTTGGGAGTCTGTCCGCCGGACCGGATCCGATCTTCATTTGGTCGGTCGGCTGGAGGGACGGACCCGAGGTAGAGCAGGAAAGGCTCGTCGTAGGAAATGACTCAGTCCCCCTATACATTCGACAGCGACGTCAGTGCATCTGGATTGCATTTTGGTGTCGTGGTCTCGCGTTTCAATCACCCGATCAGCACGATGTTGCTGGATGGGTGCCT
>NHEP01000189.1 GCA_002171515.1 bacterium TMED88 | reverse complement strand
CTTTGTTTTCGCCCCAGAATTTCTGGGGATGCATTGAAAGCCCCCGCGGCCTTGCGCTGCGGGGGCTTTTTTTGTCTTGGGAGGTGGGGCTGACCGCGAAAGTCGAAGCCCTTTCGCCGAGGAGGTTGGTTTGGCACCTCGGCGTAGGATTGGCTCCGTTTTCAGCGAACGAGATCGAGCTTGGTGGGCTCTTCGCCGCGGATGGACCAGCCTCAGTGGATGGTGTAATCATCCGCGAGCAGGGCACTCAGGCCCGCAGGGAGCGGATTGATGCCGGGCTTTCCGGACGGCCATTTTTATTCTCCAGTGATCGATGTGGCAGATTTGAGCCGCCGCAAAGAGGCGATCTGGCCCGGTCTGCCGAGCCTTCCGGCCGGGGTCGATTTGAACCTGGAGGCGCAGCGGTCGTTTTTGGCTCAGGCCCAATCGGTTGCGGGCGATTACGACTACCCGCTGTCTGAATCGGTTGACTCCTCTCCGCACCAGTTTTGCGAGCCCAATGGACTCTTTGAGTCCCTGGATGCGCGGACCCTTTACTGCATGCTGCGGATGCGCGAGCCCGCCCAAATGATCGAGGTGGGAAGCGGTTACTCGTCCCTCCTTGCAGCGGATGTCAATCAACGGTGGCTCGGCGGGAAGACGGAGATCGTCTGCATCGAGCCCTATCCACCGGATTTCTTCACGCCGTTACCCAGAGGAATTCGCCAGCTCATCCCCGAACGAGCCGAGGCCGTGGGAATCGAACCTTTTTTGGGGTTGGGTCCGGGCGACTTTCTCTTTATCGATTCTTCTCATGTGTCCAAGACCGGGAGTGATGTCAACTTTCTCTATCTTGAGGTGCTTCCACGCCTCGCCCCGGGCGTGGTGATTCATGTTCACGACATTTTTATGCCCGCGGAATATCCCCAGAGCTGGGTCCTCGAAGAGCAGCGGTCGTGGAATGAACAATACCTTCTTCAGGCTCTCCTCATGTATTCGTCTGCCTTTCGAGTGTTTTTCGGAAGCCACTTTGCCCAGCTGTATTTGGCCAAAGAGGTTGAGGAAACCTTTGGGGGGCTACAGGGAGGCGGAAGTTTCTGGTTTGAGAAAACCGCGTAGGCTCCCTGGAAAAACGATTGGTTTTGATCCTTATCGACAGTACGGGTTTGAATTTGCCCCATGACAAAACCCACAAAGAACTCCATCTACGCTGAAGTCGAGGCTGTTTTCGATGAGTCTTGGTATGTCGCGCAGTATCCCGAAGTGGCGCATGCCGAGGTTTCCGCGTTGGAACACTATCTCGAGGTGGGCGATGAGGCTGGTTGTGCGCCGACCCCTTTGTTTGACGCTGCGTTTTACTCGACCCAGTATCCGTCGATTTCGCATCAAGGCGGTGCCCGTCTTTTTCACTATTTGACCGTGGGTGAGAAAGAGGGCGCCTCACCCAGCCCTCTCTTCGACCCCGATCATTATCTCAAAAGCAACCCTCAGCTTGAGTCTGTTGAAGGATCCTTGCTTGGCCACTTTTGCCGGCGTGGAGCGTTTGAGATGCGGTCTCCCAACCCGCTCTTTAGCCCAGACTGGTATCGTGATCGATCAGCGGGCAAAACGAAGGGCAATCCGAACCCCCTGCTCGATTACATAGATGAGGGGGACTTGAGCGGCCTTACCCCGCACCCCCTGTTTGACCCCGTCTATTACGGCGCCCAACATCCAGAAATTCCCACCACTGGAGGCGCTCGGCTTGCCCATTATTTAAGGGAAGGGAGCCGAGATGGTTCGAGCCCTCATATTTTCTTTCGTCCCCAATTCTATCGAGCCCAAGCCCCGAGGCGGGACGAAGATCGTACCCCTGGCCTCGTTCATTATCTGGCGGAAGGAGAGGCCCAGGGGTTGCTCCCCAACCCTCTTTTTGACCCCGAATATTACTTGCGTGTTCACCCGGATCTCATGCGCTTCCGGGGAAGCCTCTTGGAGCACTACAGCGAGTTCGGGGCCCAGGAAGGACGACGCACGAGCCCGCTTTTTGCTGTGGAGCATTACTTGCGGAGAGTCCGAGAACTGGGGATCGAGAAGAAAGATCTCATGCGTCATTATCTTGAGTGGGGAGACGCGGCGGGTCTGAGCCCGCATCCGATCTTTGATCCTGACTACTATACGGAGCAATTGCCCGATTCGGACTTGGGCGGACTCAGCCGGATCGAACACTTTTTGCTTTTCGGCGATCGGGCAAAGAAGAAACCTCACCCTCTCTTTGACTCGGCCTACTATGCCGCGCAGCTGACGCAGCCGACGGGAATCCCGCAGACGCTCCTCGGGCATTACATTGAGATAGGCGAACGGAAGGGGCTCAAGCCGAATCCGCTATTTGACCCGGAGTTCTATGCCGAGCAATTTGATCCCGGTGCGATGAATTTGCTTGAGCACTGCGCGCTGGCTGGGCGCGCCACGGTGATCGCACCTTCCTTTTTATTTGATCCACGCTGGGTGGCTCGTCAGATGCCCGTCGACTCACCCTCGGCGCTCGGCCCACTCGAGTATTACCTTCGGGAAGAAGGCGACATGGAAGATGGCCCCCATCCTCTGTTTGCTCCTCGGTGGTATGCCGCCCAGCATCCGGAGGTCGGTGAGTCGGGCATGGAGCCGCTGGCTCACTTTATGGAGCAGGGGGCAGAGGAGGGGCTTGATCCCCATCCGCTCTTTTCTTCTGCCTGGTATCGGGATTTTTATGCGGAATGCATCCCGCCCTCGATGCCCAGCATCAATCACTATATCGAGACAGGATTCGAGCAAGGCTTCTCACCGAACCCTTTTTTCAATAGCGCCTACTACGCGAGCGAGTATGCCGGCGACTTTCATGTCGGGGAGAGTGCGCTGGGTCACTATATCCGTTCAGGGATATCACGTGGCTATCAGCCTTCATCGATTTTCGCATTCTGCCTTCAGTTCTTCCGGGGGCCTTTCGAGCAAAGAAAACGATCGCTTAATCCGGCCGCTGGATTTCTGGACGAGCTATACGCGGGGGTTCATTCGCCGGGTGCGGAGTTGCCTATTCGTCTGCGACCCGTTCATCGGCCGGATGTCTCAATCATCATTCCCGTGTTCGGTCAACTGATCTATACGCTGGCTTGTCTTCGCTCGATTTCGATGGCTAAGAATGACACGACTTACGAAGTCCTGGTGGTCGACGATCACTCTCCGGTGGCGCAATTTGCTCCTCTTGCGCAAATTGACAATCTCCGGCTCATTCGAAACTCAGAACAACTCGGTTTCTTGATGTCGTGTAATCGCGCCGTTCAAGAAGCTCGAGGTCGTGAGTTGGTTCTGCTCAACAACGATACCCTCGTGACAGATCACTGGCTCGACGCGTTATTGGACACGCGGCTCGCCTACCCGAATGCGGGATTGATCGGCAGTCAGCTTATTTTCCCGGATGGGCGACTTCAGGAAGCAGGGAGCATTGTTTGGGACGACGGAAGCGCGGCGAACTATGGGTCCGGTAAGAACCCCGACGATCCGCAGTTTTCGTTCGCCCGCAAAGTCGACTATGTGTCGGCCGCGTCGATCATGATCGCTGCCGAGGATTTTTCCGATCTATCCGGATTTGATAAGCGCTATGTCCCCGCTTATTACGAGGATACTGATCTTGCTTTCAGGGTGCGTGAGTCGGGTAAGGACGTTGTCTATCAAGCGGCGTCGAAAGTCATCCACTTTGGGGGCGCGAGTCATGGGCGGTCCATGACATCCTCCCTTAAGGCCTATCAGGCGAGAAATGCGTTGCTTTTCCGTGAAAAATGGGACCAGGAACTGAAAGCGTGCCTGCCTCCGGGGAGTGATCTCGGAAAAGCAGCCCTTCGAGGGAATGGCCCGCACGCTCTCGTCGTGGACGCGACGATGCTGACGCCTGATCAGGATTCTGGGTCGCTCAGAATGTTCAACTTTTTGCGTCTTCTGGTTCAGCTGGGTTTTTCGGTTTCGTTTGTACCGGGAAACCTGAGCGACGCTCAGGAAGAGCGACGGCTTCTCGAGAGATATGGGATCCGGGTCGTCTCCAGACCGTATGTAAATTCGGTCAAGAAATATCTTCAGGAATTTGGCGGCGCCTTCGAACTTTGTGTCGTCAGCCGGCCCGATACGGCCAAAGAGCATCTAGATTCAGTGAAGCTGCTTTGTCCCAATGCTTTGATTTTATACGACACCGTAGACCTGCACTTTTTGCGGCGTGAGCGCGAGCTAAGGTTGACTGGGGTGGCTCCGGCACCCGATTCGGTCCACCAAAGCGAAATATGGGCGATCGATCGCTCCGATGGAACGATCGCAGTGAGTGAGCATGATCGCGAAGTGATTCAAAGCAAAGTCCCGGGATCAATCGTGCATGTCGTCAGTAATATTCATGAGGCCAAGCCAATGGAGCGGCCTTTTCTAAAACGTGATGGGATTCTCTTTATTGGGAGCTTCGCTCACACCCCCAACGTTGACGCGGTTCTTTGGTTTGTCTCTGATGTGCTGCCCGTGATTCACGAATGGGTCCCGGATCTTCGCTTTCATGTGATCGGCCTGAATCCGCCAGACGAGATTCGAGATCTGGCCTCAGATCGAGTGCTCATCGAGGGCTATCTCAAGGATGTGGAGGCTCAGTTTGGTCGGCGGAGGCTCTCAGTGGCGCCCCTGCGATATGGATCAGGTGTCAAAGGCAAAATCAATCAAAGCATGGCCTATGGATTGCCCTGCGTGGCGACCCCAGTCGCAGTGGAAGGGATGGATTTGGACTGGGAGTCAGAAATTATGGTCGCGGAGGATCCGCGTGATTTTGCCGAGGCCGTCGTCGAGGTTTACGAGAATGAGGCGCTCTGGTCGACGCTGTCTGCCAACTCAAATGCCAGTATTGAGCGTTCCTTTTCGATGCAGGTGGCTAAGGCGAATATTGTGAAGATGCTCAGAGAGCACGGCTTTTCGTCGCACGGGTTGGGGTAGTCGAGCACTGACGTACGGCATGGTTCAGTTCGCCATCGTCCTGTCATGGGTGGAACAGATTGATTGGGTACGGCACGTGACCGGGCTCTGCGGATGGACCGACCGGCTGCGTAGAGGCGCTCAAGGCGATTCGTTGGGGCATGGCGGCGTCGTTCTCAACGGAAGGGACTGCCTGATGAATAGAGCCGTCTGATTCCGTCGTTGGGCTCGGCTTTCCGATTAACGTTCGGGGCGAGTGTTAAGCGTTTGCAGCCGTGATAAACTGAAATCACCTGATTTCTGAGCATCTTGCCTATCTTTAGGCGAAATAGATGCCTTGGCGGGTTGAAAATCCTTATTGTGAATCGCTAGTCGAGTTGGCTTTGTGCGCGATCAAATGAAGCGCGAGAATTACCGAGGGATAGATGAAGCTTGTCCTGCAGGAGCGGCGCCTCGTGTGCGGGAAAATAGGGATTGCCGTCACAGGGCGTTCGCCGCAGAAGAAGCTGTCCTCATGACGTATCTTGGGAGTTTAGATGTCGCGAGCGGGGACCAGTAAAGGCCGAAGCAGCAAAGAGCCTCGAAATCGTCCGGTTGAGTCTCGGCGTCGCCAGGCGATTTTAATACTCGGAACTCACCGAAGCGGGACGTCGGCGCTGACCCGTGTTTTGAGTCTACGTGGGGCGTCACTTCCTGCCAGCTTGATGCATGCCACGTCAATTAATCCACGCGGATTTTTCGAGTCGCGTCCAATATATCGTTTGCATGAGGAAATACTGCATCAGCTGGGCTCGTCATGGGATGATCTGGCTCCGATCCCGGATGGCTGGGTTCAGTCAGGGCTTGGCCAAGATTACGTCGCAAAAATGGTTGCGATCGTCCAAGAAGAATTTCAGGAGTCGCCGCTTTTTGTAGTCAAGGATCCTCGAGTGTGTCGCTTGGTTCCTTTTTGGCTGGCGGTTCTCGGCCAGTTGAATGCCGACCCTCTGTTTGTCCTGCCTGTCCGAAATCCTCTGGAAATGGCCGAATCTCTTCGTAAGGCCGAGTCGGTGGACCAACAAAAAGCTCTTCTGATTTGGCTCAATAGCATCTTGACGGCTGAGTATGCCTGCAGAGGATTCCCGCGCTCTATCGTGGAATACGCGCAGCTGCTGGTTGATTGGCGAAGCGCTCTTGACAAAGTCAGTGTTGATTTGGGGGTTTCATTCACTCGAATGAGCCGAAAGGCTGCCGCCGAGATCGATGCTTTCCTGTCTTCTGAGCTTCGCCATGAGGTCGTTTCTCCGGGAGAACTGTCAGTTCGCAGCGACGTGATCGATTGGGTGAAATTGACCTTTGATTGGATGCGAAATGCAGCGGCAGGGAAAAGAGTCGCTGTGGGGAAGATTGATGCCCTGCGGGTCGCTTTCGCTGAAGCTGAGCGTGTTTTTGGACCGGTGCTTGCCCAGGCTGAGTTTGCGCGAGAGGTTGCTGATTCCGCGGCGACAGAACTGCAGGAAAAAGTCGTCGAGCTGACCGAATCGAACGATCGGCTCGCGGGTCAAATCGAGCCGCTGGGCGGGGAAGCGGATGCACTGCGTTTGCGGGTAGAGTCTCGCGAGCAACAAGTTGGCGAACTGATCAACTGTATCAAGCTCATGTTGGTGTGGATTGCGAGCCGCGCAGCAGGAAACAAATCCTCAAGTGATGAGCTTCAGGTGTTGCTGGAGGCTTTGGACACTTCGGATTCCGAATCGATTGCCGAGGCCGCCCTAGAGGGTTTGCGTCACTACCAAACTGTCCTGGATGCGCCGGGAGATCGGCGGCGGACTCAGAACGCGCTTTCTTGGACTGGACCCATGGCCGAGGCGCAGCGCGTCGAAGGCCCAGCTTCGCCGTCAACCGATTCAGAGTTGGAAGACAAGGTTCAGCGACTCGAAAAACAAGTCGGATCGCGAGAAGACGAGCTTCGCGTGGTGCAGGGGCAACTTGATGAGAGGCAGGGGATTCTGCAGCAATCTCTCGCGGAATTGGCAGAAGCGGAGGGTAGGCTGGATGAGCAGGGGGCCGATTTTGCCCGCTTAAGCGGGGATCTAGATCTCGCGACCCGTCGTGAAGAACAGCTTGCGAAAGATCTAGAAGCCTCCCGGTCTGAGGTTCTTAAGGCCTCTAAGGATTTACAAGCCTCTCAGATTCAAGCCGACGGGTTGCTGAAAGAAGTACAGACTTTCGATCAATTGGTCCATCAGCTGAGAGAGTCTGAAAAGCGACTCACTCAACAGCTTCAAGGCGCTCGAGATTGGCAGAGTCGAGCAGAAGAGTTCGAGGCAATCTCGGAGCAAGCCCAGTCGAACCTCTCTGAGATACAGGAAAAATCTGAGCATCAGGTGACTGAAATCTCAGCCCTGAAGTCAGTGATTTCGAGTCACGAATCTCAGATTCGGCAACAGGATGAAAGCTTGGCGGGGGAACGCGAACGAGCTGTCCAGGCTCAATCCGATCTCGCATCGATGCAAATTCGCGCAAGACAAGATGAGTCGGAGCGTCTTGCCCTTCGTCAACGAGTTTCTGAGAGTGATCGTGAGTTGCGAATGATGCAGCGGTCGCGTTCATGGCGCATGATGCTTCCGCTGCGCCAGCTCGGTCGTTTAGCCCGAAAGATGAGACTGACGCGACTGCTCCGCCCGTTCGCTCGGATCATGGGTTTGGGCAAGTAGATTTCTGTGGGAGGGCAGGGTTCTAGGACGCCAAGGGCTCGCCTTTGCCCCTTACGGATCCCGCCTGAATCAAGATTCTCTTGCAAATTCAATGGTTCGAATAAGGGGCGGCATGTGGTCTGAACCTCATCCAACGGTCTGCTCCTGAGTCCACGGAGAGTTCACGCTGAGATCAACCCGTCCGGTGAGTTGATCCCTTTCGATTACTTCGACTCGGAAAGTGGTCGCGTCAAGCACACGATGGAGGTACATGATCTCGCCCTGGCGAATTCCCATCACACCGGCATTCATGAAGTATGTCCCCGCTGATAGCTTCGCGCGAAAAGAGAAGCCGACGCGAAGGGTGTGGTGGCCTGGAACCTTTTCGATTCTTTCCTCGTCGGGATGCGAAACTTGGCCGGAGATTTCAACTCCTGTCGCTGTCTTAATCATCATCCCGAACTGGACGCCGTAGGCGTCCTCGCTAAACGAGACCTCGTAGGTGTACGTGTATTCCCCACCCCGGTTGAGCACGTTAACTTGTTCGCCGGATGCGTTGAGGACCCGAGGGTTGCGGATCACAGCCCCCAGCTGTTCATACTCGCTTCGGCTTTCGGATTTCAATTCTGGGTCAAACCGGCCTGACTTACGCGGCGCTCCGCCGGTCTCGGTAGCTTTCTCAGTGGGTGGATGGTGAAATGACCCCGATTTTTCGAATTCCTGGATTTCGGTGATCAAGGTCGCTCTGTTCTCTGGGCTTGAGTAAATCAGTTTGTGGTAGTACTCAATCACTTCTTTTGGGCGAGCGGTGAGAAGCCGTGAGCCGCCCTCAAGCAGCACAGCGCGATCACAGAGATCAATGACCAGCTGCGCGCTATGAGACACAAAGAGGATCGTTGACCCGGATTCCTTCAGCTCTGCGAGCCGGGCGTGGCACTTGCGAGTGAAAGCATCATCGCCCACTGAAAGAATCTCGTCGATCACGAGAATTTCCGGCTGCGCATGAATTGCTACGGAAAAGGCCAGCCGCGCGTACATTCCTGAAGAGTATGTTTTGATTTTTTGGTCAAAGAAGTCGCCGATGCCGGCGAATTCGATAATTGAATCCAAGCTCTCCCTGATCTCAGCCTTCTTGAGTCCAATGATCGCAGCATTCATCAAGGCATTTTCACGGCCTGTGAATTCGGGATCAAATCCGGCCCCTAATGTGAGAAGTGGAGCAATGTGACCGTTCACTTCCAGTTCTCCGGCGCTTTTGCGAAGCGTCCCGCAGACCAAGCTGAGGAGTGTGGATTTTCCTGATCCATTGCGGCCAACGATGCCGACCGTCTCTCCGCGAAAGATATCTAGGTCGAAGTCTGAGAGGGCTGTGTGTGAATAGGCCGAACCGGATTGGGCCGGGCTCAGCATTCGCTTGAGGCGCGTTCCGGTCGGTGCTTCGAGTGCATAGGTTTTGCTCAGGCCGGAGATGTGGATCGCGACGTCTCGATGGGAGTCGTTCCGTTGATCTCTTAACTGAGGTTCACACGACATCGGCGAAGCCTTCCTTCGTCTTCATGAAAAAGAAATATCCGAACCACGCAAAAATCCATGCTCCGGCAAGAGGGCTGAGCCAATCGCGCCATTCTGGAATGGAATGATCGAAAAGTAGCGCCCTAGAGTTTTCAAGAATGCTTACGAAGGGATTCAAGGCATAAAGGGGCTGGAGGGATTCGGGGACGGCAGAGGCTGGATAGAAGATCGGGCTTAAGAAGAGCAGGGCCGTGGTCAGAAGTCCGACGATATGGCCTAGATCCTTCAGGTGGACACCCAGCGAAGAAATGATCCATACAGCGCCGAGACTAATCAGGATGATCGGTGCAACTGAGATCGGAAGGAGAAGGGCTGATGGGGAAGGGGGCCCGATGACCCACCCGTAAAAAATTGTCAGGATGACGGTGTTGATGCAAAAATGGAATAAGCCGCTGATTAAGCTGATCCACGCCAAAAGCTCGGTGGGAAAGATGAGCTGGCGTATATACAGTCGGTTTTGCACAAGGAGAGAGGGGGCTTCGTTGACAGCATCCGAGAAGACTGAGTAGAGGATGAATCCTGAGAAGAGGAACAGCGCGAAAGACGATCGCCCGGTTGATTCCAGTCCCCATTTGGCATGAAAAACCACAGAGAAAACAAATGTGTAAATGCCGAGCATCAGCAATGGATTCAAAATGGCCCAGAGAAGGCCCAGCGTGGATCCGCGGTAGCGACTCGCAATTTTTCTTCGGGCGAGCGGAGCAACCAGTTCGCGATGTCGCCAGGGTAAGAGAATCGGGCTGAGTGGGTTATAGGGGCTCAATGAAGTGAATCCGATGAGTCGATCAAAGGTTTTTATTGCGGAGCGCCAAGCGTGAGATAGACATGACGCCTGAGCGTCCTGGGTTTGAGGTCTTCGCGCCGAGGCTGAATTCTGTTCATCGTCATCTCTCTCGCGAGTTCAGTCGTCACTGACGAAGGGCTGCAGGGTAACAGAGCTAGCTCTTCAGGGGACATGCGTCCGGTCCGGGCAGAGCGGGGCGGCGGTTGAGCGATGGGTTGAAGTGAGAGGTGTGCGAGCTGGGTCTAGCCTTGACCACAGAGGATTGATTCGCTCGGGAAAAGGTGCTGGAGGCGGTCGAATTCTGATAGACTCCCAGTCTTCGATCCATCAAGCTGTGCGCTCTTGGGCGGCGCGGGGAACGGGCCTCCATTTCCCATGAGGCGAGGCCTGTGCTTCGTCGACCCGGAAAGAGTTCTAAGTGGAATCTGGAAATTCGCCGGTCGTGGTGCGCGCGTTTTGGCCTGCGGTGGTTGCTGGGGCCATGGTGACTTTGACCGTGGCTTTGAGCTGCTCGTCCGATTCGGGTTCGAGTGATCTCACCTGCGCGGCCGCCTGTGTGGATGCGCAGAACCGAGCAACCAGTTTTGTCGTGGTCGAGGGTCCCAGTAGTGCTTCGGCGTGCGCGGCGACCCTTTCCCAAATTGACACAGGAAGTTTCAATGATCCGGTATGTGGAGATGAAGTGATACAGGTTGCTTCTGATGGCCAGTGCGATGTTTCCGGTGCGGCCTTTGTATTCGAGTTTGATCTTGCACTGGTGGCTTGCACGCTTGAGTACCCGCTTGATCCGGAGGAGTGGCCTGCGTGTGTGACCAAGATATTCCAGGACAATGGATGGCCGGCGCCGAACGCAGGTTGTATTGAGTGCGGAATTACTTCTAAAGCTGCGCTTTCGAGCTGTGTGCTCGGAACGGAGCCGCTGGAGCCCTCGCAAGTAGCGGACTGCGCGGCTCAGTACGCGCGAGCCCTGGGAGCGTGCGAGCCTTCACAGTAGGGCGTTATCTTCTGCCCTAGATTCACCCCGACGAACGGCGCCCTCGGCATAGGATTGCTGGATTTACTGAACGTGCCCGCGGTGAATTCGGGGTTCGGTGGGCCCGCCGCACTTAGAGCTGGGCGATGAATCCTGCCGCCTCGGCCCCGATCTCTGCTTGGAATCCAGAGGGCGTGATGACGTAAAACGTGAATAGGTTGTCGTTGGGGTGGACGCAGACTTCGTGGGCGATGGGGATGCGCTTTTCCTGGATTCTTTTAAAGGCCCGGCCAACAGCGTCATGATCGGGTAATTCGAGGAAAAATGATTGAGTCGTTGTCGGCTCGAAATTCTAAAGCGGGCACAGCCGATCGAGTGGTGGCGAGGGTTCGCGCGGTCGAAACCGACTTTGACACGGACTCCGGCGAGAAGCGTGAGATCGTTGTAGTCGGTGGTCTCGAGTCCGAGCGCCTCGGTGTAGAAACGTTCAAAGCGGTCGAGGTCCGCGGACTGGAAAGTGAAGTGACCGACGCCGAGTGGTCCCGTCTTGTAAGTCTGTTGGTGAGCGGGCGGAGAGTAGGCATGATGGGAGGCCGTTTGATCCACGATTTCGAGCGTAAGGCTTTCCGGGTCCACGGTCCGTAAGAGTCGATGGGCACCCCACGCATGCGCCTCGGATTCGCTGCCCCATCCTGCGCGTTCTCCGCATGCATCCAGCCGCTGCTTCAAGCCTTCGAGTTCGCGACAGAGCTAGCCGTTGGCAATCAAGTCGTCGGACGGGCCCTGGTGAATAAGCAGCCTTGCCCCCGCATCGTCCACAACGGCTGCGTACTCGCCTCGTATACGAGAGGGTTTCAACTGAAGTCCATAGAACACGCTCATGAATTCGCGCCATCGGTCGATGCGCTGCACTTCAAAGCGACCAAAAATGACGGATTCAACTTGAGCCACCGAGGTCTACTTTAGACTTTTGTGGTCACGGCTTGGTTTTCTTTGAGAAATGCGGTCAGCGAAGCCCGCATGAGATCGAATGCGGACTGAATATCGGCCGCCTCGGAGTCGAGGTGGTGGGCGATGAAAGCGCCATCCGCAACCATCAGTGCGAAATCGGCAAAGCGACGAGCGATTGGGGCCTGTTGTTCTGATCCTCCGAGGGGCCTGAGGATTTCAACGAGGAGGCGGGTGAGGCGTTGTCGGGCCAGCGCCCGGGCGCGACGAATGGCGGCGAGGGAAGTTGAGTCGACGTCTCTTCGTTCAAGGCTGATGAGTAAAATCACCCGGATGAATTCCGGACGCTCTTCCAGAGCGTTGGCCGCGGCCTGCAGGAAGGTTTGGAGTCACTGCTCGGCGGAACCCGTCAAGCTGGACGGGTCAGGAAGGGCCTCGAGCCAGCGAGCCGCGGCTTGCTCGATTACAGAAAGCAGCAGCGCCTCTTTGCTCTCAAAATGCCAGTAGATCGATCCCGACGGGAGCCCAGACTTCTTCTTGACCGCCGCGATGCTCAAGCCCGCATAGCCCCGTTCGGCCATCAGCGCCGTGGCGGCGCTCAGAATGCGTTGACGAGATTCAATGCCGAGAGCCTCTCTCCGATTCGGAGGCCGGGTTGCATCGGTTATCGTCGACTCCGGGCTTTGGGCGAAGGGGCGGTCCGCGAAGGCCGATCGACGGATCTAGATCAATCAATCTAGAAGATGGAGGGGCGAGGATCAAATGGTTCGTTCACCGGTCCGCGGCCGATTGGATCAGGGGAGACTTTCTTTCAGAGGCACCGCGGAGGCCACGGAGATCCTCCAGGATGACGTAGACGGCGGGCACGACGAGCACCGTGACGAGGGTTGAAAACGCCACCCCAAAAGCGAGTGAAACCGCCATGGGGACAAGAAACTGAGCCTGCACGCTTCGATTGAGCATCAGAGGCAAGAGTCCCACGAAGGTCGTCATGGAAGTCAACAGAATGGGGCGGAATCGAGAAATGGCGGCCCCTTGGGTGGCCTGACGAATCGAGTGGCCTTGTTGGCGACGTCCATTGACCGAGTGAACGAGGACCAGGCTCGAATTCACGACCACGCCGGACGCGGCGATGATGCCGACGATCGACATCATCGCTAAGCCGCTGACTAGATCAAACCCCTTCATGAACATGTGGCCGAGGATCGCTCCGACGAAGGCGAAGGGGAGAACACTCATGATGATGAAAGGCTGGACGTAGGACCGGAGCGGGACGGCGAGCAGTGCGTAGATGACAAAGAGCGCCAATCCAAAGGTGGGAAGGAGACTCGCCATGGCTTCGCTTTGCTCACGCTGGGCACCCTCGAGTCGAGTCGTGACTCGGGGGTAGTCTCGCATGATCTCGTCTAGGGCTCCGCCCCGTAGATCGGCGATCACTTCGTTGGCGGTGATCTGTGTCCGGTCGACATCGGCCGTAACATTCACGACCCGGCGGCGATCAGAGCGACGAATCGTCGAGAAGCCCTGACCAAGCTCAGCACTGGCGACCGTCGCGAAGGGGACTTCCGAGCCATTGGGCGTTCGGATTCTCATGTCGTCCAAGGCACCGAGGGAACGCCGCTCGTCCCGTGGGTAGCGAACCATCACACGAACATCATCTCGGCCGCGTTGAACCCGCTGAATTTCTTCGCCATAGAAAGCCTGCCGAACTTGCCGAGCGAGATCGCCAAGGCCAAGTCCTAGGGTTTCACCGCCGGGGAGAATGTCGAGCTTGAGTTCTGCTTTACCGGATCGAAATGAATCTGCGATGTCGATGACGCCGGGGTACTCAGCCAGCTTGGCACGGATCGCCGCCGCGACGCTTTGGAGCTCTTCAACTCGATTGCCCTCAAGTTGGATATTGATGGCCTGGCCAACGCTGAAGAGTGAGGTCGCGAAGGTCAACTCGACCGCATCCTGAATGTGCCCAGCGCGCTGCCGCCAGAGGTCCGCGATCTCGCGGGTCTTCAGGGTTCGGGATTGACTCGGGGTCAATTGCATCGTGACTTCGCCCATGTGGCCACCATCGAGGGCTGGGCCACTTCCTCCAGGAGATCCGGAGCCCCCATTGGAAACGGGGTGGCCGCCGACGGCGGAGAGAACATGCAGAACAGGCGGCGCGTCCGCAAAATCGAGGGCCAATCCCTGAGAGACGAGGTCAGCGGTCTGCTCGAGGTGGAGCACCGCGCTCGCTGTCGTCTCCGCGGGCGTCCCCAAAGGCATTGTGAGCTTGGCGATGACCCGGTCCGACTCGAGGGGGGGGAAAAAGGAGAAGGGCAAACGGCCGCTCGCGAGTGCACCGAGGGTGGCGATAAAAATGGCGAACGCCACGGCGACAGTCACGTAGCGTCGATTGATCGCCGTCTCGACCGCTTGGCCGAAGCGTGCATGGATCCAGCGCTCAAGGCCTTCGGCAAATCGCCCTTGGAGGCCAATGAGGCGTTCGGCAGCCCGATCGAATCCGCCTTGAAGATGCCAGGCATAGAGACTACTGGCGACGATCAGGGCGAACGCTAAGTAGCTTCGCCAATCCCCTGCGAAACCGATCAACGCGATACCTACGATCGGGATGAGCATCAGTCCGACTTCCGCTGCAGGCTTTTCGGCATGACGATGTCCGAGATGGGCCGGGAGTACGAGCTGAGATTCGATGAGCGAAAAGACCAAACAGCAGATCACGACGGTTCCAATCACTGATTGGATCTGCCCAATCGTGCCGGGGCCGAGGAGAAGGGGCGTGAATGCGGCGACGGTCGTAAGGACGCCAAAAATGACAGGGATCGAGACTTCCTGGGTTCCATCAATTGCGGCTTGCAGCCAATTTTCGTTCCGCGTTTGGTGAGAGTGAACGTTTTCACCCACCACGATGGCATCGTCTACGAGAATGCCAAGCACCAAAATGAATCCGAAGAGCGAGATCGCATCGATCGAAAGCCCGAGGAGCCAGATCAGAGAGAGTGCTCCGAGAAAGGACACGGGAACTCCGACGCTGACCCAGAATGAAAGTCTGGGTCGGAGAAACAGAGCCAGCAAAGCGAGCACCATCAGGAAACCCTGCCGGGCGCTATCGAGCAAGGTTTCGAGTCGATCCTTGAGCATCACCGAGTTGTCGCTCCAGATCGTGAGGCTCACGCCAGAGGGCAGCCGGCTTCGTGCCTCTTCCAGATAGGATTTCAGGCTTCCAGTCATTTCGAGAATGTCCTGATTCCCAACGCGCGATACACGGATGATGGCGGCTGCCTTTCCGTCGAAACGGACTCGCTGATCCGTATCTTCGAAGCCGTCAACCACTTGCCCGATATCCTGAACTCTGATCCGGGTCCCGTTCGGCTGGGTCAAGATCACGAGTTCCTCGAATTCGGATCCCCAGTACGCCTGCCCTTGAGTGCGCAGGAGGACTTCACCGCCCTCGGTCTTGATCGTACCGCCGGGTAGATCGAGAGAAGCTCTGCGGATCGCCTGGGCGACGGCGTCGAAAGAGAGCCCATGGCGACGGAGCGATGCCTCTGAGACTTCGATGGACACCTCGTAGCGGCGCGTATTGGAGAGCTCGACTTGCGTGATTCCGGGGAGCGCAGCGATTTCATCGCGAATTCGCTGGCCTAATTCCTTTAGGCCGCGTTCTGAACGCGGTCCTGTGACGGCAATTTCCATGACCGCGCGTTGGGGAGAAAGAAGATTGATGACCGGTTGCTCGGTCTCATCGGGAAATGTGTCGATCGCATCGATTCGGTTCTTAACCTCATCGAGCGCTTCGTTCTCGTCGGTCTCTTCGAAGAGTTCGACGCTGACCGAACAGGCGCCTTCGACTGCGGTGGAGCGAATGCGCTCGACCCCCTCGATGCCTTCGATTTCCTCTTCGATGCGGATGCAAACTCCGTTTTCGACTTCCTCCGGGGCTGCGCCGCGATACTCGACCCCGATCTGGATGACTGGCACATCGATGTCGGGGAAGGACTTTTGAGGCATTTGGGCGAGGGATGCGAGGCCTCCGACTACGATTAGGCCCAGCAAAAGATTGGCCGCGACGTCGTTGCGGGCAAACCATGCAACAGCCCCCTTCATGAAGCCTCCGAACCGAACTCATCCGGTCTGACCCGAACCTGCATGCCTTCCGTGGCACTCTCTAAGGCAGAGACGCAAACCTGTTCACCTGAGGTGAGCCCTTCCTGCACCAGAATCTGCTCTGAATCAACGCGGAGCAGTTTGACCTTCCTGTGTCGCAGTCTGTTTTCTTCATCGACCACAAGAACCTCCTGCTCGCCGCGAAGGGAGGATCGCGGAAGAATCACGATATTTTCGGCTTCGGTTCCTGAAATGCTGGCTTCAACGAAGAGGCCGACCGAGAGCGGCGGCGAGTGGTCGGAGGCATACGGCTCTTCCACTTCCGCGATGACATGGACCATCCGAGTCTGTGGGTCGAGTTCTCCTTCGGTGCGGACGATTTGCCCTTCCCAAAGATGTTCGCCGCCGGCGAAGCGTGCTCGAAGAAGAACGGGGACGGGAACCTCAGGCTGCCCACGGACCATTGGGATATCTAGAAACGCCAGCTCGTCATCGTGGACGGGAAGGCGGACCTCCGCGCGGTCGACGGCGTAAAGGGTGGCGATGGGCGACCCGCGTGCCACAAACTGACCGACATCCACCCGCTCCGTTCTCACCCGGCCGGGATAGGGCGCGACAATTTCGGTGCGCTCAAGGTCGCGCTGGGCGCGAGCGAGGGCGGCGTTGGCCACTCGGAGAGAAGCCTCAGTGACGGCGAGACGGTTGGCCGCATCTTCTCTCTGGGCATCGCTTGCGACCCCTTGAGCCTTCAGGTCTCGCTGCCGACTGTCGTCCCGTCGGGCGTTGGAAAGTTCGCTCCGAGCTCGGGCAACATCGGCTCGGGCTTGCTCAAGCGCAACTTCGTAGTCGAGCGGGTCAACGCGCAGCAAGACATCATCTTGATCAAAGAATCCGCCGGATACCAGTTCGGGTGAGCGCCAAATGACTCGGCCTGAAACTTCCGGGACGAGCTCGCTCTCCGTGCGGGGGATGACGGTTCCATGGGTCGAGACTTTGAGTCGAATTGTTTCGGGTTCGACCCGGAGGGTTCGCACCAGGGGCGGGACCCGCTCCGGGGCGCGAGGTTCTACCTTCGGGCCTGTGGCGAGGAGTAGACCCGCCGCCAAAAAACCCGCGACCACAATGAATACTGGGGTGAGTCTGCGTTGCTTCAAGTTTCGTTCTCCTGGACACCCGGCGAGTCGGGGGAGGCCGATAAGCCAGCCATCGCAAAGGCTTGAAGCTTCTGGATCGCTTCGGATCGGGATGATTTCGGTGTTGATATGGGGCCACCCGTCGTGAGGGTGTGGAGCATGGATCCGATCATAAAGTGGAAGCGCCAGCGGATTTCAATTGGGTCAACATCCGGCAGGGCGCCCTCAAAGGCTTGGCTGAAGCGCTCAAAGGTCGGCCCAAATTGCGTTTCGATCAGAGGCTGGGAGATCGCGATGGGTTCGCCGAAGAGCCGGGCAATGAGCCGCGAGGCCTCGGAGGCCGGACCGGTCACAAGCGGAACGAGAAAGGCTTCAACAATCTCCGCCACGGTGGGTGGGCGAGGGCGGGCGAGGAGCGCTTCGAGGGCCTGGTTCCTTTGCTTCTGAATCGGCTCAAAGCACCGCTCGACGACCGCTCCGAAGAGTGCCTGCTTGGAACCAAAGTGATAGTGAGCCGCGCCCAGGTTGACGGCCGCTCGCTCCGCGATGGCGCGCACGGAAGTTGCCGCATAGCCGCGATCGATGAAGAGTGACTCGGCTGCATCGAGAATGCGCGCCGCCGTCGTCAGGGCGGTTTCGGGGTCGGAGCGATGGGGGGCGACGGGCGGCGGCACGGAATCCTCATTCGAACGTTCGTTTCAAAGGTTAACCCGCTGCCGCGGTTCGGCAACTCGGCGTCTCGGTCGCCCGCAAAGACTGCCTGCGGTATAACGGCCCATTCACTTTGCTTGGCACCGCGCGCCCTCGCCGATGCCTCTTTGATCGGAGTTTCCCATGAAGATCGGCCTGATTCCCGTCAACGTTGGTGTTCCCAATGCAGCCGGCATGGTGGGCTTGGCTCAGCTCGCCGAAGGGCTTGGCTTTGAGTCGGTTTGGACCTTCGAGCATGCGATCGTGCCCAACGAGTATCAGTCCAAGTACCCGTATAGCCCGGACGGGAAAATGGGCGTGACACCGGAAACCAATTTCGTCGACCCCCTGATCGCGCTGACGGCCGTGGCGGCCCAGACGAAAACAATTCGACTGGGTACCGGTGTCAACATCTTGTCCCAAGCCAATCCACTGTACGTGGCCAAGCAGGCGGCCAGCCTCGACTTTGTCTCAGGTGGTCGTTTTGAACTCGGGGTAGGCATCGGGTGGTTGAAGGAGGAGTTCCAAGCAGCCGGGACGCCTTTCGAACGACGCGGGGCGCGATTCGATGATTACATTCAGGCGATGCGTAAGCTTTGGTCGGGCGAGACAGTCGAGCATCAAAGTGAGTTTATTGATTGGACGGGCTTTAAAAGTTATCCCGTGCCCGTCCAGAACCCCTTTCCTGTCGTCATCGGCGGAACGAAAGGCAAAGCCTTCGAGCGGACAGCGCGATACGGAAACGGCTGGTTCGCCCCGACAGCAAGCCCTGACCAGTTGGCGCCATTGATGAAGGAGCTGGATCAGGCTTGTGCAGAGTTCGATCGTGACCCGTCCGAGATCGAGGTGACCGCGATGTGGTTTCCGAACCGTGAGGACTTGAGCGATGTCGAACGCTACCAAGGGATGGGCGTCGGGCGCCTTGTCGTTCCGCTGCCCGCTCTTGGGCGCGGGAATCCAGCAGAGAGTCTCAAGCAGTTCAGTGAGCAGGTCTTGTCTCAAATCCGCGACGCATGATCGCCCCCCCCATCTTGGGGTCTTGACTGACGCAGGGACTCGGGGCGAAATCGCTGCCAATCACGCGGGCTCGCTTGCAGCAGCAAGTTGATCGGGAACTATGGGATTTTGCGATCCTATTTTGGGGTGTGATCTGTTGGCCGTGACCGCTTGATCTGATTATTCAGAATCAGCCGCTTTCATCTGGTAGGATGCTCTGGTCCAAGTGCCCAATGCACTGGGCACAGGCTGGCGATGAAGCGGGAGGTAAGTTGAGGCTGTGTCTGTTTCACTTCGATGCACTGTGGCGAGGCATATCGCCGGGTCGCGCAGTCACTTTTTGCACAACTGGCGTTGCGGTGGCGTGTTTCTGTCCGCTGTCGGCCTGTTCCTGATGCACCCGGCCGCATCTTCCGCCGACTTGCAAGAGTTGCTGGAATTGAAAAGTCGGTGCATTCAGGATTCAGTGAGCGTTCTTCAAAGTGACTTGATGGGGAGTGCTTCCGGAAATGATCTGGGAGATGTCTTGCTCTCTGGTAATCAGTTCTTTGTCTGTCCTTTGGTGCCCGCGGAAGGTCAAGGGGAAGGAGAGTTGGGTCCTCGCGCGTTACAACGCGAAGAGACATGGCCGCAGGGGCAGGCTTCCATTCCTTTCCTCCGTTTTAATGGTCTGGGTGCCCAGCGCTGCTGGGAGTGTCACAACTCCGCCGGTGTGGCGTCTGAGTTCATTCCCAACGACGACAACAATCCGCCCGGACCCTGGATCGATATCAAGCAGGGTGGAACCGGCGGCGCCGGGGGTTATTCATCCACTCTGTACCAAAACCCTGAATGGCCTTACCCGAATCGCGACGGGAAGCTCATCAACATCGTCCGAAGTCCGCCGGCAGTTTTCGGAAGTGGTTATCTGCAGCGACTGGCTTATGAGATGACCGTTGAATTGCAGAACATTGAGGAAAAAGTCCTCGAACGCGCCCGGAAGAGTGTAGAAGGCCGAGCCGAGGAACCTCTGGTCGCGAAGGGTGTTTCCTTTGGCACTTTGGTGATCGATTGCCAGAACCCATCTTGTTCCGAGTATGAGAAATCTGGCTACGAGGGAATTCAGGCTGATCTCATTGTGAGGCCTTTGCAGCATAAAGGCGTTGCCTCGACGGTGAGGCACTTCGTGATGAGCGCTCTTGATTTTCATATGGGGATTCAGTCAGTTGAATTGGTGGGCCCCAACAATGATTGCGATCACGACGGCAAGTACAACGAGATGGCCGCAGACGTCTCTTTTCAGCCTGCTGGTAGTTTCGAAGAGCTTCTCAAGTCGCAAGCTGTCCAGCAGTCCATTGGAAACGTGACAGCCCTGACGGCGTGGACGGGGATGGTGCGGCCACCTCAATTTGAGGCTCGTTTCCCAATGGCCGAGGAGGGCCGTTCTCTCTTTGTGGAGATTGGTTGTGATGACTGCCACCGAACCCAACTGACCATTCAAAAACCTGTCTTCACGATTCAGAACCCTCCTATTCCAAAGACATGCCCTCCGGAGCCAGGGATTCCCGCGCTGGGCAGCAACACAGTTCGACCCTCTGATCTTCATCCCTTTGTGGCTGAAAAGCTCGGTACTGCAGACGAATCCAATTGTCCCGAGGGCTTCTACTGCATTGACCTGTCGAACGACCCCGGAGATCCGGCTCTGGCCTCCGCGCCGACGGATACGCAGTTTCCGACTATCTTCACGACTTTTTTGCCACGCTTGCCGCAGCACCCCGACCAACAGGTCGAAGTCGCGCTCTACAGTGATTTGAAACGCCACCGGATGGGGTCCCATTTGGCTCAGATTGGACCTGAGCAAGATGATGATTCTGGAAATTCGATTCCCAACGATGAGTGGCTGACGTCCAAGCTTTGGGGTGTGTCCGATACGGGACCTTGGCTGCATGATGGGAGGGCCCGCACGCTCGAAGAGGCGATTTTGCAACATGAAGGCCCTGGCAGTGAGGCGAACGAAGTTGTGGGTCGTTACGAGAGCCTCGGTCAGGATGATCGTGATGCGGTGATTGCTTTCCTGAGCAGCTTGCGGCTGCCCGCTGATCCGCCCGCGATCACGCTGAATCCAATTGTGAATGATGACGAGATTAGAGATCTGAATCCGACTGTGATGGTTTCTTCCCGTAGATTGATGTTGGTCAATTACGAGGGTGCGGATGGACGAAGGCTGCGACAGTTTCGCTTCACCTCAAATGACTCCGCTATTGATGCACCCGCCGAAAATTCAGTGGGTGACCCGACTCGGTATGGAGCCGAGTTGTCGGTCTACAACGCTGATGGAGCCAACGAGCAGGTGACACTCAGTCTTGCATCTGGAAAATGGTCCAAAACAGCCTCCGGCTTCCGCTTCTCCGGTGGCCGAGAGAGCGAAGTTCAAAACGTATCGATCGAACCCGGGCGGATCCAGATTTCTTCGAGAAGTGAAACTTGGCCCTATCCTCTGCAAGTCCCCGAGCAAGGAGAGGTTGCTGTTCGTCTCACACTGGGCCAACAGGAATGGTGTGCATCCGCACCAGCGAGGACCTCGGGAACACCGCCGAGTACAAAGCGGTACGATCGTCCCGGGTTTTTTCAAGGAGCCCCTCGGTCGCCAGCCTTGGCGGCCTGTCCCGTCCCGCCCTCAGACTTCCGTAAACACGTAGGCGTCCGCTAGCGGACTTCCGGAGTGCCTCGCTCATCTGAGAGACGGTTCTAGGATGTCGGCGGGATGCAGTCCGAGCGCTTTTGCTGCTCGCAGAGGTGGTAGGTGGCTCTTTGGGACCAGAAAAGCATGATGTTCTGGACATCGCCCCACGATGAAAAGGAGTTGCTCGTCAGTTTTCGATTGCCCACGCGCTGATCGATACCGGCAGCAAGAATCCTTCCAGTTTGCGAATCGGTGAGTCGAGTCTCGACCGCCGCCTCACCAACGAAGACGGGTTTTTCTGTCGTGAGGCTGACAAACTTTGAGAGGATCCGAGCATGCGGAATGACGGTTGAGATCACATCAGGAAATACATTGGCTTCATTGGCCTTTGTGAGAGCGACCGTAACTTGGATCGTATTGGGCCCCGGGCTGGAGACCATTTCGTAATTCTTGGCCAGCGTGTCATAGAGGACTTGGTAAAAGTAGTTGGTGAGCGCCTGAGATTCTTTGTGAGAAAGTCCCGTACGTTTGGAATCAGCGCTTCGCCAAAGGGTGACTGGGTTGAGCTGGATTTTTGTGTAGGCGGGCCAGTCAACATCTGGAGCGGCGTAAATGAGTTGCGCATAGCCATCTCGAAGCGGCGGGTGGAGCAGTGAGCGCGGGACAAGCACGCTGGCGGTCGGAACAGTCTTGGCTTCCTTCGAGTTATTTCCGATCAGGGCGCAGGAAGCGAGACTGAAGAGCAGAGCAAAAGATGCGAGGAGCACGAGACTCAGTTTGGGACATTGCTCGGCTTTCGGATCGGCTTTTTGCGGCAACATAGCCTTCTTCTCCTTGGGTGCTGCGAGGGCAGGGGATTCGGATCGGAGGTCGGTGTTGCAGCCTCGGCTTACTGACCGCGAAGCATATCGCTTTGCCGGTGAGAGTTCCTGACTTCTTTGAGCCGCAGGCCCATCCGATCCATAAGCGGACTCACGCAGGCCGCAGAGCCCAAGTAAGGACCGAAGTCTTTTGAGCCCGGGGGTGGACTGGCTGGGGTTCGTCTAATTGAAAGGGCGCTTGCTACTCTTGCAGGGT
>NHEP01000188.1 GCA_002171515.1 bacterium TMED88 | reverse complement strand
TCCAGCATGGGCAGAGCCCTCCGCGGGCAGTCCGACGTCTGCCCTGAATAGCCGAACAACAGGTCGGCTCGTGGCTGCCTTCCCGCCGGTCGTTGAGTCAATGAAATGAATCTACGGCCCCCTATGCTGGCGCACTCCCAGCCATCAGTCACGTGGTCCCGCATCTGCGTCGATGACTTGCTTGCCTGCACGCGCCACCACTCGCTTATTCGGGCGGCACTTCATCGACGACGCAAGCTAATCTTCGCTGTGATCCTGCGGTTTCTGGTATGGGTGACGCCATTGAACTTCCACATGGGGCACAACGGAAATGTTCTCGGCGAAATCGACTGCGAGCCGGTGATACGCTGAGATCACCGCATCTTCGTAAGCATAATCAAAGGGATCTCCCAAGTTCCGCTCTTCCTCCGCGCCCGCCCCAAGTGGGTGATCGTGATACCAGCGAACGGTCCGCTCAATCGCCTGCTCGAAGTCGACCAAGTCCCGATAGCCAAGTTGATCCTTCACCTTCTGGATACTCGGCACCCAGTGGTTTCGGTACAGGAGCTGCGGCGGAGTCGCCCGGAAACCCGGCGGCAGCAGGTCGAAGGGAATCGGAACGGTCTCAAATTCATGTCCGGAGGATTTCGAGACGGCCTGAACCCACTCCGCGTTGTACTGCGAGCGGGCATCGCAAATATTGTAGATCTGCCCCGCCGAAGCCTCGGGTTGATCCACCGCGAGCAGAATCGCGTGCGCCATGTTCTCCGAAAATCCGCGGGCCACCAGCGTCAGCCCGCCCCCTGGCAGGATCAGAGGACGACGCCCTTCCCTTGCACGCCGAATCAGGCCCCACTCAGCCGGGCAGATATTTCCAGGGCCATAGACCAGGGGATAACGAAAGTGCGTGGCATTGAAATCTCCGTCGGCATGGAGCCGCATCACGAAACTCTCCGCTCTGCGCACGGCACCCGCGAAACGATCGATCCCCTCTTCGCGAGCAAGAACGTGCGCCTCTTCAAGGAAAAGTGGCGTTGAGGAAGTCGTCTCCCAGGGATTAATCGAAGTCATCTCGCCCCAGCCCTTATAAATCGGCGCAAGTCCGCCCACCGAAATGAAGCGCGGAGTCAAGCCGACACAGGCCGCAGCGACATGGCGAAGAACACCATACATCGCGATGACTAAGTCATAAGATTGACTCTCCAGCGCCGCCGCAAGCGACTCCGCCTCGAAGGGGTCGGCCTTAATTTGAGCGACCGAATCCGGGACCGCGGGGGGATGCACACCCCGGCCCAATACAGTGACTTCATAATCGCGGTCGATCAGTCCACGTACAATCAGTGGGCCACTCGCGCCGCTGCCTCCGACCACCAATGCCTTCATGCTTACTTCCTCCATGCACGGCCGAGACCAAACCGAGAATCAGTCTTCTTTAAGTCCTTTGGAAATCACCGCAGACAATTCGGCCACCGACCAGGGGCCTTGGCTCTCTTCTCGATAAGCAAGCAGTGACTCGCGCGGATCCGCATGCAGCCCCACGTAGCCTCCCCGAGCCGTAAAAAGTCGGCCGGTCAGCCCGGAGGCCAGATCACTCACGAGGAAAACCGCCATCGGACCGACGTGTTCCGCTTGAGGCGGATTCAGTGAAGCTTCCCGGGCCAAATCGTCCAACAAACCCCTGGCGTGTAGTTGCTCGATATGGTCCTCGTAGGCCAAACCTTCACTGAGCCGCGTTTTCGCCCCTGGGCAAAGGGCATTCACGCGAACGCCGTGCTCTCTCAGCTCGGCAGCCAGAGCAAAGGTCAGGCTGTTAGTGCCGCCTTTTCCCGCCGCGTAACCGGTGCCGCCATAGCGCCCCGTATAGGCATGTGAACTCATGTTAAGAATCGCCCCCCGGCCACGCTCGACCATCCGTGGGGCGACATGCCGACACATGTTAAAGGTGCCGGTGAGGTGGACGCCGATTAACTCTGACCAGTCTTCTGAGCTGAGGTCGAGAATCGAGCTGCCTGCGGGCTCGGCAATCCCCGCACAATTGATGAGGATATCGACCGGACCAAGAGACCTTTCGGCTTCTTCTACGATTCCACACGCCAAATCAAAATCGGCCACCGAGCCCACGGCCCCCAACGCGACTCCGCCCCGCCCTTGAATCGATTCGACCACCTCTTGGACGGCTTCGGCGTGACGACCATTGACCACGACAGATGCACCAGCCCAAGACAATGCTTCGACCACTGCTCGACCGATACCCCGGCTTGAGCCGGTCACGATGGCTCCACGGCCTTCAAGCCAACGATCTGATTGATCCCGAGCCCGAGGGCCCAATTAAGCTTCCGGGTCGGCAAGCGTACTGAACCAGTCGAACTCAGTTCGCCGAGTCCAGCCCGGCATCTTAGATCCGCGTTTCATGCGCTCAAGCATGCGCTCGGTCAGTTGGCCGTTCTGCGCCATCGCGCCGAAGACAGCGCCGGCATTGGCGTGATCGAAAAAATCTCGCTGCCAAGACCACTGGAAATCACCGGCGTAGCGGAACCAAGACCCCCCGGTACCGGCAATTTCGTACGGAACCCCTGACGGATCCTCGACCGGTGCCACCTGACGCCAGAATCCGACAAATTCACCTTTTTGATCATCGATCAAGGTCCGAACGTAGGGATAAGTCCAATGCTCAAGGCCACTCATCTCTGAGTCGAAAGCAAAGTCGTGTATCTCTTGCCGACCACGGGCAACAAACTCCCAGTTGGCTCCGGTGTTCCAACTGTAAACCGCACCTTCGGTAAAGAACCCAGACATCTTTGACCAGTCGCCCGTCCGGCCCGCCTCGTCGTTGGCGGCAACCCATCGACGCACCATCTCTTCCATCTCATCTCGGGAAAAGCCTGTCATTTCGTCTCCTCTTGAGTTTCGATCGTCTGCGCTTCGTTTTCATCCTGGGTGATTTCCAGACGAAGCGCTTGGGTCGGACAGTGTCGTACCGCTCGCTCCACTGCTTCTTTCAAATCTGCGCTCGGATGCTGCTGGCGAAGATTCAATTGAACATCGCCCCCCTCAAACCGTTCGAGACTAAAGACTTCCGGTGCTTCATTGACGCAGACACCGTGCCCCTGGCACAGGTCAGCATCCACGCGAATTCGATAGGGTCGATCCGATTGGGTCCTTGCAGCGGAACCCTGAATTCGAAAAGTTTGGGACTGGGTTGGCACCGTTCGGCGGCGGTAGCGAACCCGACAGGGCTGCTGAACCGCCACCACCATTTTCGAGCAATCATTTGCATAGGTCGCTTCCGGCTGGGCCAACTCGAACTCAAAGCGACGCAGAAGAATGGAAAAAATCGCCTTCAACTGCATCATCGCGAAAGCGGCCCCAACACATCGATGTCGGCCGGCTCCAAAAGGGAGATATGCAAAGGATTGGCGATCTTCTTCCCGCCCCGGCTCGAACCGCTCGGGTGAATAGCGCTCCGGGTCGGGAAAGTGTTCGGGCATTCGGTTGGAGATCGCCGGAGATGCGGCCGCTAGATGTCCAGCAGGAATCGTCCATCCCTTGTAATGAAAGTCGTGAGTCACTTTTCGCATCAAGATGATCAGAGGGGGGTGGAGGCGGAGCGTCTCTTTGAGCGCGCATTCCAATTGAGGAATTTCGCGCAGAGCCTGATAGCTGACATCTCGCCCATCGGCATAAAGCTCGTCCAGCTCCGACACCACTCGCCCGAGCCACGCTGGATGCTGAAGCAGATCGAGAATCCCCCAGGCCGACACCACCGAAGTCGTATGATGCCCCGCGAACATCATCGAGATAAACATACCCGTGATCTGATCATCGGTGTAGCGTCGCTTGCCCGATGCATCCCGCAATCCGTGGAGAATCTGAAAGAGATCGCTGTACTCCTTCTCACTCTGCGCACGTCGCTCGAAAATCGCCTCCACCCGAGCCACCAATTCTCTGCGCGCTCGATCTCGAGCGCGCAGAGCCGGAATTGGCAAGTAGGGGTTCACATACGCCAGAGCGTCCGTGCCCCGTTCGAGGTCCATGAAGATCCGGGTCACTTCCGGCGGAAGTTCCTCCCGGAATTGAGGACCAATTAAACAGGCGGTCGATGTATAGAGCGTGAGCTCGGCAAAGAAATCGAGGAGGTCGATTTCACCCGTCTCGCCCCAGTCCTTCGTCGCACGCTCGACTTCTGCAGCAATCTTCTCGGCATGCCCCCGCATAAACGAGTCACGAAGACTCTGGTTCCGCATGGCCTGCTTTCGCTGCTCGGGGCTGGCATCGAAGACGACCCCCTCCCCAAAGATCGGCTTCATAAAGGGGTACGCGGCCGCTTGATCGAGTTGCTCATCCGACGCCCGAAAGAAGGCCTCTTGGGCCTCGACTCCGGTCAAGAGCGCAATGTGATGGCCTGCAAGATCGAAGGTTCCGATTTCTCCACACTCGGAACGAAGACGCGACATCAGCGCGAGGGGGTCGCGGCGCATCTCGAAGAGGTGGCCAAAGAAGGGCCAGCGACCGGACAGTCGCGGGGGGGATTGCCCTGCTTGTTCGATGCGCCGTGCCGGCTCCATGGAGTTCTCCCAGAAAATTCGACAAAAAAGCGTCGAGAACGATTCAAATCCGCTCGTGGCTCAGCAAAGGTCTTTCCGGTCCCGGGGCCTGACGCAAAAAGCGCGACGAAGCTGTAGTTCGATTCCGGATAAGATCCGATCGGGATCCTCTACCCGTCCGCCGGCCAGCCACTCGGCAAGCCGAATTTGCTGCATCGCAGCGAGCGTATTGGCCATGCGACCGGGGTCATCGACATAGAAGACGCCATCCTTCATGCCCCGCTCAAACAGGCGGACCTGCATGGCATGACCCTCGGCCCAACCCTGGGCTCGGGGCGATCCACCCGTGACGGGCAACCCCCAGCTCGTCCCCTCAGCAAGATGAATTTGAAGATATTCGGGGCGTTCCAAGAAGTACTCGATGTAGGCGCGGACGCCCGCGACCAACCGGTCGAGTGGACTATGTGAGTCCTCGGCGGCCTGCTGGGCGGTCTGGATCAGTTCACCCAATCGACTCTGATGCAACGCATCCACGATGGCGGACTTGCCGCGGAACACTGCGTAAACGGTGCCGAGAGCCAGTCCGGATTCTTCGGCGATCTCCTCCATCTTGGTCGCCTCAAAGCCCTTCTCGGCCCAAAGCGCCTCCGCGGCATCGAGGATCAGGGTCCGGTAAAGGGCCTGCCGAGCCGCCTGGGCGCCTCGACGGCCGGACGAACGGCGGCGGGATGCGCTCGAAGAAGAAGGCATGTAATCACAATATATAAATTAGAATTCGATTACAAACCCAAGGCCACGGCGCCTTACGAATTGAGGCCATCCCTTGAGAAGGAAACCTCCAGCTGGCGGGAGGCCATTCGCCAGCCCTCAGGCGTACGCACGAATCGATCTCGATATTCACCAACGAGAACCGGAGCCTCGAGGGGCGAGGTGCGACGATCCGCCGCGCCGTCGTGACGGTAGAGGGTCAAGTAGACAACTCCCGAAGCATGCTCTGCATCTTCGACCTCGCACAGAAAGTTGGTGCAGACGTGTCGCGACATGCGGCCTCGATTGGCCTCTCGTTGCGCGAAGCCGGACTGCAGCTGCTCCCGCCCAAGCATTTCGATGCCCGGCGCGCTCCACTTGCCCTCTTCGGTGAAAAGCTCGGGGATGCGAGAAGCCTGTCCGTGGTCGACATAATGTGTGTAGACGACAACAAGTCGCTCACAGGCTTTTTCGATCGAAGATCTTTCCTGGTTGTCCATGCATGAGACGCTAAAACGCCTTGGATTCATCTGCTAGAGGGATCGGTTCGACGGATGAGCCGTCGACTTTCAAGAGACTTCAAATGCTATTTCTTCCGTCGTCCGCGGCGAAGACAGCGACGAATCGAATCCTCATCAGCAACCAAACGGCAACCATCATGAGTGTCGATGAATTAAAAAAAACTTGAGCCAGATCAGCTGGACTGCTTTGCTGAATCTCCACGAGCGCGCGCCGTCGTTCTCGACAACAGCGAAGGTTGGCTGAAACAGGACATTCCATACGATCGAAAGACGCTCGTGCTTGGATCGGCGACCGAAATGCCCGCGTACCTCGGTGACCAAAAATTTGATTTTATTTTTGTGAACCGTCTGCTCGACCACCCCGTGAGGAGATTCGCGGCTGGATTCTTGTTTCCTGGCAATTTCTGATAGGATTCTGTCATGGATGCCGGTACAAACCTGGGCCACCTCCGCCGGGAGGCTGGGCTCACCCAAGCCCAGCTTGCTGAGCGCGCGGGAGTGAGCCGATCCCTGGTCTCAGCCATCGAATCCGGGCGACACCTTCCAAGAGTCGACGCGGCGCTCGCCATCGCTCGAAGCCTCGGTGTTTCCGGGGAGTTCCTTTTCGACACCTCAGCGTCTCGTGCAATCGACGTCCTTACGGGGGTGCCACCCGAGAAAGGGGAGGCACTTCGAGTCGCCTTCGTGGGCGACCAAGCGGTGACCACGCCCCCACGACACAGTGATGCCGGTTGGCAGGCGGTCGACTGGACCAGCGACAGCGGAAGCGCAGGCCTGGACCTCCATCGAGCCCCCTCTCTCGTAGTCGCCGGCTGCGAACCCTCTCTGCCACTGGTCGAGCAACTGATTGGCCGACCCGGGGTGAAGGTGATGGCCATCTCTGCCACCACCGAGCAAGCACTGGCGGCATTAAACGCTGGCCGGGTTCATCTCGCAGCCGTGCACTTCCAGGATATGGATGTGCCGCCGCTCCCAAAGGGCGGCGCCCAACGGGTTCGCCTCGGCCAATGGAGGGTCGGACTGGCGACCCAACCGCGGCCTCCCGGACGATGGTGGGAAGCTGTCCTCGCCGGCGAACGCGATGTGATCCAACGAGCTCCGAACGCCCACGCGCAACTTGCCTTCGAACGAGCGCGCCGAACTTTTCAGGAAGGCGAGTCAGGCCACCCAAGCCCGCAGCCCTTGGCGGGACCTCGAGTCGCCAGCCACCTCGCAGCCAGCCGCCACTGTATGGCCTCAAGCCTCGCCGCCGTCACCATCGAACCCGCGGCTCGAGCTGTCGGGGCTGACTTTCACGCGCTCGAAACCCATCAAGTTGAGTTCTGGATCCGTCCAGAAGTGACCCAGGAGGCACCCGTTATTCGCTTCTCGGAACTTCTACAAAGCGCTGGCTTTCGCCGAACGCTTGAGCATGTCGGCGGTTATGACCTCGACGGGATGGGCACCGTTGTCTCATGAAAGCGAACAAGTTCGCATATTGGATCATCCTGATCGCAATAAGCTTTTCCCAGCCGGCCCAATCAGAGACGGTCAGAGTCGCCGTCGCCACTAACTTCCTGGGAACGGCCGAAAATCTGGCCTCGGACTTTGAATCAAGTACCGGCCATCAGGTCATCCTGGCCAGCGGTTCGACGGGTCAGCTGTTTGCGCAGATCCAGCGGGGCGCGCCTTTCGAAATCCTACTCGCCGCCGATGAGGCTACGCCGGCTCGCTTGGAGAAAGAAGGCTTCGCCGTCCTTGGCAGCCGGTTCGCCTACGCGATCGGTCAGCTCGTCCTGTGGAGTCCCCGAGCCAACTCCCCGATTCGACAAGGGCCACAAGGGCTGCTGGATCCGCGCGTCCGACACGTGGCCCTCCCCAATCCTCGTTTGGCCCCCTATGGATCTGCGGCCCGGGCAGCCCTTGAGCACCTCGGTCTCTGGACCCCACTCGAAGGCAAAATCGTATTCGGACAAAACGTGGCCCAGACTTTCTCGTTGCTCGCGGCTGGCGCCGCGAGTGCGGGCTTTATTGCGAAGACCCAGAGAGAAACATCTCCCGCCGCTGCACGCGGAGTGGGTTGGCCGGTTCCACCGAGCTTGCACCCCCCGATCATTCAAGAGGCAGTCTTGCTCAAGACGGGCCGGACCCAACCCGGCGCGCGGGCATTTCTCGACTATCTCCAGGGAGAGCCAGCCCGCCGCCGCATTCGCGCAGCCGGTTACGGAACGCCTCCCTCATGAACGGTGTCGAGCTGGCTCCCATTTGGCTCAGCCTGCGCCTCGCCGGCATCACGACCGCTGGACTGCTGCTGATCGGCACCCCCATCGCGTGGTGGCTTGCCCGAACCTCTTCCCGAGCAAAGCCATTGGTCGAAGCGGTGACCGCCCTGCCCCTAGTGCTGCCCCCCACGGTCCTCGGCTTCTATCTCTTGGTCTTTCTCAATCCCGAGAGCACCCTCGGAAATCTTTGGGGACAGCTCACCGGCGGAGGCACCCTGGTTTTCTCTTTTTCCGGACTCGTCATCGCCTCCCTTCTTTACTCGCTCCCCTTTGCCGTCCAGCCCCTGCAGGCCGCCTTTGAAGCCGTCGGGCCCGATCCCCTCGAGGCAGCCGCGACCCTCGGCGCCTCACCCCTCGATCGCTTCCTGAGCGTAGCCTCACCGATGGCCCTGCGGGGATATCTGGTCGCGGCCGTTCTCGTATTTGCCCACACCCTGGGCGAGTTTGGAGTGGTCCTGATGGTCGGAGGGAATATTCCCGGCCGAACTCGCGTGCTCTCCATCGCGATCTACGAGCACGTCGAGACCATCGACTACGCCGCGGCCCAGACCTTATCTCTCGGCCTATTGGCCTTTTCGTTCCTCGCTCTGGTTTTCGTCTACGCGAGCAACCGCAACGGCCTTTGGGCCGGCGGGCGACAGCCATGAGCGCACTTCGGGTCCGGGTTCGGCTTGACCGAACGCAGGATTCGGCTCCGAGGAGTCAATCCGGCCGCGGTCATTTTCGCCTCCAGGTCCAGCATGAATTCCCGCTGAAAGGGATCACGGCCCTGTACGGACCCAGCGGTTGCGGAAAGACCACCCTCCTCCGAATTATCGCGGGGCTAGAACGCACGGCACAAGGAGAAATCGACTGGGGGACCACGCCTTGGCTCTCCACCATCGCCGGACCCACGATCTTTGTTCCCCCGGACCGCCGGCGAGTCGGCATGGTTTTTCAAGACATTCGACTCTTCCCGCATTTGTCTGTCGAGGGCAATCTTCGTTTTGCGGCACGGCGCGCCGAAGGTGGCCAATCTAAATCATCGATCGACCCAGTGGTCGAAAGCCTGGGCCTCGCACCCTTCCTTGAACGCCGGCCCGAATCACTTTCACGAGGCGAGCAGCAGCGCGTCGCCATCGCCCGGAGTCTTCTGGCTCGCCCGCGGCTGCTTCTGATGGATGAACCCGTCAGCGGCCTCGATGAAGAAACCAAACGAGAAGTCATGACGATGATCGCTCGACTTCCTTCGGAATTTGCTCTTCCCGTTTTCTATGTCACCCATGCCATCGACGAGGTCGCGCAAATCGCCGATCGCATGCTGCTCCTCGATCAGGGCCAGATCATAAAATCCGGTCGAACCAATGAAATGCTTGCGGCCTTGGAAGATGTCCCGGGGCTGGACTCATTTGAAGCCGGGCAAATTCTCGAAGCCACCGTCGAACATCACGATCGACACTATCAGCTCACTCGACTCGATGTACTGGGCCAACCCTTCGTCATGCCCCGAACAGACTTCGCCCTCGGCACAACCATTCGACTGAGGCTCCGCGCCCGGGATATCGCCCTTGCGACAGTGCGACCCGAATCCATCAGCATTCGCAATGTGCTCAAAGGAACGCTGCACAGCATTCGGATCGGCGAAAACTCTGCTCATGCCGACGCCACGGTAGACCTCGCAGGGCGCTCCGTGATCGCGCGGATCACGCGGGAATCCGTCGACGCGTTGAAGCTTCAACCGGGGCAGGAGGTCTTCGCCCTGATCAAGACCGTCGCGGTGGACCGAAGCCTTCCCCGATTCCCTGATGTTATCGATCAGGGCCGACAGCCAAGCCTTTCAAAATAACGTCGACTAGGGCATCTGCCGTTTCCTTGACCGAGCCCCGCTGACCTTTCGCACCCCCCGGCCGACCCAGCTCTCTCCCGAGACCACCGAGTAGGTGCGCCACGGCAACCGTATCGATCTGAATAATTTCTCCGGCAGACTGGGCGCGCTCCAGCAAGGCTTGAGTGACCGCTGCCACGTACTCTTCGTGTCGATCGACAAGCCTCTTCGCCCCGGGCAAGTGGGAAAAAGCGCTCGCAAAAGCAACCGACTCGGGTTGAACCGCAACATGCGCCGCCTTGAGATAGGCCCGCAGTCCCTCCACCGGCGACATTGATTCGTCGAGGTGATTAAAGGCCTTACGCCCAATGCGACGCATTCGGCAGTCGACGACCGTTAAGATCAACTCTTCTTTGCTCGGGGCGATCCCATAAAGGGTTCGGAGCGAACAACCCATTCGTGAGGCGATTTCCGCCATCGTCCAGTGCGCAAACTCGTCTCGCTTCACTTGATGCTGGAGATCGTCGAGCAGCTCGAGCTGTCGTGCGCTCAAGCGTCTTTCGCTCGCGGGGTCGAGGATCGGCTTCGGCGCCCGCACACCAGCCAATCGCATCCGTGTCCTCGGGCGATCGGCGGCCTTTTCACTCAAGAGAGCAAGGCCTCGGGAATGTCCACCGTGCGAGCCCGCAGCCACTCGCCGAGGCTCTTCGCCTGAGGATCCTGCCGAGTTGAAGCGGCCACGCCCTCTTCCAGCAATCCATGAATGACAAAATTCACCGAACGGATCGCCGGCAAGGGATGCCGATCGACGGGCAGGTCCACCACCTCGGGCAGGAGTGCTCTCAAACGCTCAACGGTCAGAAACTCTTCGAGCCAAACCCAAGCCTCATCGCTCCGGGCGAAAACCCCCAGGTTGGCGTTTCCGCCCTTGTCACCCGAACGCGCTCCGTAAACCGTTCCGAGAGGAACCCTCTGAGTCGCACCACCGGGTCGGGGCACGTCGGGCCCAGCCGACGGCACAACATTGACGGGCCCGTCGGGAATCACCGAGGTGACTTGATGGGTTTCACCGCCCAACAGGACAACGTCCTGCGTCACGAGCTCCGCGGGAATCAGAGCCGGCACGTAGACGCCGAAGGGCCCCGCGCTGCGAGGCCCTGCCCCGAAAAAGCCCGGGATGGTGGAGAGCGCCAACTCTGTCATCGCATTGGAGAATGCGCGTCCCGTCTTCTTCTCATCGGGGTCCTTCACGGTGATTCGCAGGGTCGCGACCGCGGTTTCATTGTTGTCTGGGTCACTGTGGTCTGTCCGAACCAAACGCCTGGTCACCTGTGCGTAGTCGCTCGGCGAGTAGGGACAGGCCGCCCAAAAAGCGTCTTCCACCAGCTTTGCCTTGGCTTCAATATTCATACCCGTCAGACAAGCCGACAGGCTGTTTCGATAGCCGCCCGCCTTGTTGATACACACTTTCAGTGTGGTGGGGGGCGGCTCGCCCTGAACGTCATAGAGGCGAACACGGTCCGGACCTTGCTGCTCCAGACGAATCGTATCGAAGCGGGTTGTCACGTCGGGACCAAAATACTCAGGACCACCGATCTCATACAACAGCTGTGAGGTGACCGTCCCGATCGAGACCTCTCCGCCCGTTTCATCGTGCTTGGTGATCACCGAAGAGCCGTCTTCGGCCACCTCGGCCAACGGAAAACCGGTGTGGGTCAAACCTTCCACTTCGGTAAAAAAGGAATAATTGCCGCCCGTCGCTTGGGTCCCGCATTCAATGACATGGCCCGCCGCCACCGCGCCCGCCAACGGATTCCAATCGGTTCGAGACCAGCCATGATGCCAAGCCGCCGGACCGCACACGATCGCGGCGTCCGTGGCGCGGCCTGTCACCACGATATCGGCCCCTCGATTCAATGCGTCAACGATCCCCCAACAGCCCAGATAGGCGTTCGCTGTCAAGAAAGAAGCTTCCTTGATCGGGTCACCGGTTTCAAAATGACGGATCTGGTCCTGCTCGAGCAGCTCATCAATGCGGGGCATCAAGTCATCCCCCGACACGTAAGCAATCGTCGGGTTCAGGCCCAGTTTTTGAGCCACCTCGTGAACGGCCTCGGCGCAGGCTTTCGGATCCAGACCGCCGGCATTCGAGACAACCTTAATCCCTCGGTCCACGCAGGTTCCCATCACCTGCTCCATCTGGGTCACAAAGGTTCGCGCATACGCTCCGTTGGGCCTCTTGACCCGGGTCCGTGCCAAAATCAGCATCGTCAACTCGGCCAGCCAGTCGCCGGTCAGGACATCAATGGGGCCGCCTTCTACCATTTCTCGCGCTGCGGAGAGACGGTCTCCAAAAAAACCTGAACAATTTGCGATTCGGATGGGATCAGCCATCAGTTGCTCCTTAGGCGGGATATTCAATCAATGGGAAGTGGACTGCGAGTTCGGCTCAGCTTAATTTCGACCAGGGTTTCAACAGCGACGCTACTCGGCGGATTCCACAACGAGCAGAAGTGTTCCGCCTTCGACTTGGTCGCCCAATTCAACATGGACCTCTGCGACGACCCCCGATTCCGTGGCCCGCATCGGATGCTCCATCTTCATCGCTTCCAGAATCAGCAGGGTTTCACCCGCCTCAACGGAGTCGCCCGCCTGCACACGGAGATCGATGACCTTGCCCGGCATGCTGGCCACGAAACCTCCGGTCGAATCCCCTGTCCCGGGTAGAACAAAGCGAGGTTCAATCCGGTAATCGAGATTGCCTCGGGGACCGTGCACGAGGAGTCGATCGCCGGATCGAGTCACTCTCAGATCTATGCGGCGACCCTCGATTTCGACATCGATTGACTCCGCAGTCCAGTCGTGAATGCGCGCGTATTGACTGCTCGCCAATCGGAACCGACCATCTCGCAAGCGCCGGTATCGCACGGTGCGTACATCCTCTCCGTCGACGAGAACAACTTTCTGATCGGGCATTCGACCGCTGAGCCATCCGCTCGGAATGTCTTGCCAAACCTGAGCTTCGGCGCGATGAGCGCCTTGTAGCCAGAGAGCCGCTGCGCTGGCATGACGGCTGGCTTCGTCGTCAGACAAAACCAGTTTCCGCGAAGGCCCCACCCGATCAATGAAATCCGTCGTGGTGTCCCCGTCTAAAAACTCAGGCGTTCGCAAGGTGGTCACAAGGAAATCGCGATTCGTAACGACTCCGCCGAGGTGAGAACGTTCGAGCGCTAACGCCAAGCGGCCTGCGGCTTCAGTTCGAGTGGGGGCATGCGCAATCACCTTCGCCAACATGGGATCGAACTGTGTGGAAACGACTGATCCCTCACACACACCGGAATCCCAGCGCACCGGCGGAAGCGTCGCCTCTTCATAAGCCAGCAATGTGCCGATCGCCGGCAGAAAATCATTCGTGGGGTCTTCAGCGTAAAGTCGCACCTCGATCGCCGAACCATTCCACTCGATGGCCTGTTGGTCATATCCAAGCGGTTCGCCGGCGGCAATCCGCAGCTGCTCACGAACGAGATCAATTCCGGTCACACATTCCGTGACCGGATGCTCTACCTGAAGACGTGTATTGACCTCCAAAAAGAAAAACTCTCCGGTGTCATCGTCCACCAGAAATTCGACGGTCCCGGCCGATTGATAACCTAGGGCTCGCGCCAATCGAAGTGCTGCCTCTCCCATCGCTTCGCGCATAGCCGGATCGACACGAGGCGAAGGAGACTCCTCTACAATCTTTTGATGACGCCGCTGAATCGAGCATTCGCGTTCACCGAGATGGACCAGCTGCCCATGGGCATCCCCGAGAATCTGGATCTCGATATGACGCGCTCGAGAAACGTAGCGTTCGAGAAAGACTCGATCGTCTCCGAAGCCGCTCGCCGCTTCCCGCCGTGCGGAGACGACGGCCTCATCCAATGCCTCAGGAGACTCGACAATGCGCATCCCCTTGCCCCCACCTCCTGCTGAGGCCTTGACGAGCAAGGGAAATCCCACCGCGGCAGCCTGCTGGGGGTCCTCAGAGCCAGGCAAGGTCGGAACGTCGCATTCCGCGGCCAGGCCCTTCGCGGTGATCTTGTCGCCCATCTTCTCGATGGCCTCGGGCGAGGGCCCGACCCAGGCGATTCCCGCAGCCGAGACGGCTCGAGCGAAGCCTGCATTTTCCGAGAGGTAGCCATAGCCGGGATGAATGGCGCCGGCACCGGTGACTCGAGCGGCTTCGAGGATGGCGTCGCCGTCGAGGTAGCTCCCCGAAAGACGCACCGCCTCGTCGGCCTCCCGGACAAACGGGGCCTCCGCATCGTCCTCTACGTAAACCGCCACACATCGGATTCCCATGGCTTGAGCGCCTCGGAAGATCCGCCGGGCAATTTCGCCGCGATTGGCAACCAGCAGTGTCGAAAACGTCACAGTCGAAATACTCCGTATCCTTTGGCGCCTTCCACTGGT
>NHEP01000187.1 GCA_002171515.1 bacterium TMED88 | reverse complement strand
TCGCTACAACCAACGCATAGGCGCTCTCACGACTGAGAAAGAGCAGCCCGAGGACAAGGCCAAGGTTCAACAACTTTCTTCGCTGAGGGTGGCCCTGAAAATCCGCCGCCAACGCAAGAGCGAGACAGAGCAGAAAAACATCGATGGAAGCGGTGTGGATCGAGAAATCGGACCAAATCGCCACGGGGTAGATGGCCAAAAGAAAACCGGCAATCAGCCCGGTGGCCTTGGATCGAAAGACCCAGCCCGCCTGCATCAAGAGGACACAGGCTGCAGATCCCAAAACGACTTGCACCGATCGGACCAGAATCAGCGATTCGCCAAGCCCCTTAAAGAGCCCGGCCATAAAGAGCGGGTAGAGCGGTGGCCCAATCAGTGCGGAGCTCAGCGGCGAGGTCCCCTCCGCAATGCCCCTGGACCAGAGCTGAAGCGCTCGACCGTCAGACAGGGCGTAGTTGAAGGTCATCGACTCCGTCAACTGCCACAGAATGAATCCGCGAATCAGTGCCGCCGTGCCGAAGAGCGCGAGGCTCCAGCCCACAGCCCTGCCCAAGTTATTTTCGGACCCCCGCGACTCCGGCTTTCTCTCACTCATGACGGACCCCAAGCTCCTTCAGAATCACCCGACCCATCGGCTCGGTCGAGATGCTACCATGACGATTCGGTCAAAAAGGGAGAAACCGAACCCATGCCTAGGCTTCTTGCCACCCTCTTCGCGATGCTTCTGCTTGCCACCCCAAGTTTCGCGGCGGACTCCCCCTCACTGGCCGACAAATCCCTCGATGCTGCGGTTTTCCGACCCATCGGAGCAATCTCGACCCTGATTGGCTCAATTCTGTTCGTCCCCGCTGCCTTGTTCTCCTTGCCCGTCGGCAAAGACGCACGAGAAGAGGCCTGGGACACTTTCGTCCAAGCGCAATGGGACAGCACGTTCTCGCGGAAGCTCGGTGAGTTCTAGCGGGAACCGGGCACCAGCCAGCCCGAAGGCTTCCGCTCCCCCCGAGCACCCCTAAAACTCCTGGTAGTCTTCTCTCTTCGAGTGAGACGGACCCGCTCCGCAAGGCGTGCTGCTATTCGGTCACTTCAGCCGCGAGAGAAACACTCTTCACGCCCGCAAGACGCGCCGCGTCCATAACGCTGACCAGTAGGCCGTTCTGCGATTTCTGATCGGCCTGGATCACCACAGCACCTTGGGGATTCTCGGCGTGCAGACGTTCGATGTTGGCCCGCAGCGCCTTCGGGCTCACTTGGCGCCGATCGATCCAGATCTCGTTGTCCGCCGAGATCGCCACGAGGATATTGCCCTTTTCCTGGCGCTCTGCAGTGGCTGCCGGCGGACGCGTCACCTCGATGCCGGCTTCCTTCACAAAGGAAGCCGTCACGATAAAAAAGATCAGCATGATGAAGACCACATCGAGCATCGGCGTCAGATCAACTTCACTCTGTTCAAGTTCTCTTCTTCGCGCCATGTCTCACTCCTCTAATCAAATCAGTCTTGGGTACCGTGAAGGCGCTGGCCTCGCTTGCAAGGCCGACCCTCCCCGACTAACTCGATTGTGTTTCCTTCGCGATGTGGTCCATCCAGTCGTTCGCTGTCTTGCGTGTCGTCTCGTACTTCTTCGCCCGCCGAAACCACCTCAGCGCCTCTCCGGTGTCATCTTCGTTGTAATAAACGATTCCAAGGAGCAGATCTGCGCTCCCGGGCGCCTTGAGACCTGACTTAGCGACCGCCTGCTTAAAATATTTCGCCGCATTCGACCAATCTTCGCGGGCCATATAGACCTGCCCCAAACGCAGATAGAGATTCCCGTCATCGGAGAGGGCCGCAGCTTTCTCCAGCGGCTTCATCGAGCGGTCGAACTCGCGGGCTTGGATCCAGCTGTTAGCCAGCAGCTCATAGACCTTTGGACTCGGCTCAATCTTCTCGTCGCTGAGCCCCGCGTCGAGCAGGGAGGCGGCCTCATAGGGGAGACCGGCAAAGACGTACGATCGAGCCAGACGCCTTAGCTCTCGGTCTTCGGTCAAGAATCCCTGAAGAAACGCCAGCTGCTGGACCGAAAGGCTCCCGTCGTAGTCCTCGGAGGCCCCGTAAATGAGAGAAAGCTGAACCCAATAGGTTTTCTTCGGAAAGCGAACAACCAGCTCCTCCAAGATCGGGGTCACGGAGAGGTAGTCCTCTTTCATCACATAGAGCGCAGCCAATAGCTGAAGCCAAGATTCAGGGGGCTCGGGCTCAAGAAAGACCGCCATTTCGACATTCTCAAGCGCTAGCTCGGGCTGATCCATCTGGTAATGAGCGATGGCCCGAAGATAAAAGGAGAGGGGCGAGGGAGGCGTAAAGCGAGCCCACTCGTCCATGCTGGAAATCACGCCGGGCCAGTTTTCCGTTGCGGCCTCCAACTGGACAATGCTGAACATCAGATTAACTTGATCCCGCAGAGGAAGGCTCTCCTCATCGACGGCCTTTCGGAAATAGCTCAAGGCCCCGGGCCCATCCCCGAGCTGATAAGTCAGAAAGCCGAGCAGCCGATAGTAGTTTCCGAGTTCCACCTTGTTGAGCCGGCCCACATTGAGGCGCTCAAGCAGATCCTTGGCCCCGGGGTAATCGGAATCCTCCATCTTTTTACTAGCCGCTCGCAGATATCGCTTAAAGCGCGGGGTTTCCGGCGAAGTCATCCTAAGCTTCCCGCGCTTCTTGCCCAGCTGCAGGAGCTCATCCTGGGTCAAAGGAGGAAGCACCTCCGCCTGGGCGGTGTCCTCAGCCGCTTCGGCCCGGGCCGCTGACTCAGCCTGGGCAGCGTCGGCACCCGCTGGGTCCGAACCAGCAGTGTCCTGAGCCCGCGCGGCGCCGACAAGCGGGCCAACGGCCAAGCAGAGCAGCGCAGCCAGGAGTGCGGTCGGAAAAAACGCTCTCATCTCGATCCCTTCGGAAGCCTGAAATCGAAGACGGTCCGTTTTCCCGGCCGGGCAATCGCGACGCCATCGCGAATCACCGGGTTGTACTTCCAGCGGCGAACCGCCTGAAGGGCCGCACGATCAAAGATCATCGCCGGCTTGGATCTCGAGACGCGTGCATCGACCACGGTCCCCACTGGACTGATGGTGAACTCAACCTCGACCCACCCTTCGATGCGTTGCTGCCGGGCACGCTCGGGATACTCGGGGTCCACCTGGACCAAGGGCACCTCTTCACGGTCGGACCCCCCGGCGGCCAGACTCGTCGCCTCAGCGAGTTCCACCCCGGTGTCCATCATGGGAACCATCTCGCCGACGGCGTCACTCGGATTCATGTTTTGCGCGACGTTCATCTCAGGGGGCGGAGGTTGCTGTTCTGGCTTCTGGCGCTTGGGTTTTTCGCGCTCTTTCTGCTCGGGCGCGGTGTCTTTGCGAAGCCGAACAAACTCAATCGAGAGGCGCTTCCCGGCCTCATCCAATTTGGCCGGAACGCTGATCAGCGACTGCATGATCCAGAACAACACGAACGAGGTCACAATCCCCATGACGCCAAAGACAAGACTCCGCAAGAGAATCCGCACCGGCGCTTCGCTGACGGGTCGTACCCCGCCTGTTGTCCCTTGGTTGTGACCGCTTTGCAAGTTTGTTCCCGACATGTCTAATGGATTCGAATGCCTTGACTAGAGGCCCTGCTCGACTTCGAGGCTGTCCTCAACACGGTCTCCCTCATCCAGGGCATACCTTCGAAGCTGAATGCTGAACATCATTCCTGACAACGCCGCCACCATGCCCGCCATTGTGGGCAGCGTGGCCTTCGAGACGCCCCCCGCCATGCCGCGCGCGTTCCCGCCTCCGGCCACGGCCATCACGTCAAAGACTTCAATCATCCCGGTCACGGTCCCCAGCAGGCCCAACATCGGGCAAAGCGTCACCAGGGTTTCAATCGGCCACAGCCGCTTCTCCAACCCCATGCGGACCTGTGAAACGAGCATCTCTCTGATCTTGTGGGCTTCCCACGAAGAGTGGTCCGATCGGTTGTTCCAAGCCGCCGTGATCCGCGCGATTTCAACCCGGTGACGCGTCCTGAAATACCAGAAGCGCTCGTAGATCAGCATCCACATCGCCGCCGTCACAAAGGCGATGACGAGGAGAACGTCTCCACCGCGTTCGACGAAGTCGCGAACGGCCCCGTATACCTCGAACTCAGCCAGGACCCTACTCTCCTGCTCCGATGGCCTGGCCATCCGACTCAGCGCGATTGGCGATCAAGCCGGCGCTTTGCTCATCCAAGATTCCGATAATCCGCCGCGTGCCATTGGCCAGGGTGTCGTACAGCAAAACCAAGGGAATGGCTGTAATCAACCCGAGCATCGTGGTCACGAGGGCTTCAGAAATACCACCGGCCATCATCTTCGGATCGCCTGCGCCGAAGAGCGTAATCGCCTGGAAGGTTTGGATCATTCCCGTCACCGTTCCAAGGAGGCCCAGTAAGGGCGCCACCACGGAGATCGTTTTCACGATCCAGAGAAACTTCTCAAGCTGAGAGGACTCGCGAAGGACCGCTTCGTTCAACTTCAGCTCAAGCGTCTCCACGTCGACATCGCGGTTTTGCTCATAGACGCCCAGCAAGCGACCCAGGGGATTCTGGTCGCTCACCACGTCGGATCGCTGTTGGGCCGTCACCTTGCGACCGGTGACGAGGACCGAGGCGTAGCGGAAGAGGCCAACGATGAGGGCCAGGATACCGAGAATTATAATCACCATTCCCACGACACCGCCGGCCGCCACCCGCTCCCGCCAATTCGGGGTGTCCGTCAAGGCATTCATGAGTGCACCCCGAGAAGGATCGAGGGCCAGAGCGGCCACGCCCGACACCGTCTCCGTGTACGGAGCGATCGTATCGGTGTAACGAGAAGGCGGCTGGCGCGTGAGTTCTCGGAGCTTCGCCTGATCGGGCTCCCACACCAAATAGCTGTCATCCGACATGACGTTGAAGGCGCCAGCACGCACGACTTCGCGTCGCTCCAGTTCACCATCCGTCGAGAGTACGTCGGCTTCGTATCGAACGACTTGCCCCTGCTCGGTCATCTCCCGCTGCAATTCGTACCAGAGCAGCTCAAGATCTTCGGTCGACGGCAACTCCTTGCTTCGGCCCAAACGGTCCAGAAGTTCTTTGCGGTCGCCCAATTGCGAACTCGTCACGGAGTCCCACATCTGCCCCGACGCATCGTTGGCCACTTGCCGAACAACACCGAAAACTTCCCCCATCTGCCCGAGACCCTCGGCGAGTTCCGCTTCGGCCTCACCAATCGTCCGCTCGTTTTCATTGAAGGTCGTTTCCAGGGTGTCACTGACATCCTCTTTCGCGGCCAGTTCGTCTTCGGCGGCGGCCAAGAGCTCCGCCTGCTGATCTCGCGACTCAACAAACGCCTCAAGCCTCGCTTCGTTCGCAGCGCTCTCGTCGACGAGGCCTCCGCGAACCAGCTCAAGCAACTCAAAGAGGCTACCGGCATCGTCCGCCGCGCCCGATGGGAGTTGCGAGCCGCCTGCGTTCTCCTCCTGGGCCCAACTCGCCCCGGCCAGCACCGCACACATCCAAACAATCAAACCAAGCCTTGTCGCAACGGATCGCATCAGCCATCTCCCTTCGCCACAACGGCGGCTTGAACCGGCAGAGTGATCAGATCCGGTGCGGACTGCTTTCGGGCGATTCGAAGTCCATCTCGAATCGAGGATTTAAAACTATCCGACACGGGGATCCACTTACCCTCTTCTTGGCTCCAAGTACCGGCCTCGGATTCGTCCAGCGCCATGTAGACCAACGCGACTCGACCGAAGCGTAGGAAGTCAACCGTGGTCTCCCGACCGTCGATCACCAAGGGGCCGCGATAAGCCTCAATGGTTCGACCATATTCATTTTCCGTCTGGTAGGCGGCCATGATTTGCCGGAACTTCTCGGAAGTCGTGACGTCGGCCCGCCCCATCAATTTATGAAGCTCTTCGATTCTCTCTCGGCGCTCAGCCTCTAGAAAGGGGACATCAAGTTCAACAAAGCGTTCGAGCGCCGCGATCATTCGAATCATCAGCGGCGTCACGCTCCGGCTGACCTCTTCAACCCGGTCAACTTGATCTCGGAGAGAAACCAACTCATTTTCCTGCGAGCCGATCATCTCTTCCATCTGACCGTTGTAAAGATCGATGGCCTCAATTTGCTTGAGCTTGGTTCGGTAGCGCGCGAGTAAATCGCTGGTCTCATCGCTGACCCCATCAATCTCGCTTTGAATCTCCGCAGCGCCTTGATTGCCCTGGGTGCGAACCTCGATCACATCCTCAAGTTGCGCGTCAGCGGTCGCCTCCGAAGTCTCGGGGGCGCCGGAGGAATCCTCTTGCGCGCGGGGTGCTGCGGCGGTGAAACCGAGGCCAAGGGCCACGGCCAGAACGAATCCGGGACGGAAGAACCGTCTGGCTCTACATTGCATGAGCGTGTCACTCCTGGGGCTATCAAAAAAGGCGCCGCGCTCACTTACGGGAGGTCTGGGCGCGACCCGATGAGTGACCGGAAGAACCGATGCGGACCGGGACTTTGCCACGGTCGAATGGGGAATTCCAGTTCGGCCGAGAAATGCCTTAGATCGAACAGCGAAAGGCCGGCCCACCCAACCCGACACTAGGACCGAGGGGGACGGAGCGGCGCCTCCCGAAAGCCACCCATCACGCGAAACCCCTGGGGACGAGTCCAGAGCGGCAACATCGCCTGAATCTCGGCTCGCTCGGCCCCGGAAGCACGCTCAAAGTTGTTGGCCGCTTTCAGAATTTGGACGGACAGCCAATCCGTCTCCGACGCGATCGCAGCAAGCCGTCTCGATTCATCAGTGGCTTCCGCACCCCGACCCTCCATCAAGCGCAGCCAGACCCGGCGACGAGCCTCGGGAAGACTCAGTGCGGCGTCAGCTGGATTCTCAGACTCCAGCGCTAATGCTCGGCCATACAGTCCAAGCGCTGCGTACACATCCGCCACTTGAGATCGCGCAAATTGACGGCCTTGCAGCGGTCCATAATGCGCCCTCCTCTGGGCTCCCTGAAAACCAGACGGAATCAAACCGTGGGCTTCCGCCCATTGAGGCGCCTGTCGGATGACCTCGAACGGATCAAAGCCGCTCTCCGGATCAAACGACACGCCTTGCTCGGCGTAATAGCGTCGAATTCGATCCAAGTTATCCAGATTGCCAGCATTCAGGTGCATTCGAATCGCCGTTCGGCGATTCCGAAAAACCAATATCCAATCCTCGTCACCCATCAGATGCCGTGTGGTATCCGGCGGGGGTCGACCCGGGGGGCCGAGCATGGGTAAACCCGTGCCGAAGAAAAAGTCGACGTCATGCGCGCCGAGGATTTCGCCCGGCAAACGGCCGTTCTCGTCGGGACCGCCCGAACGGATCGCCAGCCCATCGTCCATCACCGCAGCAGGGACATTGAGCGAGCCATTGACGAAGAGCTTGACCTCAGGGCTCAGCCAGTACCCCAGGAAATTACCCAGCCAATAATCCGCAAAGACGTTTCCGCGCACCCCTGTATCCCGCAAAAACCAGACCCCATGACCGTGATACTTGTCAATCGAATAGGCCAGCGGGTATCGCTCAGCAGTCAACCCGGGCGAGATCATCAACCAATCACCCCAGCGCCAAAACGAACCCAGCAAAACAAGTGCCGTCAACAAGCTCATCGCGCGGCAGACCGTCAGCGAAGGCACCGTCCGGGCCTTTCCCGACGCCCAAATTCGCCCCATATGGACGATCGCCAGCGCCACAATGAAACCCAGCCAGTTCAGACGAACCGCGGAGAGCATGCCGAGGGCCGAAGCCCAGCCGACCGCACACAGCGGCCAATCGAGTCGCTCCCATCGGTCTCTGCTGAAAGCCAAAGTTGCCGTCAACCCGATGAGGGCCAACACCAGCAACCAAAGCAGCGTCCAAACTTCAGGCGTCGGCGGCAGATTCGAAACCGGGATTGAAAAAAGATCGACCGCTGCCCATTCGTCCCCCACCACCTTGAGGTCCGGGGTCTCGGCTCCAGCGACAAAGAAGGGCGTCAGACCCCGCCAACCCATCGGATTGAACGTGGTTGCCAACGCGCCGACGAGCAACGCACCCCACAAGCGCCGACAGCGTACCCGGTTCTCTTCAGAGCCCCTTTCCCCGAATCCGATCGCAACGACAGCGCCTACAGCCGCCGCGGCCACGAGGCCCAAGCCCATCAAGAACGCGCCGTGCAAATTGGCCCAGACAGCAAAGACAACTGCCGAAAGCGCAATGCGAGTAAAACTGGGCCCACGACGATCGAGAACAAGAAGACCAAGCACCAACAAGGTGGCCAAAAGACTGGCGAGATGAGGCCTGAGCTGAAACAAGCGAAAAGCGGCTAGACAGAGAAAAGCTGCAGACCCGAGACTGGCCGCGACCCGAGAACCACTGACTCGGTACATCAAAAACCAAGCCAAAGATCCGATCAGGAAGACGATGAGAACGTGAAACACCCGAAGGCCCTGAAAGCCGAAGGCCCCTACGGCTCCGTCAAGAGCCACGCCAAAGAGCCAAGCCGCAGGCGCGGGGGACTGCTCGGCCAAATACAGAAAGGGGTCGGCTTGAAGCCAAGGTCCCTCGTCCGCATAGCGCGCTCCACTCCCCAGATGCCACCAGAGGTCGTCGCTGATGATGGGTTGCCCCGCCGACCCAAGGACCATCAGGAAAAGAAGCGCGACGAGGGCGTGGGTCGTGATTTCAAGCGCAGGTAAAGCGAGACCCTGCCTACGACTTTCTCCTGAGTGGGCGGGCGGAGAGGACACTAAATGCCGTCCCCTTAGAGACCCACCCAGCGCACACGGAAACCTAACCCCATCCGATAATTCCAGTCCTGCACTTGCAACTTCCAAGAGGCCTCGTAATCGGCCTCACCGAGAGCGTCATCAACGGAGGTCTTTGCGCTGAAATTCAGCTCATTGTTTCCCACCGTTTTGAAGCCTCCGCCCGTGAGATACAGGGAAGGACGAAACGAACCGCGGCGCTGGAGCTCCATTTCAATCTCAATCGTGGGGCCGACGCCATTAAAAAATCCGGCGGCGCGACCACCCATCTGAATGAACCGAAAATTCTGACCGAAAGAAGGGGGGGGCAGCACCGCGGTCCCCAGCGGATCAGGATCATCTTTATACGCGGCAAGAACTTTGCCTTCCGCGATCAGCCCCCAGCGAATCCACCCCACCCCAGGACGCAATCGAATCAGCCGACCCCGATACGTCGTATCGAATGAGATCCCGACACTGGCGGCGAGAGTGGTGGTCATCACCTGCGAATCAATCCGGGTGCCCTGCCCGCCAATCACCGAAGCGGGATAGTTCCTCGGCGAGGTGCTCGCTGGCTGGATGAGAAATCGAGTCGCCGCGCCATCGAGGGCGACGGTTACACTCCCCGCGAAGGTCGGCAGAATCTCTGCGACGGCAAACAATCGCGGCTTCAGGGGAATAAAACCCAAGGCCGGTGTCAAAATGTCGATCGTCGCCCCGAAATTGGGCGAGACGGTCAGCAGCGATTTATCCAAGTCCCTCCCGAAGGGTTCCGGGCTCTGAATAAATGCGCCCTCCGGCCAACCATAGGCCGCGGGCGGATCAGGAACAGATTGGACATTGGCTTGTGTACGGACCGTCGCATTTTGTTGTGCGATCAATACGCCACTCGTAAAAGACAGGCCAACGGCAAAACGTCGCGATTCGGCTCGACGTTCTTCTTCTATTTGCTGTTCGGGGGTCAGCGGCTTCTCGCCCCCCCCTTCGGACCCGTCCGCCGACGCCATCGTGGGAGCCGACAGCCCGACAGCCCAAAGCGCTACGGCCATCCACCAGCAGAGGGTGGCAATCGAGGCGAGGCGGCGTGCGGGCCTTGTCGGAGAGGATTGCATTGGGACCGCACAGTATTACACTTCCGCTTCTTGTAAACATGTACCCACCCCGATCGGGTCAGCCCGGTTACCGGAAAACAAAAAAAAATGAGGCGCAGCGCGATCATCGCACTTGCGGTCACTCACCTTGCCGGTCTCTTCCTTATCGCTGCGCCGGACGCCAAGGCGCAGACCGCGACCGACCAGCAACTCGAATCGACCGGCAACTCCGCTCCCAGCGGCGAGACAACCGACGTCAATGCTCCAGCGGAGTTTGACCCCAACAGCCTTGCCCCAGGGACAGAAGTTCGGACGGTCGTAGCCGGGGAATCCGATGCCGCGGCCGCTTACGCGGCAGGAGACTCCGTTACAGGTTTCTCCGCGGCGGACGTGGAAGCACTCGGTGCGCTCAGCATTGCGGATCTTGCTGACTTCACGCCCAACCTTGAAATCGTCACGACAGGTTCGACCACGCCCACCTTCTTCATCCGTGGTGTGGGTCTGAACGACTTCAGCGCGAACGCCTCCGGGGCCGTAGCGATCTTCCAAGATGACGTCGCCATCAATGCACCCGCCATGCAGCTCGGCACGCTCTTCGACATTGAAGGGGTCAACATTTTACGAGGCCCCGTCGGCAAGGGGGCCGCCCGCAACGCGTCGGCCGGTGCAATCAAAATGTATTCCCGAAAGCCCACCGGAATTTTTGGCGGATATCTCCGCTCGACGTACGGCAATTATAACTACAACGATATTGAGGGGGCCATCGAGGCGCCCGTCGTCGAAGATGTTCTTTTCGCCCGGTTTGCGTTTCGATCTTCCTTCCGCGACGGCTACCAGAAAAACGGATGCGGCGGATTTACCGAGTACCCCGGGTTCCGTGCCCAATCCGGCGGCCAAGACGCGCCGCCGGGCAACAGCCCGCTCTATTCACTCTGCGGCGAACAGGTCCCCGTTCGCGGATCGGTACTGACACAGCCTTTCGTGCGCCTTTCGGACGGTTTTTCCCAGGTGCCCTTCAATTTACCGAACGAGGTCAATGACCTGGGCAATTGGGCGACGAGACTCAATCTTCGTTACCAGCCCACCTTAGACCAGGACTGGATCATCAACGGTCACGTGAGCCGGCGAGATGAATGGAGCCGCCAGGGCCTCGCTTACGGTACGGCGGGGGCACAAACTTTTCCCGATGGGTCGCGGCTCAACGGCATCCTCGGGGGCCCCGACCAGGGCGGCTTCCAGCGACCTCAAGTGAGACAAATGATCACAGACCAGGTCGCTCTGAATCTCGCCCGAGGGATCCCTCAGCCGGATGCGGGAAGCCAAGCCGCCATCGGGGTCGCCAACCAACTGGGTGCCCGGCTCGATACCGATCCCTATACGGGTTACTACAACCGACCGGGGCGAACGACGAATCTCGTCTACGGCGGTTTTGTGAACGGGGAAATCGCCCTGCCCCATGATTTAACACTCAAGACCGTGTCTGGATACGATGGTTACGATCGCGGCATTGCAAGTGACACCGACCAGACCCCTAATACGCTGTTCGAGATCACCACCAACGATGAAGGCTGGCAGTTCTACCAGAATCTCCAACTGGACGGCATGTGGGAAAGCGAGTCCGTTGATTGGTCCGTGGGCGCTTTCTACCTCCAAGAGGGACTGCATGTTGTTACGTCAACCGATTTCGGCGAGAACACGGCATTTGCAATTCGCTTTCGCGATTACACCCAGGACAACTATGGCCTTGGCATCTACGCCGACTTTTCTTGGCCCTTCCTGGATGACTTCACCCTGGACGGCGGAGTCCGATTCAACTGGGAGAGCAAAACCATTGACTTCTTCCTGCTTCGAGGAATCGGTGAAACCACAGGAAACCGGACGGAAACTCGCGCCGCCCCAACCGGCGAGCTTCGCCTGACCTACAACTTCAGAGACGACGCCCACGCCTATTGGAAATATACGCGCGGCTGGAAGGGGGGGCACTTCAATGCGGCCGCCGCCCTAAGGCCCGAAGAAGGCGTCACCTACGCCGAGCCGGAAACCAACAACGCCTACGAAACGGGATTAAACGCATCGTTTCTGGACAGCAAACTCGGCCTCAACTTTTCCCTTTTCTACTACGACTACGAGGATTATCAGCTGTTCACTGTCCAGAACAGCTCTGGAGCGACTCCTGAATTTGTCGTCATCAACGCACAAGGCGTTGAGATTTACGGCGCTGAACTCTCAGCGGATGTGCGCCCCTTCGACAACACACTGATCCAAGCACGATTTAGCTGGCTGGAGAGCACCTTCACTGAGTTGGTTCTCCAAAACACGGTCATCATCACACCCGATCAGGGTGGCGCCGCGATCACCAAAGTCCAAGACCTCAACTACAGCGGTAACCGCATGGTCAACTCGCCGCAGTACAAGATCAGCATGACGGCCCAACAAACCTTGCCCCTCGGTCGCTACGGAGCAGTCACGGCCCGCTACGATGGCGCCTGGACCGATACGGTTTATTTCGATCCCACCGAAGGTCGCGGGGTCGAGAATGATCAGGGTCAGATTTTCCTGCCGGAAAATACAATCGGCCAGCAACCCTACTGGATTCACAACTTGCTCTTCATCTACCAGCCGCCGGTGGGCAACTGGACCCTTGAAGCGTTCGTTCGAAACATGACGAACGAGGTCTACAAAAGCTTCGCCTTCGACGCGACAATCTTCCAGCAGACCACCATCTACTTCACCGGTGAGCCTCGCATGTTTGGCGGAACGCTCTCCGTCACCTTCTAAGGACGAGCGCGCCCCCCGCGTCGATCAAACTCGGTCCGCCCCCGATCAAGGGATCGCATACCCGAGGGCACGAAGCTGATTCAACTCCATCTCTCCGATTTCGCGGGTGGAGGCTTCGCCCCAAGCGGGCGAGCTTTCAAGGTACTCGACCCCGCGCTCCCGCAACTCGACCAGCTTATCGGGTTCAGACTCTGCAAGATCCTGTAACTCTAACGGGTCCGCGCCCGCATCAAAAAGGCTTTCCTTTACTGTGGGACCTGCGGTATGACGAACATAGCGATAAGGCCCATCGACGACCGCGACAGCATGCCGAGAAGGCGTATCGGGGCGCCCCCAGGTCGTGTCCAGATGGGAGATGCCCGAATCTTGAAGCGTTCCGGCTTGCCCTCGCCCTTCGGCCACGATGACATCCACCAAGGATTGCCCATCCGCACCCCTGGGACCTTCTAAGCCGAGCAAGTCGAGAAGCGTTGGCCAGAGATCGACGTTGCGACTGCGACTCGAGACCGTGATGCCCGACTCAAGCCGGAAGGGAAAACGGATCAGCAAAGGCACTTCCGTCGATTCTCGAAAAACCGCCCGGGCATGTCCCTCCAATCCGCGTTCCTGAAAGGCTTCTCCGTGGTCCGAAGCCACAACCACAAGGGTGTTGTCCGAAAGCCCCTGCTCGTCCAGGAATTCAAACAGAACTCCGAGCAGGGCATCCACCCGCCGAATAGAATTGTCGTAGATATCCGAGTAGTCGCCGCCAAACAGCGCCGACTCTTCGTCGTAGGTATATTCATGGATATCCATCAGGTGCAGATAAAGAAACCAGCGGTCTCGCCCGTTGACCCGCAGGTATTCCATGGCGGAATAGAGCACGTCTTCGTCGGTGAATGATCCCGAGATCGTGGGATTTTCTCGCCGGACGGAGGGGGCCATCGGACGCCCGGCTGGCTTGACGTAGATATCGAACCCTTGGCCAAAACCAAAATTCGGAGAAACCCAGCCATTGCGGTAGAGCCCGACCGTATCAAAGCCCGCCTCAGACAAGCGTTCTGCGGGCAATTCCGCTTCTTCAGGAATCACTTGGTCAAAGCGGGTAATCCCAGCCCGTATCGGGTAAAGCCCGGTCCACATGGAAGCCATCGAGGCCTTCGTCCAAGAGGACTGCGCAAGATGTCGTTCGAATCGAACACCCTCTTCGGCTAAGGCCGCAAGGTGAGGGCTCGTGTCGCGTTCGTAGCCATAAGGGGTGAGTCGGTCAGCCCGGAGCGTATCCAATAAGATAAAGAGAACGTTTAGATCCTCCCGATCAGCCATTCGCTCGATGTCTTCGATTGATCCCATAGGGCGAGCTGAATGGCCTCCCTGAACCCAGGTCAGAACCAATAAACCAACGAACAGGCCGGAGGAAATGAGAGCCCCGATCAACCAGGGCCAACGAACGCGACGAGTTTCATCAGACAAGAACTGCGTGACCTCTTAGTTAGAACCTTCGACCAAATTGACGCCGTCGCGTACACCCGCTTAAAAGGCGCAGCGACGGACAAAGGCTACACTATTCGCATGAAGAACACCGATTCCGATGCATTCCAGAAGCTTCCCGCACGGCTGCGCCCCGCTTCCCAACTCCTCATCGCGTCGAGTCTGGCGGTTTTGTTTCTGGCCTGTTCCCCCACCGACCCGGTTGAGCGAGCCAAGGCTGTGATCGCCGAGGCCCAGGGCCAATTCAGCGCCCAAACGATCGAATCCTTACGCGAACTTCTCGCCGAATCACCTGACGATCCGGAAATGAACTACCTCTACGGCAAGGCCCTCTCTCTTTGGGGCGAAGCCGGTTTGGCCCAATGGGCACTTCGAAAGGCCGCCCTCGATCCCGAATGGCGCACCCCGGCCGCAAGCCAAATCGCCAAAAACGCCGCGCGCACCGGAAACTACGAAACGACCATCGAGTTCGTATCGAAAGTTTTGGAGGAGGATCCGGATAACGTCGACTTGCTGATTCTCCGAGCCAACGCCGGAGCAGCCTCCCGAATTGCAAGCAGCGAGGCCCTCGCGGACACCGACAGAGTCCTGAAAATCGCGCCCGACAATGCACGCGCGATGGAGCCCCGGATTTTGGCCCTCTTAAACCTTGAACGTTACGAGGAGGCCGGCGAAGAGATTAAGCGCTTGGGTCAAATGATCGAGGCCAACCCAGGCACAGACGACAGCATCCGAGGCTGGCACTGCACCACCACCGCCCTCTATGCCAGCGACAGCGGAGAGACCGAACTGGCTTTAGAGCTTTTCAACGAATGCCTCCTGGAATATCCAGGTAACCCGAACCTGATCAACAACGCTGTGAGCTTCTTCGACGAAAGAGGCGAGTACGCCCGCTCGCTCAAGATCATCCAAGACGGCCTTGAGAAGCTTCCCGAATCCCTCGATTACCGACGGCAAATCGCGGTCCGGCTTGTCGCAACGGGCGATACCGAGGCGGCAGAACAAGTCCTGATCGGAGGCACCGAAGTCGCCTCTCCCGCCTATGCCCCGGCGGCGTGGCAGTTTTTGGCGAAGCACTACCAAGAGCAAGGACAACATCAACAGGCCATCCAGGCATTTGCGCAAGCTATTGAAATCACCCAAGCCGCCGAAGCGCCGACCGCACAGCTGATGCTGGACTACGCCGATTCTCTCATCCTCGGTGGTGATCTCGACCAAGCGATGGCCGTCACAGACCAGATGGCTGTCAAAGCCCACGCGGAGATCATCCGCGCCCGGATCGCGCAAGAGCGAGGCGACCATCAGCAGGCCCTCGAGCACTTTGATCGAGCCTTCCAACTCTGGCCAGACAATCCGTGGGCACGCTATTCCGCTGCACTGTCTGCTGAACAGGTGGGCGATTTTGACCGGGCCGCGGACGAATACCGGTACGCGATTCGAATTGATGGGCAAGTCACGGACGCCCAGACGCGGCTGGCTCGAATGCTGATCGCCGAGGGGGACATGACCACGGCCCTCAACTTTCTAGCGATGCAACACGCCGCCGCTGCCTCCAGCCTTGACGGCCTGATCTTACTCGCTGAGCTGTATGCACGTGGGAGCCAATTTGGCCCAATGAACCAGACCTTTCTCGACATCAACCCGTACGGACACCAAGCTTACGGGAAGGCGACGGCCACGGTCGGGCAAGCCATTGCCGACGAGTTCGGGGCTGAAGCGGCCATCGACTACCTCGAAAACTACGGCGCCAATCAGATTGCGAACCAAGATCCAACCCGGCTGCCGGCGGCCCGTAAGCTGATTGAACTGCGCTTTGAGATCGGGCACGTAGAGTTGGCCCAGCAAGACATCGAGGGATTCGAGGCAGAACTCATCCAAGACAAGGCCGTCGCCGCCGCGTTGCGTGGTTACGGGCTCGAGCAGATTGCGGCCGAGCAAGCCATGGCCCGCACGGCCTACGAAGAAGCCCTCAAGGCAGACCCTCGGAATCCAGACGCTCTGGCTGGACTCGGACGGATCCTCTCAACCGAGTCTCCGCGCGCGGCCCTTGCCTTTTACGATCGGGCCATCGAAGCAGAGCCGGATAACGTGGCGACGCAACGCGCCGCGGCGCGGTTGCTGCGCCAGCTCGGAGAAACGGAACAAGCCCGCGACCGACTCCAGCAAGCGCTGGCGACTTGGCCCTACTCGGGGCCGCTGGCGCTGGACTGGGCCGAACTTGAGAGCGAGGCGACTTCCCCGAGCACTTCGATTGGCCCCCTGATCGCGCGTGCAGAGCGCTTTCGGAGCCGGCTCACCCCTGAAGAAGCCGAAAGGCTTGACTCCCTGCGGGTGACCCCGGGGCCTTAAAACCGGACCCACTGCCTACGGCGTGAACTGCCCCAAGCCGGTGCGTTGCGCGCCGCTGAAAATAAAACTTCAAAACCCACTCAAGTACCTGTTTTTATTTCCGAATTTATTTTTTTACGAAATGGCGGGGCGTGGCAGTTCGCAGCGCCCGTAAAAATGAACGCCTCGGTAAATTTTCGTAAGTGACTGATTTTGAAAGGATATTTCATTTTTTCGATTATGGCACCGCACTTGCATTCTTTTCTTCCGACGAAGCTTAACGATCGGCTGAAAGCGGGCTTTCACCGCTCAAAGGCGATTCATCAAACGAGGAGTAAACTAGGAATGAATTTTAATAAGACGCACGGCATCGGGCTGCTTGCTCTGAGCGTTGCGCTGGGGATGGTTCTTTCATCGACCGCCCAGGCCCAGACGTTCAACAAGTACTCGCTGACCGGTAACAGCCGCAGTCAGATCGGTGACGGCCTGCCCTTGCCGATTACCTTCGCGCCCGCACCGGACGGGGCCGTCCCCATCCAACCCGGCGCCACGGTCCAGCAGGCACAAGGAGCTGACCCGAAGGCCATGAAGGTCATCGGGACCCCTAACCCGAACTTCAGCACGAACTTCAAGAATCAGCCCGTGTTCGCGCTCAACAAGGCGGTGGCTCAGGTTCGAACCTCACTCATCCTCAACGGCCCCTGGGCCGGAACGGGTGTTGTGGGCACCCGGACCTTCTCGGCCGGCGGTCGAACCGGCCCGGCGAACTTCGCGTGGTGCCCCGGATTGGCCCTCCCCCTTACCGCAGACCCGGGTTGTGGTGATCCCTTGACCGATACCCGCGTCACCACGCCCAAGGGCAAGGTTGAGTACCAGGCAACTGGCAACCAGTTCGGTGGTCCCTTTGAGGCTCTCGTTGGCGGTGCAGGCTCCAAGGGCGGCGCGAGCGTCGTCTTGATGCTGCCCGGTGGTTTCGCTGGTGTTGGTGTGGGCTGTGCCCACCCGGCGGTTGGCGCCCCGAATGCGGGACAGACGGCTGACACTGGCTGCGTCGGAATCTTCAGCCCCATCGCGGTCGACACCCACGCCGTTGCGGGCCGACCGATTGGGCCAGCCGCTACAAACTTCCCGGCTCCCATCCCCAACAACATCCGGCCGATGGCCATCACGGCCAATGGTAACGTGACACGCGTTTTTGGCCCGACCGGCGCCCCGACCGGCCCGGTGAACAATGTTGAAGTCAGCTGGGGATTCCCGTACACGACGGGCGTCGTTAAAGTCAGTGCCGCGGACGCTCTCGGAAGCCCCGAGGTCTTTACCCTCACGGGCGCAGACAATCGCGTGGACGGTATCGGCTCCATCTCGATGGTGTCGGGCGGGCTGAGCGATCGGACCCTCTCGGGCTCCAACGCGAACCGCGCATGGCTCAACTGGACCATCCCCGGCGGCGCACCCGCTCCGTCGATCTCCAATGGCGGTCTGGTTCTGCTGAGTGCCCTGATGCTGGGCGCAACGCTGTGGATGCTTCGCCGCGCGACCCGAACCGCATAAGCAACGGGTCCATCGGTTTCTAGGAGAGCGCTTCTCCTAGAAAGCCATTCGGAAGCCCGGAGGAACAGTGTTCCTCCGGGCTTCTTCTTTTGGAGCGCTACACTGCGAAGCCCATGAGGCCCGCACAAGAATGGAATGCGCAGACGCCGGTTGTCGCACAACGTCTCGCCATCAGAAAAAGAGCGGATTGGCGGATGGCAGGGTTCCTTCTGATCAGTTGCCTGGGCCTAGCGACCGCGTGCACTACCTCGGGCTATTCCGCCAACAACCCGCTCCGTCGCAGTCAGCTTTGGCAGTTCTATCAAAAACTGCCCTCCCCCCGCGCATTCGCCCTATCGGGCGACCCGAAACACGTTTGGATAGCGGGGGTGGCCGGCGGTGTATCAACTCAGACCGAGGCGGTCGATCTCGCCATTGCGGATTGTGAACGGCTCCGCCGAAAGCGGAGGATGACGGCCCAATGCCGCGTCTACGCGGAAAATGAAACGATCGTCTGGTGGGGGCGCCCCGAAACCGAGGATCAATCTACGAAGAATTCGGTCGAATCGCCCTAAGTCCGGGCCGCACGCCCACTGACGATGGCGCCGGTTTGGCCGGTACCTCGACCGGCATCTCGACCGACGCTGGCGATTCGACTGAATCTTGTCGAATACGCGCAACAACCGACGAGGGCAGGCCGGCCGTTGTCAGCCAAACCTCAGCCTCTTCCGGGTCGTTACGGATAAAGAACGTTCCAATCCGCGCCAGGGCCTGATTTCTCGCACTCTCGGGCTTGACCTGCTGGACCAATTCAATCGCCTGGTAGGGGTCCTCGTAGGCGACCGCTGCCGCCACAATGGCGAGCCCTGGATAGAGCCACGGCTCAACGGGGGCTTGGACCAGTTCAAGACCCCAGTCTGCGAGACTTTCTCGATCGTCGATTGACCAAATTTCGAGTGCCTGTTGAACAGCAAAATCCCGCTCTTGGCCAGCGGGCGCCGCCGATAGCCATTCCATCACCTCCAGCGGGACGACGTCGGGTTCATTCATCCACTCCCGGCTCAGTCTCACGCGCACAAAGGCACCCTCAAAGCGGTCACAGTACGCGGAACAAAACGCCAAGGCCTTCTCACGGTCTTCGCGAAGCATTTCAGGCGCCGCATATCGCCAGAGCTGACTTCGGAACCGGTAGTCTTCCCTCGGATAGTCGAGCAATATCTGCGCCGTTCCATCAAATCCAACGTCGCCGAGACTCGCCCGTGCATAAGTCGTCAGGCCCCGACTTCGCGATTTGGAGGGTTCGAGCGCCCTCAGATACTCAAGGACGCCCGGTTGGCCGGAGGCATACCAGCCCCGCACGAAGGCCGAGAGGACCGCCGGGGGCACCAGATCAGAGGGATACACCAAATATTTGTCAACGATCGGAATTGGCGCCTCCGGATCAAAGGAAGCCCAGGTCTCCACCAGTGCGCACAGAACGGTGAGACGAACCGGCACTTGAACCCGTGAGGACGTGGCCCACCCCGCTGCCCCCTCGGGATCATACGTAACCCAAAATCGGACCAAGAGGGCCGCCTCGACCTGGCCAAGCCCGAGTGCGTTCGACTCAAGGACCGCGGCCACCGAATCCAAGTCCTCGGGGCCCATCTTGGATAATTCCGCCGAGAGAAGAGCAACGCGCGTCAGGGTTTCCGGTTCAAGCAACAGGCCGCGGAGTTCCCCATAAAGCGCTTGATCACGCTCGAGCTCCACCAGATTGCGGGGCGCAGGCGGCTGAGGGCCTGCTTTTCCTTGTGCGAGCGCCCAACCGACGCCAACGCCGATGCAGAGAGTGAGGAGAAAAACGAGAGCACGGGCGGTGTTTAACATGCCCCGAGTTTAATTTTGAAGAGGACTCTTCACCAGCGGGCGCCGCGAAAAACAAGAAATTGGAATGAATCGCCCCCATTGGGTTCCTCGGCTGGATCGGTCCGACATCGGCAATCATCGCCCAGGGCGCGCACGCCTTCGGCAAAACAGTCGCAACCTCTTATCGCGGCGTCTATTCGGCTACAGCCAGGCCGGGGTTTGACCGATTCCAGCGAAAGCCAAAGGGAGACCCTCTATGTGGAGATCGAAGCCATACCCGCGGAAATCAGCGAATCGCCGCGCCCGATCGATCAGCCGGCAATCAGCACATCGAGCCACCCTGGCGGTGCTCGCAACCGTGATGATCACGAACGGCCACGCCGCCGCCGAAACGTCTGAAACCAAAGGATATAACGCTGAGGCTACGGCGGAAAACGCGACGGTTTCGGCTGAGATTGAGCAATTCATCAACCGGCTCTCCGATGAAATTCAGCGGGACACCGAGCGAAGCGTCCTGAATAGTTTGCAGGGGCGCTGGCGGCTCGAATCCCTTCAAACCACTCGCCAGGTCGTTGTTGTCCAAGCTCAGCGCAGCAACGGTTCGACGAATATTCTCGTCAAGTCCGTCCAGCAACCTCTGGCCGTAGAGGGCCCAGCGCCCCCGCCGGCTGCACTGGCCAACGAGCGCTTCTCTCCATAGGACGGCCGACCCCAGAGAAGTTCTTTCGACTTCAGTCCATGGCCCCCCACGGTTGAACGGCGGGCCCCTTCGGGCTCGCTACAGGCTATTCTCCGGGCGGGCACCCCCGCCCCTCGCCCTGCCCCTGACTTCGGAGACTCCCATGACTGCTCTGCTCATCATCGGCGCTCTCGCCGTGATCCTCATCGTGTGGGGGATCGGAATCTACAACCGACTGGTGGCACTGAGAAATCGCTACCAAAATGCTTTTGCTCAGATCGAAGTTCAGCTCAAGCGCCGCCACGATCTGATCCCCAACCTCGTCGAGACCGTCAAGGGTTACATGGCCCACGAACGGGAGACCCTCGAGGCCGTTGTGGAAGCACGCAATCAAGCGGCCTCCGGACTGTCCGCCGCCGCCAACAATCCCGGCGATCCCAGTGCGATGAAGGCGCTGGGCAATGCAGAAGGCGTCCTCGGTGGAGCCATGGGGCGCTTACTCGCGCTCTCTGAGGCGTATCCAGACTTGAAGGCGAGCCAAAATATGCAGCAACTCACAGAAGAGTTGACATCCACCGAAAATAAAGTCTCCTTCTCTCGACAAGCCTTCAACGACGCGGTCACCGAATACAACACCTATAAGCAGAGCTTCCCGCCGGTTCTCTTCGCCGGCACTTTCGGTCATGGAATCGACGCTTCCCTGCTTGAATTCGATCACGAACAGATCGCCGAAGCCCCCCAAGTCTCTTTTTCCTAAAAACGTCTGCCCTGCGCATCCGAGGCCAGTGAGCTTGATCCAAGATGGCCACTCAATTCTTTGAGCACCAAGAGGCGGCCCGCCGCAGTACGGCGGGGCTTGTCGTTTTGTTTGTTTGCGCCGTGCTCGGCATCATCGCGCTTCTCTATGCCGTCGCAGTGGGGCTCACCGCTCAGCCCGTCGTGGACGCATATGGCCGGACCACGAGCGCCCAGTTCGAATGGTGGCAACCCCAGCTTCTCGCCCAAGTGGCCCTCGCCACGCTCGCCGTCGTCGCCGGCGGGAGCCTTTATAAAATCAGCCAACTGCGTGGCGGTGGGGCCGTGGTCGCGGAACAACTCGGTGGCCAACTGCTGCCAAGCGACACCCGGGACCCCGATGCCCGCCGGCTCTTAAACGTGGTCGAGGAAATGGCCATTGCGAGCGGCACCCCCACGCCCCCCGTCTATCTATTGAGCGACGAGGAGGGCATCAACGCATTTGCGGCGGGCTTTACCCCAAGCGATGCCGTCATTGGGGTGACCCGGGGCTGTGTCCGTCAGCTTTCGCGTGAAGAGCTTCAAGGGGTCATCGCCCACGAATTCAGTCACATCCTGAATGGCGATATGCGACTCAACATCCGCTTAATGGGATTTATTCACGGCATTCTGCTGCTGGGGATCATCGGCTATTTCCTGCTTCGCTCTTCCATGTTCGCAGGAGGGGGGCGCCGGAATAGCCGAGACAACTCGGGTCTCATCATGCTGGCCGCGGGCGTCGGGCTGATGGTGGCCGGGTTTGTGGGCACTTTTTTCGGCAATCTCATCAAGGCATCTGTGAGCCGCCAACGGGAATTCTTGGCCGACGCCTCAGCGGTTCAGTTCACCCGGAATCCCCAGGGCATTGCCGGAGCGCTCAAGAAAATTGCGGGCTTCGAGGTGGGCTCTGCCCTCGAAAACCCGGCTGCGCCCGAGGCCAGCCATATGTTTTTCAGTCAAGGCTTACGCGGCGGGATCCAAAATCTGTTCGCCACGCATCCGCCCATTCAAGAACGAATTGAGCGCCTTGATCCGAGCTTTGTGGCCGCTGATTCAAAGGGACCCGTCAGTCCGGCGGTCGCCTCGGCTTCGCATGCGGCGGGCGCTGCAAACCTCACCGGCTCTTCCGCACAGGCCGCCCCCACACCCTCGAACCTCCCGCCTCATCCAGCCGGCTCAGGCATCGAGAGCATCGGAGCCCCTACCCAGGCGCACCTCGACCATGCGCGAGCGCTGGTCGGGCAGTTCCCCGCTTCGCTCATCGACGCATGCCACGAACCGTATGGAGCTCGTGCTGTCTTCTACGCGCTCCTGATCGACGATCACGATTCGGTGCGTGAGCAACAATTCAAAAGGCTCGACCGCTTTGCCGAAGCGGGCCTCGCGGACCAGACCCGCCAATGGCTGCCGGAAATCCAGCGCCTGGGCTCTGCAGCCCGATTGCCCCTGGTCGACCTGGCCCTGCCCGCTCTGCGAAGGCTGTCGCCCAGGCAATACCGGTCTTTTCGAGAGAATGTCCGCTCCCTCGTGGAGGCCGATCAACAGATCGATCTTTTTGAGTGGGTCCTGCATCGGGTTCTCTTGACCCACCTCACTCCCCACTTTGAAAAGGCCCGTACGACCCCCCGAAGAAAGACAGTCCAATCGCTGAGGGACGCGTGTTCGGTGGTGCTCTCCGCCCTCGCTCGACTGGGTGCGACCGAGGAGGCCGCGATGCGTCACGCCTTCGCGGCGGGAGCCGATGCCCTCGCCCCCGTCAAACTCCAGTGGCTTACGGAAGACCAATGCGACTTAGTCGCCCTCGACCGTTCGCTCAAGCGAATGACCCAGGCGACGCCCTCAGCGGCCCAGAAAATCCTGACGGCTTGCGCGGCCTGTATCGCGGCAGATGGCGTGGTGGCGGAGGCCGAAGCGGAGGTCATCCGGGCCATCGCGGACTCATTGGATTGCCCGATGCCTCCCCTTCTGCCGGGCCAGCCCCTGGTTTGATTCACGCTTCGCCAACCCTGCGGAATTCGGGGGACTGCTAGCCTGAACGCTCGTCACCGGCCTAACCCGGAGGAGTCATCCATGCCCGAACTCCACTTTGAAACAGCGAAGCAACTGGCCCGCAGAATTCAAAAAAGAGAAATCAGCGCGCTGGAACTGACGGACCTCATGATCCGCCGAATTGAAGAACTCGACGGCGATCTGAACGCAGTGGTGGTCCGGGACTTTGAGCGCGCCCGCGCAACGGCCCGCGCCCGAGACGAAGCCACAGCGGCAGGTCGATCCGAGGGGGCCCTACACGGCGTTCCGATGACCATCAAAGAGTCGTATGACATTCAAGGGCTCCCCACGACTTGGGGCATTCCCCTGTTGAAAGACAATCTCGCGGAACACAATTCGGAAGCAGTGGCGCGATTCCAAGCCGCCGGAGCGATTTTCCTCGGCAAGACCAACGTGCCCACCAATCTGGCAGACCTTCAGTCCTATAACGCGATCTATGGCCAGACCAACAACCCGTGGAACCACGACCGAACACCGGGCGGTTCTTCGGGCGGCTCCGCGGCCGCATTGGCCGCCGGGCTGACGTCGCTCGAATGCGGGTCCGACATTGGCGGATCCATTCGAAACCCGGCTCACTTCTGCGGCGTGTACGGACACAAACCCACCTGGGGAATCGTTGCGCCCCAAGGCCACGCGATCCCGGGCCAGCTGGCCGGTCCTGATATTTCAGTCTGCGGCCCGCTGGCCCGCAGTGCCGAAGACCTCGCTCTCGCGCTTGACGTCATCTCGGGACCCGAACCGCTTGAGGGCCCCGGCTGGCGGCTGGAATTGCCGCCTCCCCCCCCCAAAAAATTGTCGGGCTACCGAGTCGCGCTCTGGCCCGATGATCCGATGGCCCCTGTCTCTGCAGAGGTTTCGCAAAGAGTTCGCGATCTGGGAGCCCAATTAGCCAAACGAGGGGCGATTGTGTCGGACTCGGCGCGGCCGGGTTTCGAACCCGAACGAGCCCATCGCAATTACATTAAGCTTTTGAATTCAGTGATGGGCGCCGCGCTGCCCCTACCGATTTACCACGCTCAGGCCAAAAAGGTGCGTGCTCTCGACACTGGCGACCGATCTACAGAAGCCCTTGAAGCCCGTTCTCTCGTGCTCAGCCATCGCGAATGGCTCTCTGCCGACAACCAACGGGCTCATATTCGACATGCCTGGCGTGACTTCTTTTCCGAGTGGGACGTGCTGATTTGCCCCGTAGTCGCGACAGCCGCTTTTCCCCATGATCACTCCAGCCCCATGGCGACCCGAAGCATCGAAGTCGATGGAGAGGGTCGCCCCTACTTTGAGCAACTCTTCTGGTCCGGGTTAGCCACCGGCGCTTATCTGCCGAGCACGGTTTTCCCAACGGGCCCCAATCAAGAGGGCCTCCCGATCGGCCTTCAGGCGATTGGCGATGCCTATCAAGACCGCACGACCATCGAATTCTGCCGTCTGCTGGCCGCAGAAGTAGGCGGCTATCAAACCCCGCCCCTCTAGGCGGGACTCAGCCCCAATCAATCACATGCAGCATCAGGAAGACCACGATTCCAGTCACGGACACATACATCCAACCGGCCCATGTCCAACGGGCGAGCCGACGATGTCGATCGATTCGATCGGTGAGGGCCAGATACAAAGTCCACAAGATCGCTGGAAAGACCACAGCCGACAAAGCGATATGGCTGATCAGGATGAAGAAATAGATCGGGCGGATCAGACCCGTGCCGCTGAAGAGCGTATCGCCCTGCAGAGCGTGGTAGGCGACATAGCTGACCAGGAAAAGCGCGGAAGCCAGAAGCGCCGAAAGCATCCATTTCTGATGTTGAGCACGCTGACCTCGGCGGATGGCCCGCCGCCCGGCCAACAAAAGCACCACCGCCGACGCATTGAAGAATGCATTCAAAGCCGGCAGGCCCTCGCCGGCCGAACTCGACGTGTCCACCTCGTGGAAATACACCAGCCAAACCAAAAAACCCAAAGCCAGCACCGACACAACCGTGGTGACGATCGCAGCCAGGGGCGGCGCGAATGCTTCTTCAGGCTTGCCCGGTTTCGACATTGGGGCGGACTCCTTTTCTCTCACGACCGGATGGACCAGAGAGTAGAGAAGACCGGCCCATGATCCACAGATCGACTTCAACAGGGATCCATGCGGTGTCGCTCTTTCAGTCTCCCTCGCCCACCGATACTGAACAGAAAGCCAGGAGAACCTCATGAGACAAACCGCTATCGGAATCGCTCTTTTGATCCTCTCCCCACTCGGCATAGGCTGTGGCGGGACTCCTGTGAGCAGCGAGCCCCCCCGCTATGTCGACCTCAGCCATGCCTACGATGAGGACACCGTTTTTTGGCCCACCGAGGACGGCTTCGTCCTTCAGCAAGAAGCCGATGGATGGACGCCGAAAGGGTATTGGTACAGCGCCAACCGGTTCGAGAGTGCCGAGCATGGCGGGACCCACCTCGATGCACCGAGGCATTTTTCAAAAGGAGGTCTCACCGTCGACGCCCTTCCGATCAAACGCCTCATCGGGCCCGGGGTGCGAATCGATATCAAAGCCGCTTGTCTCGAGAACCGAGATCACCTCATCAACGTGCAGGATCTCAAGAACTGGGAGGCTGCCCACGGACCGATTCCAGAGGGCGCTCTCGTTCTTCTCGAAACCGGCTTCGCCCAGTTCTGGCCCGATCGCATCACCTATATGGGGACCGACCAGCGCGGCGTCGAGGCGGTGGCCGCTCTGCACTTTCCGGGACTCGATCCAGAAGCCGCTCGCTGGCTGGCTGAAAAACGCCAGATTCGAGCCGTCGGCCTCGATACACCGAGCATCGACCGGGGACAGTCCAGCGATTTCTTGAGCCATCGCGTCTTGGCCGCAGCGGGCATCTCGATTTTTGAAAACTTGGCGCGGCTGGACGCGCTTCCCCCCAAACATTTTGAGGTGATCGCTCTCCCGATGAAAATCCGAGGCGGCTCTGGAGCCCCACTTCGTATCGTGGCTCGACTTCCGGCGCGATGAGGACTTTCCGTTCGCACTGCTAAGGTGAGGGCATGGCCAGACAAATCGAAGTGCGCGCCCTCGGCGGTCCTGAAGTCCTCGAAATGGTTGACCACGAAGTGGGCGCGCCTGGACCCGGACAGGTCCGGATCGCCGTCCAAGCCATCGGGGTCAACTTCATCGATGTCTATTTCCGCACTGGGCTTTACCCTCGCCCCCTGCCCTTTTCGTCCGGGCTCGAAGGCGCCGGTGAGGTCCTGGCCGTCGGCCCCGACGTAGACGCTTTTCGGGTGGGTCAACGAGTCGCCTGGGCTTCCGTGCCCGGTTCCTACGCGACGGAGATCCTTGCTCCGGCGGAAAACTTGTTTGCGGTGCCAGACTCAGTCCCCAGCAACATCGCGGCCGCCGCCATGCTCCAGGGCATGACGGCCCACTATCTCATCCATGGCTGCCGCAGGACCGAGCCCGGCGATACGGCCCTGGTGCATGCCGCGGCCGGCGGCGTGGGCTTACTGCTCTGCCAAATGCTTCGAAACCTCGGAGCCCGGGTCATTGGCACCTGTTCGACCGACGAAAAAGCCGCGCTCGTGCGAGCCGCCGGTGCGGAGGAGGTCATCCGATATGATCAAGAAGACTTTCCGTCCCGCACCCGAGAGTGGGCAGACGGCCGAGGCGTGGACGTGGTCTACGACTCCGTTGGCCAGTCCACGTTCGAGGGAAGTCTCGCGAGCCTCCGCCCTCGCGGATTGCTGTGCTTATACGGTCAATCAAGTGGGTCCGTCCCACCCTTTGACTTGGGCCGGCTCAATGGACTGGGTTCTTTGATGGTCACACGGCCTTCTCTGGCCCACTTCACCGCTTCCCGCGCCGAATTCGAAGAGCGCGCGGGTGCGGTTCTCCAGGCAATTCAAAGTGGGGCGCTCGACATTCGAATTGGCGCACAATTTCCCCTTCAAGAGGCCGCCGAGGCTCACCGCGCGCTTGAGGGGCGGCGCACCACCGGCAAAGTGTTGCTGATTCCCTAAGACCCGCGACGCTGCTGCACTGGGAATTCAATCGGCGGTGGGTTCGAAATGCGCACGCGCCCGGGCCAGGGTTTCGTGGCTCCCAATGTCGAACCAGTCCCCCTCAAACGCAAAGCCTCTCACGCTGACGTTCTCGACCAACCAGGCGATCCAATGGCCCGGCGCGTCGCGCTCGCCGCCTTCTTTGAGGTATCGATCGAAGTCTCTTTCGGACCCCGCTGGCATGAAATAAAGCGCAATCGCCGCGAGTTCCGTTTGGGGATCCGTCGGCTTTTCGCGAAAGCCGATCACCCGATGGTCGGCCCCAAGCGTGACTTCATTGTAGGGTGAGGGGCCCGCGACCGGCCTGACTTTTCGAAGCACGATCAGGGGCTCGTGATGAG
>NHEP01000186.1 GCA_002171515.1 bacterium TMED88 | reverse complement strand
GGTGACGGTTTTTGCAACGCCACCAGCCGTGCCAGTGGCGTTAACAGGGCCGTAAGTAAATGATACAGACCCGAAAGAGTAGCCCTCACAGCTGCTATCTGCGCTGCAGGCCACTTCGCAGGCATTCGCATCGGCGCATGCGGTCCCGGCGTAGCTAGTCGTGGTATTCGCGTAGCTGTAGCTCTCAAAGGCCCTGGCGGCCTCCTGCTCGGCTCCGTAGACATAGGAAGTCGTGCGGGCGGTCCATAGGCCGTTCCATGTGCCTGATTTTTGAACGCATGGTTGACCAGCAATAGAACAATCGTTATTTTGACTGTTAGCAAAATTGCTGTTATAAATGACATTGTTATTTGCAGGGTCACGACATCCAGGCGTCATACTTGCATCATTTCTTAGAAGGAAAGTTTGAGTGTTTCCTGCATATTGGGTACTGGCTGCATATGCTTCACACTCAGCAGCATTAACAAATAATGGATCCGTTTCAGCAAGTGGATCACCACTGGTAACTTCCACAGGCGCCTCACACTCTGCTTCGGTCGTTTTGCTCTTATCCGAGCATCCGCAGCTCGTATCGTTCAAGTTAGGTCCCCCGGAGCAAGTCCCAACGCATGCATCCAAGGCCAGGACACTCGCATCATCGCAGATCTTACTGTAGCCTTCGCATGCCGCATCGGCCAAGCACTTGGTCTCGCAATCCTCCGGATCCGTGCAGGCGCTAGTACCAAAGGTCTTCAAGGAACCGACAAAGTGGTCGATGCCGTAGACAATCGCTTTGCTGGCCTCGCTGGTCCCTGCGGTCGTGTCCAAGTAGTTTAGCTCGGCAGTCGTGCCGGAGGTCCAAGGCACTAGCTGAAAGCGTTGCGCGAAAATGCCATTGTCGTCGCCATCTTGATCTTTACTGGTCCAAGTAACAATAAAACCTGAATCCAATGCAGCTACAGCAGGATCTTTTTGGTCTTTATACGTTTCTGTGTTCACTAATGTTTCCGTGCCAATTTTGGAACCGTCTGCCTTGAATCGTTGCAAGTAGACGCCTTCGTCTGTAGTAGGATTAGCGCTTTGCGTGTTGTCTCGAAATTCGGATTCGTACACGATGACAAAACCACCATCTGCTAAGCCAGTGATGGATGGATCATCTTGAGTAACATGTGTATAAGTATTAACTGGAAATTCGTAAGCATCTGCCCCATCTGCTGCTGTATTTGCATTGTCTGTTATAGGTTTTGCTATTGGGGCACCAGTTGCATCGTACATCTTTGCATATATATCATATCCTGAGTTATCCTGACCATAGCTACTCCATGTAACGACAAAACCTGAAGCAAACGCTGTTACTGATGGCTGGTATTGTGTATTTGTTGTGTGTGAATTTATTAAAAATTCTGCGCCATTCTTACTTGAGTCCGCGCTAAACAGTTGTCCGTATATATCGTTATTACTATTTGTAGCAGCCTGATTATAGCTTCGCCACACCACCACAAAGTTGCCATCTTTTAAAGCAGCGACAATGGGCCTATTTTGATCACTTGTTGTCTCTGTGTTCACACGGAACTCACTACCGTCTTTACTCGCATTAGTAAAAAATAGCTGTGCATAAATCCCATCACTATCGCTAGTATCTTGATTAGAGCTTTCCCAAGCAACGACAAATTTACCATTGCTTAGACCAGCAACGCTAGGATTATCTTGGCTTTCACTTGTCTCTGTATTTATCAAAAACTCTCCTCCAATCTTTGTACCGTTAACACCATCAAACAATTGCCCATAAACGCCATAATTACCAAAACCACTTGCATCTTGTTTATCGCTATGCCACGTAATGATAAAATTGGAACCTAGTCGAGCAATGGACGGTTTGTTTTGATTGAACGGAGTATTTGTGTTGACCAAGAACTCGCCTCCATTTGCAGTGCCATCGGAAAGGTACATCTGAGCATAAACACCATGATCGTTTGTTTCTGTTCCGTCTTGCTGGTAACTGCTCCAAGCCACCACGTACCCAGATTCGATGGCTGCCACCGATGACCCTGATTGATGTCCGTTTGTCTCCGTATTCACTTGAAATTCTGGACCAGTTTTAAGGCTAGTTAAACCGTATCCAAAGTCGTGCACGAGGTTCAGCTCTTGCGTGTTCGCCATGATATTGTCAAGCGTATTCGCTTCTTGCACCGAGATCGTCAGGCCTTTGTGTAACTTCAAGGCTTCGTCTAGCTGCGCCGCAGTCACGACAATATCTTTGCCGGCCAAGCCAAGGCGCCCGGTGCCGGTGCCAATGGTCACGTTCGCCGTCACGGTGACATCGCCGGCAATCGTCGTCCGTGGGCCATGGAAGTCCCAGGTTTTGGTGTTCGTATCGGTCCATGTGTTCCTGTCTTCACTTACCAATGTAAAAGTTTTACTTGAAGTGATAATGTTTGCAACACCAGAGCCAGCATCGGCCAACTTAGTTACACCGGAAGTGAAGACCATGTTACCATCCCATGCGTAAACAGAACCATCGGATTTCAATGCGGCAAAAGCACTTCTTGCAGCAAAAACATCTACTACATCACTAGTGATACCTGGATCTGTGCCACCATTACCCGCAGACCCCCAAGCTTTAATCGAACCATCATTCAGTAGGGCAGTAAATGCCTGGGCACTCGCGACTAATTTCGTAACATTACTTAGATTGGGATCTGTGCCACCCATAGTTGACTTACCCCAAGTGGCTATCGAGGCATCACTCTTAAGAGCAGCAAATGCATAGGTGTTAGGAATTATATCAACCACATCTGTCAATCCTGATGGTTTACAAACAGTATTAACAGCAGTCGAGGTGCTATCGCAACCACCTGCACCATCAGCACCCCACACCGTTACTGTTGCATCATTTTTCAATGCAGCAAATGCTTGATCTGTTGAAAATATCTTTGTAACACCACTTGAAATGCCAGGGTCTGTGCCACCACGACTAAGATAACCCCAAGACACTACCGAGCCATCACTTTTAAGAGCAGCGAACGCCCATTTGTTTTTAAATATATCAACCACATCTACCATTCCTGACGGTTTACATGAATATGTTGAAGTATCCGCGCCGCTATCACAACCACCATAACTCGAATCACCCCATACCGTTACGGTGCCGTCATCTTTTAGCACGGCAAAGGCCTCGTAAGTTGCAACAATCTTCGTGACGCCACTGTTTATACCGGGATCTGTACCGCCAGAGTTGGCATCACCCCATGCTACTACGGAGCCATTACTTTTTAGAACGGCAACTGCGTGTTGATTAGTCACTACTTCAACTACATCACTTAATCCAGTAGGTGCACAAGTGTATACATCACCTTGTGGGTCAGTACCACTTTCACTATCACCATTACAACCACCTGCATCCCTACGGCCCCATGCATATAAAGTGCCATCGTCCTTGATAGCGACAAATGTCAACGGAGCAGGAACAATATTCACTACACCTGATAATGCGTCGGACTTGCAAGTATATTCATAATAATCCGTGCCACCAGTACCATCAACTGAAGAACAACCACCGTATCTTGTTGATCCCCACACGTCAACCGTACCATCTTCTTTCAATGCGGCAAAGGCATAGTGTATACCTACTATAGTCGTATAGATACCACTGGTAGGTGCATTGGCAGCACCTAAATCATCATTACCAATGACGTCTACTAAATTAAACTTGACAGCAGCTTGACAAGCTGTTTGATCGCTGTAAGTACTATTACTACATACCATGATTGCCGCTCCGCACTCGGCTTGCGTCAGAAAGCTAGGATCCGAGCACTCGTAGCCTTCTGCATTCGTCAAGGCCTTATTGGCTTCACTTGTACCAACACTGGCAATGACTAGATAGTTCAGCTCGTCTGCCGTCGCTTCGGCACCGTCCATCAAGTTAAAGATCGCTGCCGAGACCGTGTGGTCGCTGTGGTCCACAACTTTCGTATAGGAGGCATCGGCTAGGCCAGACGCCAAGCCATAGGCATAGCTCGTATCGGTCCTCGACCAGCCGGAGCAGGCCTCGTCCTCCGTGCACTTGGCTTCGCAATCGGCCGGGCCTGTGCAGGTGCTGTCAGCGTAGCCGGAAACGGAATTCCATGTACGGGAAGTCCATGTCTTTTCGTTCATACACTGGATGCCATATTTAGGATCGTTCGCATCGACAGCACTACAAGTACCAGTATGTGGTGCTTCCGTGCATAAACTATCGTCGCAAGTTTTCCATGTTTCGCCATGACCTGAAACAACAATACCATTTGCAGCGGTCGGTATAATTGTATTGACTACTGTTATGGTTCCTGTAAATTTAATATAGATTGCATCACCATATCTAGATGCATCATTACCGATAAATGATGATTGACGTATGGTGGTTGTACTATCCTTAGCGTATATGCCGCCGCCATCGTTACCTTCATTGTTGCTAATGATTGAATTCTTTATTAATACATCACTGTCATCAATATAAATACCACCACCATGACTAGCTTGCGTATTATTCTCTATGGTTGTATCTACAATCGTAGCGACACTATTACCTAGACGAATACCTGCACCATTACTACCTTCATTATATTTGATAATACTGTTGTAAATGTTTACAATTGCATTCTTATCTGTAGGGCTAGAACCGATAACACCAATAGCACCACCTTTATTATTAGACAGTTCAGAGTAATATAAATTTAAAGTACCACCACCTGAATAAATTGCTATTGAACCACCTATGGCACCGCTAATATCTCCACCCGTTAGCTTGACGTGCCATAAGGTCAACTGGTGTGTTGCACCGTTCAAATAAAAATGCCTCTTACCCGTTGCTGCCGTGATTGTCTTTAGTGCGTTCATGTCTTCGGTCTGGCCAACAATGATCAATTCCCCATCTAATTCAATGTCATCCGTTAGTGTACAACTAGTCAGCAACCTGTAGGTTCCAGAGGTTTGAGAAGCTCCACAAGTAAATTCAGGCCAAGCAGTCGTATCGCTCGTATCTGGTGTCGTATGCGTAGTCACGGCTTCAACTAAATAACCATTTTGACCAATATCCACGCAGGTCGTCTCGTTCAAGCTAGGGTCCGAGCACGAGGACACGCAGTCGGCTTTTGTCTCGTTGACCGAGCAGGACGCACTGCTGCTGGTGTAGCTGACTGCCAAGCCGAGTGCCAAGCTAGTGACTTCGACCGGCCGTGCGACCATGACCTTCTGCTGCCCGGCATTCACAAAGGCTGCCTTGGCATAGCCGGTGCCCGTGGCATTGGCATCGGCAGGGCCGTAGGCGTAGGAAGTTCCTTGTGGGATCGCTGCGAATGCAGCACCCGAAGAAACTATGTTTGTATAGGTGCCATTAGGGGCACCAGAAATAGGTACAAAAATATTTGTACTCGAATCAAAATCCGAACCCCAAACTGTAATGGATCCATCTGCTTTCAATGCAGCAAATGCATATTTATTAGAAAATATATTTGTGTAGCCAATATCCGTAGGGGCACCAGTACCACCCTGATTCGAAGAACCCCAAGCTGTAATGGATCCGTCTGCTTTCAATGCAGCAAATGCTTGATCCGAAGAAAATATTTGTGTATAGCCATTATCGGCAGGGTCACCAGACCCACCATCACCCGAGTCACCCCAAGCTGTAATGGATCCATCGGATTTCAATGCAGCAAATGCACAACACGTAGAAAATATTTGTGTATAGCCATTATCGGTAGGAGCACCAGAACCACCTCTATCCGAAGAACCCCAAGTGGTAATAGATCCAGAGGAGTTCAATGCAGCAAATGCATGAGACGTAGAAAATATAGTGTTATATGCACCACTAGGTTCACCAGTACCACCTCTATTCGAAGAACCCCAAGCTGTAATGGATCCATCAACTTTCAATGCAGCAAATGCCATACGCGTAGAAAATATCTTTACATAGCCATCATCAATCGGAGCACCAGTACCACCAGCATACGAAGCACCCCATGTGGTAATGGATCCATCGGATTTCAATGCAGCAAATGCATACCAGCTAGAAAATATTTGTGTATAGCCATCATCGGTAGGAGCACCAGAACCACCATAATCCGAAATACCCCAAGCTGTAATAGATCCATCGGAGTTCAATGCAGCAAATGCAGTAATCGTAGAATATATAGTCACATAACCAGCATCTGTAGGGGCACCAGTACCGCCAGAACTCGAATGACCCCATGTTGTAATCGATCCGTCATCCTTTAATGCAGCAAATGCACGGTCGTTAGAAAATATAATCATATAGCCATCATCAATCGGAGCACCAGTACCACCAGCCCACGATGTACCCCATGCAAAAACAGAGCCATCTGCTTTCAATGCAGCAAATGCACCGTCAGTAGTAGAAACTATACTAACATAAGTTCCATTACTAGGGGCACTAGAACCACCTGATTCGAAGTACCCCCACGCTACGATCCCAGCATCGGGCTTTGGCCCTGATACCCCCGTATACCCCTCACAGCTGCTGTCCCGCGTGCAAGCCAATTGGCAGGCACTAGCATCGGCGCACGAAGCACCTGCGTAGTTCGTCGTGGTGCTCGCAAAGCTGGCAACTTGTTCCGGGCCATAGGCGTAGGAAGTCTCATGCGGGATCGCTGCGAATGCATTCACTGATGCAACTATATTTGTATATTTACCAGTGGTTGGTGCACCATCTCTTCCATAAAGTGGATGACCCCATGTTGTAATCGATCCATCATCTTTCAATGCAGCAAATGCATAATCTGTAGAAAATATATTCACATAATCAGCATCCGTAGGGGCACCAGAACCACCTTCGCTAGAATATCCCCATGCTGTAATGGATCCATCAGCTTTTATGGCTGCAAATGCTGCATTTGTAGAAAATATAGTCACATAACCACCATCGGTAGGTTCGTTCGAAGCACCATTATTACTATGACCCCATGCTGTAATGTATCCAGTGGAACTCAATGCAGCAAATGCACGAGTCGTAGAAAATATAGACACGTACGCACCAGTGGTAGGAGCACCAGAACCACCATATGCCGAATCACCCCATGCGGTAATAGATCCAGTGGAACTTAATGCAGCAAATGCAGTATCAGTAGAAACTATAGTCACATAGGTACCAGTGGTAGGAGCATCATCACCACCATCACTCGGATAACCCCATGCTGTAATCGATCCATCTCCTTTCAATGCAGCAAATGCACGTTTCGTAGAAAATATGTTTATGTAGCCATTATCGGTAGGTTCACCAGAACCACCTTCACTCGCATAGCCCCATGCTGTAATCGATCCATCTCCTTTCAATGCAGCAAATGCTGAATCTGTAGAAGCTATAGTCACATAACCAGCATTGCTTGGGGCACCATCACCACCCTCGTCGTGCCAGCCCCAAGCCGTTATCGATCCATCATCTTTTAATGCAGCAAAAGCCTTCTTATTAGTAAAGACATTTACATAACCATTATCAGTTGGAGCACCAGTACTACCATAATCCGAATTACCCCATGATGTAATCGATCCATCGGATGTTATTGCAGCAAATGCACCTTCCGTAGAAAATATATTTACGTATGTACCTTCTGGAGAACCACTCGCGCCGTAATCTGCTTGACCCCACGTCACAATAGAACCGTCAGTTTTTAATCCAGCAAATACACGTTGGTTTGCAACTATTTTTTTATATGTACCATTCGTTGGTGCACCATCACCACCCCACCCTGAACGACCCCACGCTACAATCCCAGCATCGGGCACTGGTCCGTCGGTCACCGAGTAACCCTCACAGCTGCTATCGGCGCTGCAGCGCGCTTCGCAGTCCGTGCTGTTGCAAGGCGTCCCGGCATAGCGTCGTGCAGAGGCTTCGTAAACTGGCATCAAGGAAGTCGTCAAAACCATGCGGTCGCGATCGAAGACCTTGATGTGCCCACCGTTGCTGGCCAAGCCTTTTGCAAAGCCAGCAGCGGTGCCAGTAGCCGGGCCGTAGGCGTAGCTGTTAGACGTAGGTGGAACAAAACGTTGCGCAAATACGCCATCGTCGTCACCATCTTGATCATGACTAATCCACGCAATGACAATTTCATCGCCTAAAGAAGCAATGCTTGCGTAATCTTGATCGCCATCGACCTCAGTGTTGACTTGAAACTCACTTCCTATTTTATCCCCGTTGTTTGCAAAGCGTTGTCCAAACACGCCCTTGTCTGAACCATCTTGACCAACACTGTTCCAAGAAACCAAAAACCCACCTAATACAGCCGCAACTTTTGGGTCTGCTTGTATATTTGTTGTGTAGGTATTAACCTGAAATTCATTTCCGTTTCGTGTCGCATTTTCGTAATACAGTTGTGCAGATACTCCACGGCTATCACCATCTTGACCGCTATAGTCACTCCAGGCAACGACAAATCCATTATCAATAGTTGCTACAGAGGCATGTGCTTGTACATCTTGTGTTTCTGTATTTACCAAAAATTGATCACCAACTTTACTTCCGTCTAATGC
>NHEP01000185.1 GCA_002171515.1 bacterium TMED88 | reverse complement strand
GGGGGAAACGGATATACCAAGGAGTATCCGGTCGAAAAGCTCATGAGAGATGCCAAATTGATGCAAATCTATGAGGGGACCAATCAAATTCAGCGTGTGGTGATCGCGCGAGAATTGCTGGGGCGCTGACCCAGCGGGTCGCTGGGCGGTCCGATCCGCCGGGTGACCGGTGCGAATTCCACGAGGGGTTTCCGAAAGCGAGCGGAAGACCGAGCGTGAACCCTTCCCAGGGGCCCTGCGCGTTGATAGTATGCAGCCACGGCGGACCCGTGTGGGCGATCGGCCCCTCGGGTCCGAGGTATTTCGGGAGACAGATTGCGGGTTCGCAATTTTGTTGAACCCGAGTCAAACGACAAGGAATGGCCAGTGAGTCTCAAGGAGAAGGCGCTCTCCTACCACGGGGATGGCCGCCCCGGCAAATTGAAGGTCGTGCCCACCAAGCCGACCGTGACGGCGACGGACCTGGCGCTGGCGTATTCGCCCGGTGTGGCGGCGCCGTGTCTCGAAATCGAGCGCAATCCCGACGACGCGTATCGATACACCGCCAAGGGCAACCTTGTGGCCGTGATCACCAATGGCTCAGCGGTCCTCGGGCTCGGCAATATCGGAGCCTTGGCGGGTAAGCCCGTGATGGAGGGCAAAGGTGTCCTCTTCAAGCGCTTTGCAGACATCGACGTTTTCGACATTGAGATCGACAGCGATGATGCGCAAGAGGTGATCCGAGCCTGCCAGCTGATTGCGCCGACCTTTGGCGGGATCAACCTCGAAGATATTCGCGCCCCGGAATGTTTCGAGATTGAAGAAACCCTGAAAAAAACTTTGGACATTCCCGTCTTCCATGATGACCAGCATGGAACGGCCATTATTTCGGCGGCGGCGCTGCTGAACGCTTTGAAGATCACCGGCCGATCCATCGAGGATATTCGGGTGGTTGTTTCCGGCGCCGGCGCTGCTTCGATTGCTTGCATGAAGCTGTACAAGGATCTCGGAGTCCGAGCAGAGAACATTCTGATGACCGATAGCCGAGGGGTCATCCACAGTGAACGGACCGAGGGCATGAATCCCTACAAGGCCGAATTCGCGGCCAAGACCGATCGTCGCACCTTGGGTGAGGCGCTTGAGGGGGCCGACGTCTTTGTCGGACTCTCGATGGCGGGTTTGGTGGATGCAGACATGATTCGGTCGATGAACGACCGCCCCATTGTCTTCGCGATGGCCAATCCAGATCCTGAAATTACACCGCCCGAGGTCAAGGCGGCCCGCGAGGACGCGATCTGCGCGACCGGGCGCTCCGACTACCCCAACCAGGTCAACAATGTATTGGGCTTCCCCTTCATTTTTCGAGGGGCCCTCGACGTGCGAGCCAGCGCGATCAACGAAGAGATGAAAGTGGCCGCGGTAGAAGCTTTGGCCGAGTTAGCGCAGCGGGGCGAGGCCGTCCCCGATGTCGTGAAGCGTGCCTATCCGGGCGAGGCGTTCGATTTCGGCCCGGATTATATCATTCCCAAACCGTTCGACTCTCGGGTTTTGCTTTACGTCGCGCCTGCGGTCGCACAGGCTGCGATGGAAACCGGGGTTGCCCGTCGTCCCATCGACTTAGGTGACTACGAGCATCGTTTGCAGCAGATGGTCGGCGACATCGCCAAGCTCTAGCGAGACGCTCAAAGTCCGAGTTCGCGCAGGATAAAGCCATGGCAGGATCCAGCCCAGGCTTCGAGATCGAACGCAAGTTCCTCGTACGGGGAGAGCCTTGGCGCGATGCCTCTCGCGCTTTGCCTTTAGTGCAAGGGTATCTGTCTCCGAGTGGAGCCAAAGCGACCGTGCGGGTTCGGGTGGGCTCGAGCGAAGCTTGGCTCACGGTGAAAGGCCCGGTTCAAGGCATTTCACGAGCAGAATTCGAATTTAAGATCTCGCGGGCCGAAGGTCAGGCGATGTTGACTTTGTGCGATCGCCAGGTGGAAAAGACCCGTTATCTGCTCAGGCAAGGAGAACACGTTTGGGAGATCGACGTCTTCGAGGGGGCCAATGCGGGCTTGGTGGTTGCGGAAATCGAGTTAAGTAGCGAAGAAGAGACCTTCGAGCGGCCGAAGTGGCTGGGAGCAGAGGTGAGCTTTGAGAAGCGATACCGAAATTCAGCGTTGGCCAAACGACCCTATTCGGCTTGGTCCGAGTCCGACTTGGAATCTTTTCGAGACGGGTCGAAAATGAAGGCAACGCCGACTCCGATCAAGTAGAGAATGAGCATCGGGAGCGCGAGCAGCACTTGGCTCACCACATCTGGGGGCGTGAGCACGGCGGCGGCGACAAAGATTCCGAGGACCGCGTACGGCGTTCCTCGCCAGAGCTGGCGCGCGCTCACGATGCCCGTAAGGGCCAAAAAGAAAACGAAGACCGGAAGCTCGAAGGCGATTCCAAAGGCGAGGAAGAGTCGGGTCGTCACACTGAAGGCCTCACGCATCGTCCAGGCCTGCTCGACGATGTCCGAGCTGAATCCGCTTAGAAAATCGAAGACCAAAGGAAAAACCTGGGTGTAACCGAAGGCTGCGCCCCCAATAAACAGGCCCGTCGAGATGAACACGAAGGGAATCACCGCTCGGCGTTCGCTCTCGTAGAGCCCGGGAGAGACGAAGGCCCAGATTTGCCAAAAGATCACCGGTAAAGCTCCGACAAAGCCCGCGAGCAACGCACATTTGAGGTAGGTGAAGAAAGTTTCGGTCGGGGCGATGGCTTGGAGTCGAGATCCCCGCTCGGCCAAGGCTTCGACGGCGGGCTCCATCAGAAACAAGAAAATCTGCTCCGCCCAGGCAAAGGCTGCAATCGCGAAGACGAACAGGGTGAGGAGGATCCAGAAGATCCTTCGCCGGAGTTCTGCGAGGTGTTCGGTGATCGGAGCCGGTTCGTCAGTCACGCGAAGATCCGGATTCATCGGCTCCGGAAGCCGCGGGCGCTTCCTCGCGCTTTTCCGGGGCTGCGGAAGGGGTCGGTGTGGCCTCGGGCTGAGGTTCCTTTTTCGGGTTGTCCGGCTCTGGGGCGATCAGTTGGTCGGGCTGGCCGAGGGGCTCGCGGCTCTTCCGCGGGTCGGCCCCCGGCGGCGGCGGCGGAGTGGGCCGACTGTCGTCTTCCATCATGAACGAACGCCTGAGGTCAGAGGACGCCTTGCGAAACTCGCCCAAGCCCTTGCCCAAGGTCCGCGCGAAGTCGGGCAGACGCCGTGGCCCGAGTACAAGCAGCGCGACGACGAGAATGATGGCCAACTCCTGCATGCCAATACCGAACATGACAGGATTCTAGCCCCTCTTCGGCTGGATCGGGGTCGGGAGACCGACAGCCCCACCCCCCCAGGTTAAAAGCCGTCGATCTCCCTTGCTTTTCCGGTCCCCAATCAAGGCCTACGACGATCCGGACAAAAGGTTCGTCCGGGTCTAGGCCCGAAAGAATGTTTTGGCCCTTCCGGTTCCCGACTACGCGCTCTGGGCCAAGGCGGTTTTCCCACGCCGACTGCGAATGAGCGCGGCCTCCCGGCGAGCGGCGAAGCTTTGCGGTGCCGGAATCGTCCGCGCAGGGCGCTGGGCGGGTTCCATCAAGGCTAAGCCGATCCAGTAGCGCCCATCGCGCCGGGCTTCGCACCAGACCACATGCGCCAATGCGTCCAAGTCCGAGATGCCATCGACGTTCCGTCTGGCGACGCGAAGTAAGGCCCCGGGCTTCTCGGCTCGATGGGTCACAAGGCACATGCCCGAGTCGGATTCGTTGCGGGTAAATGCGACCTGTGTGTGTTCACCCCGAGCGATCCGGGGGTAGCAGCTGTATTCGACGATTCGCACGGTGGCTTCGCGCTTTTCTGTTCGAGCCATCTCGGCATCTTCAAAGAAATCGCTCTCCAGATGCGCAAGACCCTCCAAGGCCTCGATTCGGGTCGCATTGTTCCGGATTCCGCTCATTGCTCACTCCCCTGCAAAGCCGCGGCAAGAGTCGCCACGCTCGATTCACATTTCCTGCGCGCCTGATCGCGGGTCCAGATTTTTCGGCTGGTCCGCCCAAGCCGGTCGGCCTCCACCGTCGCGATGACGGGAGTGTCGATGCGGGCAACATTCCACGGCATGACACGCGGCGGAAGCGCGACCCAGCTCACGGGTTCAGGATCCACTGCGGGCCGAGGGCTGGTCGGCCCCGCTTTTGAGTCGCTCAGAGTGCTTGTGGGCTGATTCACATTCCTCTGACAGAGCAAGGGTCGTGCCAGAGCCCATGTTATTGTCGGGTTTTCGGTAAGCCCCTGAAATTAAACGAAAGTTTCGGGCCCCTAGAACCGAAGAGGCCGAGGCAAGTCGACCGTCCACTGTTCCTCTGCGAACGTCCCTCCAACCGCTTTTCGGTAAGCAACTGAATTCATTAATGAAATAGTGAGTGTTCGTAATGGAACGCTCAAACCAGGGAAACGTTCGATGCCGAACACCCCTCCTGTTCCCACGGGGCAATACGCTTCAATCCTGAGATTCGATCCCGAACCGATCCATCTTGAGCTTCAGAACCCGTCGAGTGATTCCTAGAGAGTCGGCGGCCCGTGTCTGATTCCATTCGTTTCTCTCGAGGGCTTCCCGCAGGATCTCTGTTTCAAATCGAGAGACCACCTGGTCGAAATCGAGCCGCCCCTGACGCCATTCGTCCCGGAGCGACTCGGCCTGACCGGTGCGTTGGACCGCGAGGGGTAGAGACTCGAGGTCGATTTCTCCGCCCGCGGACAGGGCTAAACCATGCTCGATCGCGTTCTCGAGCTCCCGCACATTGCCCGGCCATGTGTATTCCTCAAGGGCGGCGCGCGCTCGCTCGGACAGCCGAGGGGGATGGCCGCTGCCGATCCGCTCGGCGCCCGCCCCTAAAAAAGCTTCGGCTAGCAGAGGAATATCCTCTCTCCGCTCGCGGAGAGGGGGCATTCGCATGGGAACCACGTTGATCCGATAGTAGAGGTCAGCCCGAAAGCGCCCTTCCCGAACATCTTCTTCGAGGTCTCGGTGGGTGGCAGTCAGCACCCGCACCTCAACCGGGATGGGAGTCGAACTTCCCACCCGGTCGATCTCGCGCTCTTGCAACGCTCGCAATAGCTTGACCTGCATTTCGGCAGGTAGATCACCGATCTCGTCGAGGAAAAGGGTGCCCCCGGAGGCCTTCTCGAAACGGCCAATACGCTTCTCGTTGGCCCCGGTGAAGGCTCCCTTCTCATGGCCGAAGAGCTCGCTCTCGATCAAGTTCGGCGCGATGGCGCCGCAGTTCACAGCCACGAAAGGCCCCGCGGCGAGTGGGCTCTCTCCGTGGATTGCTCGGGCCGCGAGTTCTTTTCCCGTTCCGCTCTCGCCGGTAATCAGGACGGTGACTTGTGATTGAGCGAGCCGTTCTACGGTCCGAAAGGCGTCCTGCATGATTGGACTTCGTCCGACCATCCCCCCGAAGCGGTGCCGCTCTCTGACCTCGTCGCGAAGCCGTAGGACTTCGGCGGCGAGGCGTCGGTGCTCGAGGAGCTGGCGAACCTTGAGCCGAAGTGCTTCGAGCTCAAAGGGTTTGGTGACAAAGTCGGCGGCGCCGAGCTTCATGGCTTCTACGGCGACCGATACGGTGTTCGTGGCGGTGAGAACGATGACAGGTGTTTGGATGCCTCGCTCTCGAAGCTCGCCGATCAACTCGAGCCCACTTCGGCCGGGCATGACAACATCCAGCAGCACGAGATCGGGCTCTGCGCGGGCCACGGCGCGGAGCGCGCTTTCTACGTCCTCCGCCGTCTCGACTCGGCACTCTCGCTTGAACAGCATGCGGAGTGACTCGCGAACGGCGGGTTCATCGTCGACCACGAGGACAGACTGCATCGGCGAGAGCGTAACACGGAGCGACAGGCCCGGAAGGCTCAATCAGGCGCGGGCAGGTCGATCACGACCACGCGTTCATCCGAGTGGGTGGTTTCTTCGGTGAATGTGCCGCCCAGGGCTCGGATGATCGACTGCGCCATCACGAGATCGAGTTGGGTGGACTCGCCGCCCGGGCTTGAGGCGTTTTCAACGCTGAACCGGATCAGGACCCGCAAGATGGGCCGCCGAGATTGGGCATTGGGGTGCTGCTGAGACGCCAAGTAGATGTCGCCCCGTTCCGCGACCGAATCAATCGCTTGCTTGATCAAGGCCGAGAAAGCATCTCGGAGGAGCTGGCCGTCCCCGAGCGCACTGGACCCGTTGTGGTCCAGTTCCTTGAGGACCAAGAGCCTCCGCTCCTGGATTACCTCTCGGTGGTCGTCGAGCAAGCGTTCCAAAAGATGGGCGATGTCGACCGGGGCAGACTTGAGCTCGGTCAGATCGATGATCTCGTGAAGGCGTGTCACGGCTTCATCGATACGGTTTACATCCCGGCCGACGAGTTCGCTGAAATGATCTCGAAATTCGGGATCGTCATAGTGCTCAGGGAGCAGTTCCGAGAAGGTCCGAATGGACACCAGGGGATTTCGCACGTCGTGGACCAGCGCACGAATCATCTGCCGGAGTTCGGACCGGGCCGCCTCCTGGGAATCTGCCGAGTCCGGTTCGGGCGCCTCGGGGCTGAGCCCGAGCACGTTCTCCATCGCTTCTCCCGCCAACGCCATGGCGCTGCCCGGCTCGGTGGATTGTGGCAGGACGTCGAACTCCAGTTCCGGATCGGCCATCGGGTCGTCTTCCAGGCGGCTGATGCCCGAAGGGGCCTCTGGCTCTTCGGGTAATAGCTGCGCCTCGGGGAGGCTGGCCTCCTCATCGTTGGCCTCCGTCCCGGTTTCGGGATGCGGAAAGCCCGGCTCGCCAAAGGGTTCCAGGGTGGAGTTGTCACCGAGGCTCGGCGCGGGGCTGGCATATTGATCGAGCCAGCCGCTGTCGCCGGGAAATCGCAGATGAACGGGAAGAACAGGCTCTGCACTGGAGAAGGAGAGGGTACGAGCGATGACGGCCTCCAGCTCGTGCATATTGCCGGGCCACGGGTAGGCGCGAAGCAGCAGAAGGGTTTCGGGAGCCCAAGACCGGACGCGTTCGCCCCGAGACTCAGCCCAGGATCGCGAGGTCTCTTGGACGAAGGACTCGACGCAGTCCGTTCTTTCCCGAAGCGGCGGGAGTCGAAGGGTGAACCCCGCGAGCGCTTCGGCGCATCGAGGATCCAGTCCGGGGATGATGTCTAATTCACTTTCGTCTCCGGCTCCGGCAATGAAACGAACGCCCGGTCCGCCGAATCCATCGGATCCGCCGTATTGAATCCAGTCCTGCACGTGGCGCTGTGCTGGAATCGGCAGACGATCGAGGTCTTCGAGCCAAATCGTTTGGGTTCGCCCGTCTCGGGCTGGCTCCGCCGAGCGGATTTCCTCAAGGAGTTCCCCCGCCGATCGGATGTTCTGGGTGTTGATGTGGACGAATCGCGCTCCCGGCCCGCTTGAGAAGGCGTGGACATAGCGGGCGAGAAGGTTCCTCCCCGTACCGGCCTCGCCTCGGACCAAGATCGGTGTTGGTTTGAGACGAGGATCGAGCGCACGCATCAACTCCGGAAGTTCGATCCCTGAGAACCAGCGCGAGAAGCGATTCTGAAGCCGGGCCCGGCCGCGTCTCTCGGAGAGGCTTTCGCTGCTCCGGCGCCGGATGCTTTCCCGAAGCGCTCGGCGCAGCTCCGCTGCCTGAGGGGGATTGCTGAGGAACTGTCCTGGAAGCGTGTCGAACAGCCGGCCCGCTTCCGCGACATCCCCGGGTGCAGCCAAAATGATCCACGTGGTTTCGGGAAACCTTTCTCCAAACCGATGGACGAATTCAAGCTCGTACTCGAAGTCATCCCCCAACCCAAGAACGATGGCTTCGGGGGCGACCGCCGATTCGAACAACGGGTCGAGAGGGCCTCCCAGGACTGCGTGGTCACCGACCCCCGCTATGCGGGCCAGTGAAGAGCGATGCTGGGCGTCACGATGGATGATCCAGACGGTGAACATGGTCTCGCGTTTTACGGTGGGGGGGGATGGGATTCAGGGACGTGCGGGTGCAAGGAGCGCGCACAACCCCGCTATTTCAAATCGCAATTCACGTGCCAAGCGCAGAGCCAGTGTCGGAGCTGCGCACGAAGATGCATGGACCGCCGCTAAGCGGCCGTTCTGCCGACGAAATTACCTGGGCTTGCCCGCGGCGGCGCCAGAACGGTTTCACCGCGATAGATTACGCGGACCCCTTCTCTCGCACAAATGCGGAAAAATATTTCCTCAATGGCCCGATCCCTCTCTCAAAGCCCCTGCTCGGCGAATCGCTCCGAGGCCCCGAATTTTATGGGGCCCGGGAGGCAATCGGCGTGGCGGCTTTGCGGTTTAATCGTGCTTTTTTTCTGTTTAGCCGCAGGCAAGGGGGGGCCCGATGGGCCCTCCGCCGAGCCAGAATGGACCGGAGATTGGTATCTGCTCGTTCATTACCGAGACAGAGAGGGCGTCGATCCCGGGCAAATTTTTTGGGAGGATGAAGTCTGGCGGTTTGTTGCAACGCCCGGCGGAATTCGGTGGACCCGCCATCCCCACGCCGCCTTCGAGGAGGGGGCGGGGCGCAGCATTCGGCTTCCGTCCGGGGAGCGAGGCCAATCTCTAGGGGCTTGGTGGCCAAACCCGAAGCAGCGGGCTGAAATCGAAGCGGGTCTCTCTTTGGACCCCTTTGAAATGAAGAGCAAGCCCCTCGATCTTGAGGCAGGAGGAGGCTATCGCTCACGGTCGCGGCCTTGGGGTGGTTCCGCATCCTCGGTGGCTTTTATCGCCCATTGGTCCGTCGAGCAGACGCCCGAGGGCCCCGTGTTTCGGAAGCGGGATACCTTGGCTTCAGGTCGCGCCGAGTCCGCGGAGGGCGAAGCCGTTTTCCACACCCAATTCGTGGCCGAGAACGGCAACGCGATGCGGGGAAAGTTTCGACGGGATGGCCGCTTCGAAGGTGAATTCTGGCTCTGGCGCTCTCCGGCCCCCTCAGGAGGCCTCGTTCAATGAAAGGGCGCGTCCGTCGGGCTGAGTTCGTAGACCTCGACCGCGTCGGCGCACTGTGGACTTTAATTACTCGTCATCATGAGCCTCTCGATCCGGCGTTTCGGATGCGCGAGGGCGTTGAGGGCGAGTTGAGAGAGCTGCTTCGGGCGATTGCTCGGGATCCGGATAGTGAGATTTTTGTTTACGAAGACGGCGGGGATCTCCCGGGCATGTTGATCGTTCGGATTGATCGGGCTCCGCCCATCATGGCCGAGGTCGAGCGGGCTGAGATCACAGACGTGGGGGTTCGGCCCGGGGCGCGGCGCCAAGGAATTGCGGCTTTGCTGCTGCGAGAGGCACTGCGTTGGATTCGCGCCTCGGGTGTCGACCGAGTCGAAGTCCAGGTGGCCCATGCCAACCCGGAAGGTCAAGCTTTCTGGCGAGCCCAGGGCTTTGGGGATTTCATGGACGTTCTGAACAAACGCCTGTAGATTGAGCCCGCGCCGCCTCAGACGTATATTTCGAAGCCCGGTGCGCCTGTGTGGGCTCTTCCCAAGAGAGCCACCGAAAAGAGGAGTCACGGATGTGCCCGCCTGTTGAGGAAATTCAAGTCCATCCTCTGGCTGCGGACTTGAACCAGACCCTGAAGGACCAAGCGCCTGAGGTTTTCGAGATGCTGTCGGCCTACGGCCGCCGGATTTACTTTCCGAAGGGCATCCTTTCCCAATCCGCCGAAGCGAAAGCGAAGGCGCATCGCTTCAACGCGACGATTGGGATAGCGACCGAAGGCGGCCAGGCGATGCATCTCGAGTCCATTCAGCGGCACCTAAAGGGTCTGGATCCGGACGAGGTTTATCCGTACGCGCCGGCCCCCGGGCGACCGGGCCTTCGGTCGCAGTGGCGCGCAAAGATTGAAAAAGAAAACCCGAGCCTGAAGGGCAAGCGCTTCGGCCTTCCGATTGTGACCAGCGCGATCACACATGGGATTTCCTTAGTGGGCGAACTGTTTCTCGATCCGGACGATGTCGTGTTGTTGCCCGACAAGCTTTGGGGCAATTATCGGTTGAGCTATGAGGTTCGGCTGGGTGCGCGAATTGAAACCTACCCTTTCTATCGGGAAGAAGGGTTTGATGTCGATGCTCTTGAAACCCACTTGGCGGAGGTTGCGCGAAGTCGCAAGAAAGTTTTGGTGCTTCTGAACTTTCCCAACAACCCAACGGGTTACATGCCCACCGCCTCTGAAGCGGATCGCATTGTGGAAGTCTTGCGCCAACAGGCGGAGCGAGGCACTCAGTTGGTGGTTGTCGCAGACGATGCCTACTTCGGCCTCTTTTATCATCTGGGGGGAGCCTCCTCGACCGAGTCGCTCTTTGCCCGACTCACGGGTCTTCACGAGAACTTACTGGCGGTGAAGCTAGACGGGGCCACCAAAGAGTTGTTCGTCTGGGGATTGCGTTGCGGCTTCATCACCTTCGGGCCCGGCCGCTCGGAGACAGCTGAATCGGTTTGTCAGGCCTTGGAGGCCAAGGTGAAGGGCGCCATTCGGGGCGGCATCTCAAACGTGCCCCAACTTTCCCAGTCGCTCGTGGAGCGTGCGCTGACTTCGCCGACAATCGATCAAGAGCGGAACCAAAAGCACGAGGTCTTGCGTGCCCGGGCGGAACGGGTCTTTGAGGTGTGTAAACGGCCGCGTTATGCGGAAAGTTGGTCCGTTTATCCGTTCAATAGTGGCTACTTCATGCTGGTTCAGGTCCATGGGGTCGAGGCCGAGGCGCTGCGTTTGCATTTGCTGGATGAATTGGGCGTGGGCTTGATCTCCACCAGCGCAAAGGACCTTCGAATCGCCTTCTCCTGCTTGGAGGTGGATCAAGTGGAGCCCCTCTTTGAGGCCCTCCACAAGGGGATTCAAGAGCTCCGGTCAGCCTGAGGTCGAATCAGGGCGTTCGGAGCAATCGCGTCCTGCGTTAGGGCGTTAGGGCGGTCGCTTTCTCGGATTCGGATGGGCGCCCCAGCTGTTTTAAGATCTCGACCGAAGTCTCGACACCCCGAGTCAGGTTTTCGATAGAAATTCGTTCGTTTGCACCGTGGACCCCCCGCGCATCGCCCTCGTCGAGCCAGCGGGGCACGAACCCGTACGAAATAATGCCCTGCTCTCGAAACCAATGTGCATCGGTAAAGCCGCCTATCATTCGCGGCACCACAATCGCGTCGGGCTCTTGGGCGATGGCCACGCGCTGGATGGCTTTGAAGAGTTCCGTCGACGAGGGAGAGCTTTTGGAGGGAAACGCCAGAAGTGTTTCGACTGAGACTGACGGATCAGCGATCACGCCTTCAAGGCCCCGAACGAAATCCTCGCAGCGTTCCCCGGGCAGGAGTCGAACATCCAGACGAGCCCGGGCGATGCCGGGAACAACATTGGTCGAGGCGCTTCCCTCAAGCATGGTGATCGAGAGGGTATTGCGCACTAAGGCGTTGTAGCCCGGTCGAGAGAGGAAGCGGCGGGAGAAATCCGAGTCTGTACTGAGTGCTGCCCGAAGAGAAAGAAAGCCGGCCCGATCTTCCGGCGGGGCGCTCGTCGCCAAAGCGAGAAACATTTGCTGAACCTCCGGCAGGACACGGACAGGAGATTCGACCCGCCGAACCCGATCCAAGGCCGCGATGAGCCGTGGCACGGCGGCATCGGGACGCGGGGAGGAGCCATGTCCTGGAGTGCCGCGCGTCTGGAGCTCAAGCCAGCAGGGGCTCTTTTCGGTCACGGTAATTCCCCACATGGGAGGCATCGGGGCTGCGCTGGTGGGCAAACGGCGAGGACGGATCCCGCCGCCTTCCGTGAGCAAAAATTCGGCGTCTCGGAGCAGTTCCGGTCTTTGCCGGGCAATGAACCCGGCGCCATCAACGCCCCCGGTTTCCTCGCCCGGTGTGGCGATCAGAATCACGTCTCGGTCGAGGGGGGGGTCGAGTTTCGACAGGGCCAGCAGCGTGAAAACGTGGACTGCGGTGACCCCCTTGGCGTCGAGGGCACCCCGGCCATGAACAAAGCCCGCCGTCATCTTGCCCCCAAACGGGTCATGCTCCCATTCCGCCGGTTCGGCGGGCACCACGTCGATATGGGAAAGCAAAATGATCGGGCGCGCGGTTCCCGTACCGGGCACCCGCGCCCAGGCCGCGGCTCGACCGACTCCCGGGGTTTCAATGACCTCGGTTTCAATGTCTGCGACGGCCAAGGACTGCGTGATCATCCGGGCCAGAGCTTCTTCGTTGCCCGGAGGATCGACGGTGTCAATTTGGATGGCTTCCGAAAGGAAAGTCGCGATCTCGGGATACTCGGAGGTCGATGAGGCTTCGCTCTGTTCCGCCGAGTCTGTGTCGAAGGGCCAGATCGCCTTGCTTTCGCGAGGGAGGAGGGCCAAGAGGAGCAGGATCCCGACCAAAGGTCTCATTCGGCGAGATGGAATCGGGGCTGGAATTTCGGTGAAGGGATTCAAGAACCGCATTCGCGCCTCGATTGTACGCCCGGTGGCTCCAATTACAGTGTTGTGATTTAGCCACATTCCGTAAAGTGCCCGGCACCGTCGCGGACGAGAGTCCGACCAGAGATTTTTTCGGCGGTTTTTTGCGTGCCTGCGCGCGAGTTTCCGAAGGATTCGACCGATCAGTTGCCGTGCGCCGGGGCATCGGAGCCGCTAACTATAGGCCGCGCTCTGTGACGCGGGGCACGTTCCAAGAGGAGCGAAGCAGAAGGCAGCCCCGCGAGCCGTGGACGGAGCAAAAGCTAGAGGAGATTAGGCGCCCTCCCCCAGGTGCGCCGAAACGCCCCCATGAAGCATCTTCCCTTTCGAGTCATCGCGCCCCTGCTGATTTTTGGTTTGGGGCTAATGCACGCCTTCGGCGCGCCGGTGGCCAATGAATCTACGCCGGCGGTGGCCTCAGCCCCGCGCGCTGCCCACCGTGCCACGCAAGCGGAGGGTTCAGAGGTCGTCGCGGAATATGCGCCGGTGGCCATCGAGGCTTTGCCGCTCCACTTCCCGGGCCCCCGCCAGCGCTATGAGGAGGATTGGGCTCCGGCGACACCGCTGATCGTGGTGACGCGCGGTGAACTCGAGCGCGGCCAGAGTCTCTCGACGGCAATGCGAGCCCAGGGGATTTCGTCCGCCACGATTCATCTGATCGCCCGGGAAATGCGAGGCGCGTTCGACTTTCGGCACGCCCAGCCCGGACATCGCTATCGGCTCAATCAGGACCCCGACGGTCAAATTCTTGAATTTCGTTACGAGACGAGCCCGGAGAAGAGCCTGAAGCTGACTTGGGACGGTGAGGAGTACAGCGTTGTAGAGCGCCAAAGCACTCTTCAGCCCCATCTTGCCAAAGTGTCGGGCGGGATAGAGACCTCTCTTTACGAGGCCATTCTCGCGATCGGTGAGCATACGTCGCTGGCGAGTTCCTTTGCGGACATCTTCGCTTGGGACATCGACTTCAGCCGCAATGTGCGGCCCGGCGACGATTTCGAGATCCTTTACGAGAAGCTGTATCGGACAGATGAAGATGGACAATCGGTCTATGTCCGGCCGGGCCGTATTCTGGCGGCTCGATATCGAGGCGAGGCGGGCGAGCACGAGGCCATCTTTTTTGAGCCCACAAATGGCCACGCTGGCTATTACAGGCCGGATGGAAGTGCGATCGAGCGAGCATTTCTCGTCGCTCCCCTCGAATTTAGCCGGATCAGTTCATCCTTTAGTACGGCCCGCCGCCATCCCATCTTGGGCGTTGTTCGGCCCCACCGGGGCATCGACTACGCGGCCTCACCGGGAACACCCGTCTGGTCGGTTGCAGAGGGCACCGTGATCTATCGAGGTTGGGCAGGGGCTTCGGGTAACCTCGTGAAGATCAAACATCGCAACGGCTACGTGTCCTACTATGCCCATCTCGCCGGGTTCGCCAAGGGCCTCAAGGTGGGGAACGCCGTCGGCCAGAAGCAAGTGATCGGCCGGGTCGGCTCAACGGGTTTGGCCACGGGACCGCATGTCTGTTTCCGGGTGCAAAAGAACGGCCGCTACGTCAACCCGCTCGACATCGTCTCGCCGCCGGCAGAGGGCGTCAATCGGGACCATTGGCCCGTTTTCAAAGCACGACGGGATCTGCTCCTATCGGACCTCGGGACGACCACTCTCGTCTCCTCTGACGAAGCGCTCTAGTCAGGCCGGAGGGCCCGTGGGCCCTGAAAAGCCAGCCGAGCCTCCCGATCAGAACCCCACGCATCGGGGTTTGCCCGTTTTGCGGCAATCTTTCCCGGTGGCGCTACCGTGACGCAGCCCGAGTTGATCGACCTGTAGGTCAACAGGGCTGTTCGGAGGCGTCTTTCGCAACCGACACGCGATGTTGGAGATAAGCGAGCGAGGGTGGTCTCGCTCGGCAGGATAGGACGAAAGTGGCGGAGACCTCTCACTCGATTGAACAGCGGCTGACAAGCCTCGGTCACAGACTCGTGGAAAGAGAAGGGGCAGAGGCCCCGCATCGCGAGGAGGCGACTCGCGTCGCAAGTCGATTGCACGACCGGGTCCAGCGAGCCCTCGCCGCGTACCACGAGGCGGTGTCTTCGGTTTCTGCCCTGAGGGTTTCCCTCTCCGCACCGCGCCTGGACGATAAACATCTGCACGCCATTGAATTTGATCTCGAACGGGGGCGCCATCGTGCCATCATTACGATCAAACAGCGGGGCGAGGTCACCTTGGTGGGACCCTTCCGGCTGGGAAAGCCCGAAGGGCCCTGTCGATCATTTCCCTTCGCGGCGGATGATGAGATCGAGCGGGCGCTGGGCGATTTTCTGTGCCGCTTCATCGAAGCGGCGGTTTCTCCGTGATGCAGCGCAATCAAGCCATGGCTGTCGGCCGAGCAAGGGCAGAATCATTGTGACCCAGAAGGAAGAGCGGGTCGGAAGTTCGGAAGACTGCATCGCGTTTCTCCGCTCGGGCGAGACACCCCGCTCCGACTGGGTGATTGGGACCGAGCACGAAAAGATCGGCCTCTACGCTGACACTTTCGACCGCATCCCCTACGAAGGCGAGCGCGGTGTCGGCCGTCTGCTCGAGGAAATCGCGGTTCGTGATGACTGGAAGAGGGTCTATGAGGGCGAAAACCTGATCGCCCTTGAGAAGGACGGCGCATCCATCACCCTCGAACCTGGAGGACAAATTGAGTTGTCCGGCGCCCCCCTTCGCGCCATCCGAGAAACCTGCCGAGAATTCAATGCCCACGTAGACCTCGTGAACGAAATCGCCGCTGAACTGGGAATCATTTTCGTTGCGCTGGGGATCGACCCCCTTCATCCCGTTTCTGAAATTCCCGTGATGCCTAAGCGTCGGTACGAAATCATGCGCGAATATTTGCCCACTCGCGGTTCACTCGGGCTGGATATGATGCATGCGAGTGCCACAGTCCAGGCCAACTTCGATTTTTCCGATGAAGCCGATATGGTCTCGAAGATGCGGACCGCGATGGGATGTACCCCGATCATCTCCGCGATGTTTGCCAACTCCAGCATCGCGGCCGGCGGACCGGCCGGTTGGGCTTCTAAGCGTGTGGAAATATGGCGAGATACCGATCCAGATCGATGCGGACTTCTGCCTTTTGTCTTTGATTCCGACTTTGGGTACCGCCGTTACGTAGAGTGGGCGCTCGATGTCCCCATGTTCTTCGTTGTTCGAAATTCCGAGTATCGACCAGCTTGGCAAATGACGTTTCGGCAGTTTATGGAGAACGGCTTTGAGGGAATCCAAGCCAACCAAGCCGATTGGAATCTTCACTTGACGACTTTATTCCCCGAAGTCCGATTGAAGCAAATCATTGAAGTCCGGGGAGCCGATACCGTTCCGCGGGAGTTGATCTGCGCTCTGCCGGCTGTCTGGAAGGGCCTCTTATATGACGACGGGGCGCGAGCCTCGGCCTGGGAACTGGTGAAGGGGTTCACGATGCCAGAAAGGCAGGCCGCCCAGGGCGATGTGGCCCGCAAGGGGCTGTCTGCGCGGCTTGGGGAAGCGGCCGTCTTAGACTTGGCGTGTGAGTTGGTCGAAATTTCCTCGGATGGGTTGCGGGCGATCGGTGAACCCTCGGGATCGGCCCCGGATGAACGGGGCTTTCTCGACCCTCTTCGCGCCCAACTTGAGTTGGGTAGAAGCCCCGGAGAAATTCAGGTCGAATCGTGGAATGGGGCGTGGGGCGCTTCGCCTGAACGTTTGATCGAATTTACCCGCTATTGACCAAGGT
>NHEP01000184.1 GCA_002171515.1 bacterium TMED88 | reverse complement strand
GCCGAAGGCGGAGCCCGGGGCGGCTGCCGTCGTCGCTGTGGGCGAGGCGGGCGAGGGCGCCTTGCGGGACGCTCTCTCCGGTGTGCATGCCGAGACGGTGATCGTGCTGGTGCCGGCTCTGCCATCGGCCAACGTCGTTGAGGCTGTCCGGGATGAGACTGCGGGCCGTGAGACCGTTTTCTTGTCTTGCGGTACCGGGCGCCTGCGCGACCTGTCACACTGCGCGCTGGCCCTCCTCGACGGTGCGTCGACGTTGCTACTCTTTAATTTGGTCTCTTACTCTGGGATGCTGGCGAAACAGAGCAACGCGTCCCCTTCAGATATCAACGCAATTGAGCAGAAGGTTTCCAAGGTAGTGGAGGACATCTTGGGGTACAGCGTGGACTTTGAAACCCCGCTCATGAATGCCGGCATGACCTCGGTGACGTCCGTGACCCTCACCTCGTCGCTTGAATCCCTCTTCGGCATAGAGGCTCCTGCGACTCTCGCTTTTGACTACCCGAGCATCACACAGCTGGCTCGATATGTGAATGAGCTGGTCGGGAGCGACGACCTTATCGAGGCCCCCGGCGGCTCCGGGGTGACGGATATGGTCCTGGAGGCTGTTCAGACCATGACTGGGGTGGACGTGGCCCACGACGAGCCCCTCACGACTGCGGGGGTGTCCTCGGCCATGGCAACGGCGCTTGTGGATGCCCTGGAGGGCATCTTCCACACGAGCCTACCATCAACCCTGGTGTTCGACTACCCTTCAGTCAGTTCCATCTCTGCGTACCTGACGGAGAATGGCCTCGGGGGCAAGGAAGCTGCCGTGCGCAGCACTGTCCCCCCCCAGGGCCCCAGCGTCACCGGCGGCGCTCTGTCTCAACGGGCGGTCGGGATGACCCCTGTGGTCTCCAAGCAATGGGGTGAGGGTGGCTCTGCTGCTGACCGCATCCAAAGAGTGCCCCTGAACAGGTGGGACATCGCGGTCCTGCGTGAGAAGACCCTCGATGGAGGCTTCGGGGGCTTCCTGGAGGGCATCGAGATGTTCGACTCAGAGGCATTTGCCATGTCCGAAATAGAATCAGCGATGTGCGACCCCCAGCAGAGGTTCTTGTTGGAATCGAGTTCGGAGGCGCTGCTTCATGCTCTTGCGGGCAGTCGAAGTAGCACCGGCGTTTTTGTAGGTATTTCAATGCTGGAGTACGCCTGGGCCGTCACGAAGCACATTCCTCTACCGAACACATACACTGCCACAAGTGCGCATTTGAGTGTGAGCTCTGGACGCCTGTCCTATACGTTTGGCCTCCGGGGGCCTGCTGTCACGGTTGACACGGCGTGTTCGTCTTCTTTGGTAGCGCTGCACATGGGGAGCAAGAGGGTTGCCCTGAACACCGCCACCGAGGGGGCGATCGTGTCTGGTGCCAACGCCACCATCGCCCTGCACTGGTCGCTCGCGTGCTCAAGGGCGGGGATGCTCAGCCCCGACGGGCGTTGTAAGACCCTCGACGGCTCTGCTGATGGATATGTGCGCTCGGAAGGGTGCTTCTCCACGTTTCTGGCTGTCGCTGGAGACCGTGGTCCACCTTCTCACGTCGCCATCATGAAGGGGAGCGCTGTGAATCAGGACGGGCGTTCAAGTTCCTTGACGGCACCCAGCGGGCCCTCGCAGCTGGACGTCATCCAGCAGGCGGTGCGTTCGTCGGACCTCGAGCCCGGATCTGTCGACTCTGTTCAATTGCACGGTACCGGTACTGCCCTCGGCGACCCTATCGAGGTCGGGGCGTTGTCCTCAGCCATGTTCCCTCACTCGGGCTCGGATAGAATGTTGTCTCTCCACGCTTCCAAATCCATCGTGGGCCACGCAGAACCGGCTGCCGGCATGGTGAGCCTCTTCATGGCTGTTGCATCCGTGCGGGACGCCACGTCACCGGGCATTACGCATCTCTCCGAGATGAACACACATATCAAAGCGGTACTGGACAGCAACCCCATTGCTCTTCGGAACCTGCGGGCGTCCAAGTGTGAGTCGGCGGCGCCTGTCAAGGTCTCTGGGATGAGCTCTTTCGCGTTCATGGGGACGAACGCTCACTCCGTCGTTGGGTGCACAGCAGAGGCTCTCCCGAGTGCTACATTGGGGCCTGAAAAGGCCGTCTCTGGCGAGCATTGGGTGAGGTCCGATTTTTGGATCCTTCCATGGGCGCACCCGTTCCTGCAGAATGGGAATGCCTTCAAATTCCGTGGGACTGTCCAAATTGAGATGGATGCGGGAAATGTGTCGAACTGGAGTATCTCAGACCACGTCGTGCAAGGCCGGGTGCTGTTCCCTGCCGCCGCCTTCTTCGAATTCTCTACGGCTCTCTCGACTGCATCTCTTTTTCATTTTGACCGGCACGCTTGCCGCCCTCAGGTCCGCCTTCAAGGCATGACAATTCCGATGGCCCTTGACTTGTCGGGCAGCAGGGCCAACGCTGGAAAGATCGCTGCCAGGATGTCGCTGCAGACGGGTTCCTTCACCGTTGATTCCCGCGGGGGAAGAAACGTGCATGTTCGGGGGGCCGTGGCGCGCTCTCCGCTTTTGCGTATTTCCAGGAGCATTGAGTCTGTGGTCCCTGTTCGCTCTGGAGGCGACCTTCTGCAGTCTCGGAGATCTAAGACGAGGAATGGCGCCGCAGTTATCCCCTGTCTCGACCAGAACTTCGTCATGTCTCCCGGAGAGCTGGACTCGGCCATCCACCTTAACGCTGGTATCAAGGCCTTGCGTCCCCAGTCTTGGGAAGTTCACGTACCGACCTCACTGGAGTGCTTGTCTGCCTTCTCTGGGAAGGCAGAGGCACAAAAGGAAGTGACTGTGGCTCCGTTGAGAGTCCCGGGAGGCTCGGGAAGGAGTCGTGAGAGTTGCACGGTCCAGATGTCTGGCTCGGGCAACCCATTCTCAACCCTACACAATCTCACGCTGACAAAGATGGGGTTGCGGCCTCGGGTGTCATCATCGCCACTCGCGGGTGTGACAGCACGGAGAAGTGCCGGTCTGCCGATGTACAAACTTCTGTGGTCCGCATCGCAGCACATCTCCGGGCAAGCCACGGTACCTTGCTACGGTTCCCACGACTATCGCCTCTATGTTGGAGCGTCGCTGCTGAAGGGCCCTTTATGTGTGCCTGCAGCGGGTATGGAGAACGCGTCAATGATGAAAACTTTGGCGTCCTGTCTGTGCGGTCTGCAGTCCCTTGAGAAAGAGACTATTCCTTCCTTGGTGCTTCTCACAAACAATGCGAGCTCTGTGGAGAGTATTGCTGGAACGAGGTTATCGCTGCCTGCATCAGCCGGACTTTGGGGCATATTGCGCTGCGCGGCTGCCGAAGCTGATGCTGAGGTGCATATTTTGGATGTTGTCTCTCAGCAGGACAAATCGTGTCGGTTCCCGGGAGGAAACGCGTTCGGGGCGCGTGTCCGAGGCAACGTCGCCCATTCGAGTACCCTTGTCATTCACGAGCGCGCAATGGAGAAGAGATTGCGCGACCTCAGCCGCCGGCCTACCCAGGGCCCCCAGATCATCAGCGGCGGACTGGGAAGCCTCGGCATGCTGCTTGGTGACATGATCCAAGAAGCGAGTCTCTCTTCTCTTTTGTTGGGAAGGACGGGGAAGAACAGTGTATTTGGCCAGCGCGTGCGTCTCGGAAATGCCACTGCTGCGATGTGCCGCACAGCAATGCAGGAAGATGCACAATTCATCTCCGACCTTCACCGGAAAACAGGAGCCGCGTACCACGCTTCCGGACTTCTGCGAGACAGCCTCCTAAAAAATCATAGCCTGGCCGGGCTGAAGGAGGTCTTTGCGGGGAAGTTTGGTGCTCTTCTGTCTTCATTTCTGGACAGGCGGCGCCCTGGCCAGTGCGTTCTTTTTTCCTCCATATCGGCGCAGTTCCCCACTGTCGGGCAGGCCAATTATGCAGCAGCAAATGCTGCACTCGACAAAATGTGCTCAGACTGGAAATGCGCTGGCATGAATTCCACCAGCATCCAGTGGGGAGGCTGGGCGAAGGTCGGGATGGCTTCGCGGTCAGAAGCTGTGCTCGGAAGGCTCCGCCAACAGGGGTTTGGGGTGCTGACGCCCCTGTCAGGCCTTCAAGTCATTTTGAACGTCATGCACCGGGCACTGTCGGGGGGCACTGTTCTTGCGTCCCCTCTCAGCGAGCCCGTTTTGGATGGCAACTTGATTGCCGCACGCATGCCTTCCAGGGACATTGGTCAGGGCAAGGCCCTTGCAAAGCCTGGAACGCAGCTGAGGTCGGGGGATATTGTTGCCGAGGTGGAGACTCGACTGACGGACGTCATCAGTCAGATCGTTGGCAGAAAAGTCGGGTCCCAAGAAAGCCTTCTAGAGGCGGGTCTGGATTCCCTGGGCGGCTTGGAGTTGCAAAATGCCATATCGAGGGACTTCCACGTCGAGGTTACCCCTTCTCTCGTCTTTCAATATCCTACAGTGTCTGAGATTGCTGCTAATGTGGGTCCGCAAGTTGTCGTCGAACCAGCTGCCAAAGGCGTGGGACCGGGTTATCTGCAGCCGACTGAAGATACCGGCGCCGTTCTCCAAAACATTGTCGCCACCATTCTGGGTAAGAAGGTAGGCCTTGACGAGCCTCTCCTGGAAGCTGGAATGGACTCACTTGCGAGCATGGAGCTGCAGAACTCCATCTCTCAAGAATTCAAGGTTGATTTCAGTCCATCTTTCGTTTTTGAGTACCCTACAGTGGCTGAGATAAACAGCAAAATCATGGCGCAGATCAGCACCTTCGAGCCCACCCTCCACGACTTCGGCGTCAGAAGCGAGCACGCCAAGAAAGCAGAGAGGCGATTGACGTGGAACTCCGAGCTCGCCAAAATTGTGCAGGAGCAGCACGTCCCCGCTCCGATGCAGTCGGGCGTGTACGTGTTCGCCTACGAGAACACGCGCTGGCCGCTATCTGAGGAACAGGGCGTCTTCTGGTCGCACTACCTGCTGAAGCCCAACGCCACGTGCTACAACATGAACTTCTTGATGGACCTCGCGAAGTTTGGAAATGTCGACGCCAAGGCTGCGTCGAGAGCGTACTCGAAAGTTGTGGCAAGAAATGCCGTGCTCCGGGCAGAATTCGCAGCCGACGGCTCGGTCTTCAGGATTTCCCCTCACCGTCCAGGGCGTTCTGGGCGAGTGGTCATGTCCGTGGACCCGCCGAGGCGCCTGATGCAATTTCCTTTGGATTTGAAATCCGGAGACACAACGAGGGCGTATTTGTCGGGTAGCAAATTCCTTTTCGTGGCCCACCATATCGTTGCCGACTGGCGCTCGATGGCCCTTCTATCTGCTGAATTCGAAAAGGAGTACAAGGCTCTCCGCCAAACCGCGGCGGATACCTCGCCTGATGTGGACGATGAATTCACTCCAGACACCGTTTTGGACGCCGAGAATGAAACGGGGGGCGACAGGCCAGACTTTTCCTTCCTTGAGTTCGCGTGGTGGCAGTACCAAAACAGGGCTGAGTCAACGGACGAAAGCCTGAAGCTGACCTTTTGGACGGACTACATCATGGACAGCCGATCCGGCCCGTTCCGCCCCCTACAGGTGGCATGCGATTACCAGCGGAAGTCCCTGAAGCACCAGGAAGCAGACTTCGTTTCCCTCGAAATTCCGGCAAATGTTGTTTCGCAGGTCCAGAAAGCGGCGGCTTCTTTGAACTGTACCCTTTTCAATTTCCTCTTCGCAGCATGGGCTGTGGCGCTCAACGCGGCCTGTGCGGGAGATGGAGACGTGCTTCTCGGAACCCCTTTTGACTTGCGAAGTTCTGGAAGGACCGACATTGGCGACGACATCATGTTCTCTTCAGGTTGCTACTCGAGCATCCTTCCCGTTCGGTGCAACTTGAGTGCCTGCCAAGAGTTCTCAGAGGCGGTCAAACTTCTGCGGGACTCCCTGCTCGCAGCTTTCCAGCACCCGGACGTGCCGTGGAGCCAGTTACTGAAAGCGATCAACCCCCCGCGGACTGCCGCTGGCTCAAACCCGCTCTTCACGACCTGCTTCAGTTTCTTGCCGCAGGCTTACGACAACGAGTCCGTTCCGATGGCCGAAGCCGCATTCGACTACTGGCTGGCTCTAGGCAGGACTTCCCAAGGGTCGCTTAAAGGGATGCTGACTTTCGACACGTCCATTATATCCCGGAAGCGGGCGGCTGATCTTGCCCGCGCTATGGCACTCATCCTGGAGAACTTTCAGGCGGGAATGACCCTGACCGCTGCTTCTGAGATCTCCGCCGACACTGCACCTCAGACCACATTGACCCGGATGCCGTCTTTGCATGTTGAAAACATATGGAGCGCATTGTTGCTTGCCGTGCGGCTGTCTCCTGACAAGTGCGCCATAGTCGCGGAAAATTCACAGACCATCACGTACACCGACCTACTCCAACGCTGTGCCAGAGTGGCCTCGTACTTGAAATCCTGCGGAATATGCCAGGGTAAAAAGATCGCCGTGATGCTACCCAACTCGCTGGCGGTCATGGAGCTGCACTACGCAGCATCGTGGCTGGGCGCGGTGGTGGTGAACGTGAACACGCACCTGGCGATCCCGGAGCTGGCGTACATCCTGGACGACTCGGAGCCCACGGTGATCGTGGCGGCGCCCCAGTTTGCCGCCCGGGTCACTGGGGCCCTGGCCCAGGCGGGCGACGGGGTGCTGCAGGAGCTGGAGGTGGTGATGTGGGCGACGGGCGAGGACTCGGGCGCATTTGTCGCGGAGGGTCTGGGGTTCCCGCAGGCGGCTTACGAAGCCGAGTGCCGCGTCTTCGCCGACCGCATCGACTACCATGCCTTCCTGCGGCCGGCTGCATGGGGTGGCTCTCTGCCGTACATGCAGTACTACACCAGTGGTACGACGGGGCGTCCGAAGGCCGTGGTGCTGCAGAACTCTATCGTCTGCACGCACGCCGCGGCGGCGGCGGAGGAGATGGGACTGACTTTCTCTGACGTCTGGGGTCACTTCGCACCGATGTTCCACCTGGTGGACGCCTTTGCCATGTACTCCATCACCATGGTGGGGGGCACGCACGTGATCCTCCCGGCCTTCGAGGCGGGGCTCGCCCTCCGAACCATCGAGCAGGAAGGCATCACGTGCACCAACATGGCGTCGACGATGATCACCATGCTTGTGAACAGCCCGGCGCTGCGGCACGTGGATCTGTCCTCGCTCCGGATCGTCTCGTGCGGGGGCTCCCCGCTGCCGCCGGCCAACGTGCTGACGGCTGTGGCGAACCTGGGCTGCCAGTTCTTCATCTCCTACGGCATGACGGAGACATGCGGCAAGATCTCCATGTCTCTGCTCTCGCCCGCTGTGCGCGTGCGGCCGCTGCCGGAGCAGGTGCAGATCCTGTGCTCTTCGGGGCGCCCCTTCACCCTCACCGATGTGAGGGTCCTGAGCCCAGAAGGGGTGGAGGTGGCCCCCGGGGCGGGCGAGATCGGCGAGGTGGTGTGCCGCGGGCCGACGGTCTTCAGCGGGTACCACCTCCACGAGGGCGACCCGTACCAGAGCTTCCACGGCGGCTGGTTCCGTACCGGAGATCTGGCCCAGGTCGAGAGCAGCGGGTACCTGCGCATTGTGGACCGGGCGAAGGACATGATCCTGTGCGGGGGCGAAAATGTCTACTGCGTGGAGGTGGAGAGCGTCCTGGCCCGGCACCCCGCCGTGGGCCAGGCCGCGGTATTCGGCCTGCCCAACGATCTGATGGGCGAGATGGTCACCGCGGCGGTGGTCCTCAAGGACGTGGCGCCAGCGGTCTCTCCCGCTGAGCTCATCGCCCACTGCCGTGCCAGCTTGGCGGACTACAAGGTGCCCTACACCATCCACGTCCTGCCGGAGCTGCCCAAGACGGGCTCCGGGAAGGTGCAGAAGCGGGACCTGCGTGACCGCTTCAGCCAGCCGGGGGCTGCCGCCCGGGTGGGGGCCCCCGCCCCCGTCGCTGCGGCGCAGCCTGTGGCTGACCCTGCGGTGGTTCTCGAAGAAATCGCGGCCATGTCAGGGAACCCCGTCCTGCGGGCTCCCGCGGCGCTGCCGAAGGCGGAGCCCGGGGCGGCTGCCGTCGTCGCTGTGGGCGAGGCGGGCGAGGGCGCCTTGCGGGGCGTTCTCTCTGAACTTTCTTCTTGCCTTGTTGTCATTCTCATAGTTCGTAGCCCTTGTCAGGAAGACATTGTGTCTTGCTTGACTGACTCTGCTGCCGAAGGTTTGGACATCCGTTGTGTTGGCAGTGAAAAATGCAGTCGGAGCTACGTGTCGGAAGTTCTCTTTGATACCCCTTACAACAGTCTCGTACTTCTAAACGTGGAGGTGTTGGATCCTCCCGGTCCTTCATCCAGCCTGTCAGCCTTTGCGTCCATTTTGAACCAGGAAGTGCTTAGAACTCTTGCTCTTGAGGACGTGCCGCACTCTGAGTCTCTTTGGTCCCACGGTTTGACTTCTGCTCTTGCTGTGCAGCTCAGCTCCAACTTGGAAAAGAGCTTGGGGGTGACTCTCTCCTCTACTCTCCTTTTCGATTACCAGTCCGTGGACGAAATCTTATCTGCTCTTGGTTCTGACGCTAGCGTACCAGAGCCTGCCAAGTTGACTCCGCCCCCCCTTCCGCGGGGCCGGGCCCCGACAAGGGTCACGCGGCGCCTGTCCGCAGTTCAGTCTGCTGCCACGAACCAGAATGCGATAAAAAAGTCTGTCGAAAGGGTCGTTGTCGAAACAATGGCCATCTCGCACATCGATTCAGATGCGTCGCTGTGGGATGCCGGTCTGTCTTCAGCATCAGCAGTACAGCTCAGTGTAGGTTTGGACGCGCTTGTTCCAGAAAGCATCCCCGCCACGGTTGCTTTCGATTACCCGACTGTCGCCAGCTTGACTGGGTACCTGCTGGAACTTGGGGGCGGCAAGGAGTTGAGCCTGTTTGAAACCGCCAATGCGGTTGCTCCGACAGTTCCGTTCGTAGAGTTTGAGGAGAGGGGCATCTGCAAGGTTCATGCCACCGACGTCAGCATTCCCGCCGACATGTTTGACTCTGTCTCGAGCAGTTCTCTGCTCATCTCCGACAGGATCCGGAATGTACCCAAATGGAGGTGGGACTCCGAGGCTGGCCTGGGTGCTGCAGACTCTCGCCTGAGCTTTGGAGGCTTCCTGGATGACATTGAATATTTCCCTGCGCAAGACTTTGGCATCTCCTTGACGGAAGCTGTGGCGATGGATCCTCAACAGCGGGCGATTCTGATGCGCACGTCCAACGTAGTGCCCGAACTTCGGGATCTGAACCTCCTGGGCGACTCTGGCTTTTATATTGGGATAGCCCAGATGGACTACCTGTCCATCTGCACGAAAAGGGAAGAATCGATTTCGCCTTTCCATGGCCCTGGCAACGCCCACAGTACGGTATCTGGGCGTTTGAGCTACACCTTTGGCGCGAATGGGCCCGCGGTGGCAGTTGACACTGCCTGCTCTTCCTCTTTGGTGTCACTCCACGTCGGGCGTGCCGGTCTCGAGGCCGATTGCAAGAGCATTGTGTCTGGCGGGGTGAATTTCATTCTGCTGCCCCACGTTTCGAGCATGTTTTTCATGGCCGGAATGCTCGCAGAGAATGCCAGGTGCAAGACCCTGGATTCTTTTGCCGACGGCTACGTGCGGAGTGAAGCGGTCGGTGTGCTGACAGCCTCCATTCTCCCAGTGACTGGGGGCAATGGTGGTGCTGCCCTGAGCATTTTGTCCTCTACAGTGAACCAGGATGGTAGATCGAGTTCCTTGACGGCTCCGAGTGGGCCGGCCCAGCAGTCTGTTATTTCGAAAGCCCTCGTGGCGAGTGACGCGCCCGATTGCCTGGGGAACATTCAGCTGCATGGGACTGGAACTCCCCTCGGGGACCCTATTGAGGTCAGCGCATTGGTATCAGTGTTGTGCAAAAATACTTCTTGCGAAAGGGTCGAGGTTTCTGCCATCAAGAGTTCCATCGGCCACACGGAAGCATCGGCGGGTATTTGCGGCGTTCTACACGCGTTAAACACCGTGTCGACGTTGAGGCTTAGCGCGATCGAGCATCTGAAAAATTTGAACCCCCACATTGTTCGGACAGTCACAGAATGCAACAACTTGCAGCCGAGCATGGCCGGAAGGATGCTACTCCCGGGTTCAGGCGCATTACGGTGCCTGGTGGCCTCAGGCATAAGTTCGTTTGCTTTTCAGGGAACCAACTCTCATGTGTGTGTTGCCGCGGAACCTGATCTTGGTATTCCTTCTCAACAAACTCTGGCTGTAGTCAAGAAGGGTTTCTGTCGGAGATACTGGTCTCAAGTAGTTCCTCCGGACCCGGTCCACGCCTTTTACGGCATAAAAAACAAGTTGGCGAAGTTCGGATTTCTTCCTGGGAAAATTTCTGCGCACTATCTCCGTGACCATTTCGTTTTCGGTAAGGCGTTGTTCCCGGCCGCTGGGTTCATGGATCTCGGTTCATCTGCGTCCTGCGCTTTGGGAGAGAATGAGGGCCAATTTGCGCTGACAAAGTTCGTATTTGCGAGCGCCTGCGATCTTGAAGCAGTTTCTACTGTTCAGATTGATGTAGACCTGGGGCTTGGGGTGCAGAAGTTTTTTGCAGGAGAAAACTCTAGCAATGTGCTGTGCTCATGCTCAATGGGAAGCGTTATGAGCGTATCCGCAGGACAATTCGAAAAGCAAACCGGGGGTGCAGCAGAGCAGGCACGGCGCATGTCTTCGACTCTCGAGAGCAAGCGGGCCTCTATGAAGGAGCCCGGTCATGCTTCTGCGCTTTACGATCGCATCTCCGCGATGGGCCTGCAGTACCGGCGCGGGTTTCGGGCGCTTGAAGGCGTACGGGTCGATCTGGAGAAAGGCCACGGTACTGTCCACAATTGGAGAACCCATGAGAGTGTCATCGACCCCGCCGTCCTTGACAACTCCTTCCAATTGGCAGCCTTTTCGCATTACCTCTCAGGTCAGGAGAAAGCTCAGATCCCAACTGCAGCCGACTTGAGTTTCACGAGGCTGCGGCACGATCTCCATGCTTACTGCGTCGACTTTGAAAAAAATGCGGCGGGCGACGGTAGCCACCATTCGGTCACGGCTTTGGACGGGGTTCTGTACTCGGCTGTTGTTAATTTAAAGGGGAAGATCATATCTTCCTCTCAACGTACTGCCGCAGAACCCACTGCCCGATGCAGCAGGCGCTACTTGGTGCAGTGGATGGGGAGCGCGTGCAACAAGTATGCTGGCGTCCGCGACCCCGAAATTCAGTTTCAGACCGTCACCTCGTCTTGGCGTATGGAGAAGGGCGTCGAGATTGAAAGGATGTGTGCGGCGGCTCTTTCAACCTTACAGCATGTGTCGTCCAAGACTGGCAGGTTCGACATGTGCGCCCCAAACCCTTATTCCAAGGGTCTTTCTGGTGCTCTCTCATTGACGTCACTGGCCGCTGAGGCTGTTGCGGCCGGGATGAAAAGCGTATTTTCTGAAAACGAGCAACTTTTCGGCGGCATTACTTTCAATAGCCATCACTCCGCGGCTGCTGAGCATCCTGAGGTATTCTCTGTTTCCGGGGGCACGGTCATGGTTCCGAGATTAGGATCGGCCGAGTTCCAGCGCCATATGGTTGAGTTCCAGTTCGCCCCAATGCCCCGGGGAGCTATATCGAATGTGGAAACTATTGCGTGCTCACCCGGGACGTCTCCCTCGGCTGTCAAAATCCGGGTCATGGCTGTGGGGATCAATTTCAGGGACATCTTGAACATTCTCGGGGCATATCCGGGCGATCCCGGAATGCCCGGTAGTGATTGTGCGGGCGTCGTCCTTCAGGCCCCTGCTTCGAGTTTCAGCACGAAAAATTACAACTTCGGCGAAAGGGTTATGGGTTTGGCTATTGGCTGTCTTGGCAATGTCGCATGGACTCCCGAAGCTCTGCTCTGCAACATGCCAGAAAATCTGCATTTTTCTGAGGCCTGCACCACTCCCACAGTTTTAGTAACCGTGGAGTTGGCCTTCAACGGCGCTACGAACCTTTCTTCGAGAAGCTTGGCCCTTATTCACGCTGCCACGGGCGGAGTCGGTCTCGCCGCCTCACAGTTTGTCGCCGCGTGCGGTGCATCCGCATATGCGACTGCGGGTTCAAGCACAAAGAGGACTCTGCTCCGAGGAATGGGTGTAAAAGACGTTGTGAGCTCGAGGGACATTCACTACGTCACAGCGCTCGGCCAGGCGACGGGTGAAATTGGACTTGTACTGAATTCCCTGACGTCTTCTGGGATGGTTGCTGCAACAATGGCTGGAATGAAGTGGGGGGGGAGCATGATTGAGATTGGCAAGCGTGACATTTGGAACTCACGGGCGGCAAAGTTGGAGCGCCAGGATTTGCAGTACACTCTTCTGGCAATGGATTTCCTACCCGAGCAGTGCAACGGTAAGTTGCTGGCGAGAGTCAGCGATTTGCTGGCCCAGGGAGTGATCCGCCCTCTCCCGAGCAATCTCTTCGACATGAATTATGCAACGTCTGCCCTCAGGTTCATGTCCGGAGCGCGGTACACCGGTAAAGTAGTCACTCGTACTTCGAATGCGTGCGAAGACGGTGGTTACGGGTCCTTTTTTGTGACCGGAGGCCTCGGGGCCTTGGGTCAAGTCACGGGAAAATGGCTTATCAGCGAAAAAACGCCGGCCATATATCTCTTGGGCAGGACCGGAAAATGCTCTCATGGGAATTCTAGAATTGCCCAGGATGATATTCTGGGCGGTGTTTCCATGGTGTCTCAATTCATGTGCGATTCCTCTGTACAGAGTAATACTGAGAGGCTCTTCAGCGATAAAGTGCCCCTCGTCGGTATCGTCCATGCGGCTGGTATTTTGAAGGACGGACTTGTCAGCTCTTACGACATGAAGAAAACTCGCACTGTTCTTTCGACGAAATCCAGGGGACTGCTGACGATTTGTGGTCTCTCGGCAAATCCTGTGTCGCAAGAAGTTTTGTTCTCCTCAGCGGCGACTTTGTTTTCGTCCCCGGGGCAGAGCTGCTACTGCATGGCCAATTCCATCCTTGACTCTTTTGCCGGTTCCCGGGCGTCGAGCGGAATCATGGCTTCAAGCATCCAGTGGGGGGCCTTCTCTTCCGTTGGCATGGCAGCAGGCGATGAAAAGGTCCTGAAGCGCCTCGAAAGGATGGGCCTCAGAGCTCTCAAGCCCCAGGAAGGCATGTCGGCTCTCGCCCAGATTCTCAACTCTGCTTGCGTACAAATTTCCTCCACTTCTGCTGTTACTCATGTGGATTGGAATACGTTCTCTCCCAACATGCGTGATGACGCCAACGTTCTCGAGTACATGAAAAGTACAGCCAATGGCAGCACCGAGAACCAACGCATCGAGGGCTCTTCGTCTGTTCTCACTTCCGAATCAGTCAAAGAAAGCGTTCAGTATCACATTGAAAGGATTCTGGGCTCCCAGCTTGGTGATGAGGAGCCTCTCATGTCTGCGGGTCTGGATTCATTGGGCGCCGTCGAGCTGCGGAATGCTCTCGAAGGTCAATTTGGCATCGACTTGCCATCGACACTCATCTTCGACTACCCTTCCGTGTCCAACCTCGTGGAATATTTCAAATCTGAAATATCCGAAGTGAATGGCTACGTGGATGAAGTGATAGACAAAAGTGTCATTGGTACCGAGATGAGTGAGCCTTCAGTTGCCGTGGTCCCCGTTCAGATTTGCGGCTTTCACGACGGCATGGGACCTTCATTCTCCCTGGACCAATTTTGCACAGGGGACAATCTGTCTAGAGTACCGCTGAATCGCTGGGACGACGACGCGTGCACCAACCTCGAGGTGAAGAGAGCCCACAGCTTGATGTACACCTCAATCGTGCAAGGGATAGAGTTTTTCGATTTGGCGGCGCACGGAATGGGTCAAACAGAGGTCGTTCTCATGGACGCTCAGCAGCGGAAGGTTCTGGAAGGTGCGTTGAATGTAATTCGCGGGGTCAGCTCTGAAACAGGAATCGCTGTTGGTATGTCCAGCATTGACCACTACAAATTGGTAAACAAGTACTTCAACGATATCACCGCCTTCAGCGCTACGGGGGCTGCTCTGAGTGTTGCATCAGGTAGAGCATCATTCGTACACAATCTGCAGGGTCTTGCGGTCACAGTTGACACCGCGTGCTCTTCATCTCTTGTGGGGTCCTACATTGGCTTGCAGGAAATTCGCCGTGCCAGTGCCAAGAACTTCATCTCGTGCGGGGTGAACATCATGACTAGCTCCGATACGACAATAATGTTCCAGAGTGCAGGAATGCTGGCCCCTGATGGCCGCTGCAAAACTATGGACATGGCTGCCGACGGATACGTGAGGTCCGAGGCCTGTCGCACCATGCTTCTGAGCTCTGATCCTGCAACTCAATCTGGGCGATACACAAGTTACATGCAGGCAGCAGCAATCAACCAGGACGGGCGGTCCAGCTCCCTCACGGCGCCCAACGGGCCCGCCCAGCAGGGCGTCATGAGAGCTGCCGTCCGCCAGGCGGGCGGCACGACCGTC
>NHEP01000183.1 GCA_002171515.1 bacterium TMED88 | reverse complement strand
CCGCTCCTGCTCCTTCCGCCGAAAGAGAATCGCGGCCAAAGCCATCTGGGCATCTGCGGCGCGATAAGAGGCCTTCTCGAGATACTCGACAGCCCGCTTCTCGTCCTCCATCCCGTAGGCAAGAATTCCGAGCTGCGCATAAATCTGCCCGCGCAGCATCACCTGCCATCGAGCCAACGGAAGCAGGTCTTCCAAAGTGTTGACCGCGAGCTGCGTGGAACCAGACTGCAATTGTTTTTGGGCTTGGAGAAAACGGGGCTCAAACCGCTTCGCCAGAATTCGAGACAGAACAATGAAGCTCGTCACGGCCCCGAGCACACCCACAATGAGACCCATCGCCCAGCCCTGCCACCAGTCAAGCAGGGTATAACCAACCCCGAGGAGGGCTCCAATCGCTAGTGAAATCAAGATGCTGTACACGGTCGCTTCACTCCAAAGAGCCCGCTTCCTCAAAGAACGGCGGGGCAGAGGGAAGGAATCTAACGGAAGCTTCAGCGGCCCGCATTGGTCTGGGAATCGGGCCTCTCAGATAGCCCGATAGAAGGAACAGGCCCTCTTGGCGGCATCCCAGCATCGACCGGCGCCGAGCTTGAGGCCGAATACCGACCGGAGGGGCTCCGACTTGCACGACGAAAATCGTCCAACACGAGGTAGCCGCAGGGGACAAGCAGCAACGTAATCAGCGTCGCAAAGGCCACTCCAAATGCAAGGGAAATGGCCATCGGAATCAGAAACTGCGCCGAGAGGCTCCGTTCCATCAGGAGTGGCGTCAGCCCTGCAAATGTTGTCAGCGACGTGAGAACGATCGGCCGAAAGCGGGCCACACCGGCCATCTTGACTGCTTCACGAATATCGATTCCCTCGGACCGACGCGCATTCACGTGATGGACGAGAACCAGACTTGCGTTCACCACCACTCCGGAGAGCGCCGCGACGCCCATCAGAGACATCATACTCAAGGGCTTGCCGAGAAGAAGGTGACCTCCAATCGCCCCCACGAGCCCAAACGGGATCACAGCCATGATGATGATCGGTTGACCATAGGAGCGCAAAGGTACGGCTAACAGGATATAGATAATCAAAAGCGAGACGATCCCGAGCCGAACCATCCCATCACCCATTAAGGCCTGCTCGCGCTGCTCCCCTTCCAATGAAACTTGGAGTCCTGGATGGCTGGCCAGCAAAATCGGAACGAAATCCTCAAAAAGATCAGCCATGATTTCGTTGGCGTTTGCAACTTGCTCGTCCACATCTGCGCTGACGGTGATGACGCGCTCTCGAGCCGTCCTCCGGATCGTTGAAAATCCGCGACCGGAATCGATTGTGGCGACACTATAGAAAGGCACTTCACCTCCCTCGGGCGTCCGAATCCGCATTCTCTCAAGATCGCCAATCGCCCTTCTTTGCTCTTCGGGAAACCTCACCATGACACGAACATCATCACGGGCCCTCTGGATGCGCTGCGCCTCAACGCCATAGAAGGCCTGCCGGACTTGACGGGCCAGATCATCCAGGGTTAATCCAAGTGTCTCCGCAGCAGGCAGGATGGCCAGCTTGAGTTCGCGTTTTCCATCTTGATACGTGTCCTCGATATCGAATACCCCCGGATAACGGGCCAGTTCATCTTTCAACTCACCCGCCGCTCTCTCGAGATCGGCAGAATCAGGCGAACCCAACCGGAGGGCGATCGCCTCGCCGGCGCTAAACAGAGCCGACTTGAAGGAGAGCGATTCGACACCGACCAACTCAGGAATCTCTTCTCGCCATGCACGAACGACGGCTGAGGCATCAATCGGTCGGTCCTGTCCACCCACCAGCTCGACATTCACTTCCCCGAGATGGCTCGCACCCGCCGCTCCAGGCGATCCAGAGTTCGAGCGACCTGACCGACCGCCGACCATCGAAAGGACGTGCTGCATCAGGGGTTCGTTTAAGTCCCGATACTCCTCATTGAGACGCGTTTGGACACGAAAAGCTGCTTCTTCAACCCGCGCTACGGCCTCTTCCGTTCGACTAATATGCGTCCCAATGGGCATGCTGATAAAAGCTTTAACGTAATCGCTCTCAACAGATGGCATAAAGGTGAAGGGCACTCTGCCGACGCCCACCAAAGCAATGGTCCAGACCAGCAAGACGACACCCCCAGCCAACATCACGTACCGCCAGGAAAGCGCGCGCTCGAGTGCAGGTCGGTAGACTCGATCGGCAAAGCCAACCAGGCTACCCGCCATCAGGTCCTGAAACCTTTTCCATGCTCCCCGAACGCCCGATTGCTCTGGACCCACGGCACGAGCGCGAATCTTGAGATGTCCTAAATGAGAAGGCAAGATAAGCTGACTCTCGACCAACGAAACAAAGAGACAGATCATCACCACGATGCCAATCTGGCCGAACATTTGGCCCATCATGCCCGGAGCCAGAACCAGGGGGAGGAAGGCCGCCACGGTGGTCAGAACGCCGAAGATTACCGGAACGGAAACCTCCTGAGTCCCCGAAATAGCCGCAGAAAGTGGATTCTCGTTCTGCTCTTGATGGGTGTGGACGTTTTCGCCGACCACGATGGCATCGTCAACGAGCAACCCCAAGACAAGAATAAACGCGAAGAGTGTCGCCAAGTTGATCGAGGTTCCCAGCACGGGAAAAAGAGCCAGCGCCCCGAAGAAAGCGATCGGAACGCCTAGAGACACCCAAATCGCTAAACGCAATCGGAGAAAAAGAGACAACAAAACGAAGACCAGAATGAAACCTTGAAATCCATTGCGAATCAGAATGTCCAATCGATCACGCAAGCTTTGTGAGGAATCGCGCCAAACCGTGAGCGAGAATCCGGGGGGCAATTCAGCCTGAGCCTGCTGGACATACGCCTTAACGGAGTCCACAAGATCCAAGACGCGCTGCTGGCCCACTTGATAGACAGCGATCATCATGGCGGGCACGCCATCAAAGCGCAGAGACCGATCATTCTCTTCAAAGCCGTCCCGAATCGTCGCCACCTCAGAAAGCATCAAGCGGGTGCCATCGGGGCGAGTCACCACGACAATATTCTCGAACTCAGGGCCGGTGTAGGCTTGCCCTTGAGTTCTCAGCAAAACCTCCCCGTCCAGAGTTCGAATGGATCCTCCCGGCAAGTCCAATGAAGAACGTTTCACCGCCCGAACAACTTGATCAAAGGTCAACTGATGGCGACGCAGTGACTCCTCTGAGACCTCAATGGAGATTTCGTCGCTGCGAAGCCCAACCAGGTCCACTTGAGTGATTCCGGGCAATTGCAAGATTTCGTCACGAATTCGCTGACTAAAGGCCTTTAACGTGCGTTCACCGAAGTCTCCCGACACCGTCAACTGAACAGCGAGCCGACTCACTTCATAATGACTCACAATGGGTTTTTCGGTTTCTTCGGGAAGGGTGGAAATCCCGTCGACAGCATTCTTGATTTCCGACAGAGCGCGATCAACGTCGTAGCCTGAAATCAGTTCAGCGGAGACCGTACAGACACCTTCCGCCGCAACGGCATGAAGAGTTTCGATCCCCTGCACACCGTCGAGTTCCTCTTCAATACGGATGCAAACGCCACGTTCAACCTCTTCGGGTGCCGCACCGAGATAGGGTACCGATACATTGATCACATCGATCTCTATGTCGGGAAAGCTCTGCTGCTGGATCGAAGGAAGGGCGAACAAACCCGTCACCAACATGAATGCCATGAGCAGGTTGGCTGCGACTGAATTTCCGGCAAACCACGCGATCGCTGATTTCACTGATTCGCATCCATGGGAGCCCGCGATTGAGGATCAACAGCGAGGGGCCGGACCGTCATTCCATCCACCACGACTTCGGATAGGCCTACGGCAACCCGTTCACCGGCCCGCAGCCCACCCCCGACGATCACCCGATCCGACTGGGTTCTCAATATTTCAATCGGTCTTTCGCGAACCACATTGTCTTCGTTGACCACAAACACGGTGGCATCGTCTCGGACAGCGATGCGGGGAAGCTCCGAGGCGCGCTCGACACGACGCCCATAAATATCAGCCTCGACAAACAGGCCTGCGGCCAAGGGCGTTGAGGAACCGCTTCCGGCCGAGGCCAATTGACGGCCGTACGGATCTTCCACTTCCGCCACCACATGAACCATCCGACTCCGAGGATCGATTTCGCCCTCTGTTCGGACAACCCGCCCCTCCCACATCTGCTCCTCACCACCAAATTGTGCTCTGAGAAGAACACGTGGCCCATCGGCCTCACCCCCTCCGGGTCCGCCCCCCAAAGGCAAGTCGAGAAAACCCAAATCGGAATCCGGGATCGGGAGTCTCACCTCTGCAAAATCGACCGCATAGATCTTGGCCACCGAAGTGCCGCGGGCTACGAATTCACCCACATCAATATCAGCGGACCGAACCCGCCCCGCGTATGGAGCCTTAATCTCAGTGCGCGACAGATCACGCTCGGCCTGCACCCGCCGGGCTTCTGCTTCTCTTAAAGAAGCCGCCGCAACTCGCTCGGCATTCAGCGCGTCATCCAGATTGGTTTGACTCGCGACAGAACGCTGGGCGAGTGTGCGCTGCCGAGACAACTCACGACGCGCTCTTTGAGCCTCACTCTGGGCTCGAGCCACTGAGGCTCGCGCACTTTCCACGGCGACTTCCGCGTCCGCGGGATCGATCCGCAAGAGCGGCTCGCCCTCGCCAAAAAAACCGCCGGAGGCGAGAGCCGGAGACACCCACTGAACACTGCCGGACACTTGCGGCACCAGGTCCCCCTCGCGACGGGGCACAACGGTGCCATGGGCGCGCACAACAAACTCGTAGGGTCCCGGCTCAACCGACATCACCTCGACCAGAGGTGCCCGCTTGACCTGGGGTCGCTCTTCGGGTGTGGGGCGCATCGCGAGAATGGCAAAAACCCCCGCGACACCGACCGCCAAGACCGCCGCGGCCACAAGCGGCTGTGCGGAGCGCTTCATTCTCCAACCCCTTCTTGATGAGAAGCCAAGGCCCCCGCGCTCCGCAATCCCGATGCGGCGAAGTTTACGAGATATCGGAGCAGCGCTTCGTCGGATTCCTCAAAGGAAGCCGGCTTTCCTTCCCTTCGCACCGCAAGATCGATGTGGCCGCCCACGGTGTGAAGCAGGAGTCCTGAGACATACGCCAGTCCCACCCGCAGCGATGAGAGGCTCTGATCCGGCAGAATTTCCGCCACCACCTCCAAGTAGCGACCAAAAACGGGCTCAAACAACCTCTTCTTCAAGTCCTCAAGGTCGGGGCACCGGTCTGCGTGCAGCTGGGCCAAAAGGTGGGGGGTCGCGGTTCGCCCCATGGCCTCGCCCGACCGCCATGCCTCGAAGCTCGGCCGGACAAAGGCCTCCAGCACGGCCTCGAGGGAAGGGGGGGCCGGAGCGGATTCCGCAAGTCGAGCTTCCAGCCCGGCCAGACGCGATGCGTTGATCGGCTCCAACCTCGCCTCAAACAGGGCCGCCACCAACGCGAATTTACTGCCGAAATGGTAATGGGCTGCTGAGACGCTCGTTCCGGCCGAAGCCGCCAGGGCACGAATCGACATGCCGTTGACCCCACGCTCGGTAAGCAAAACCTCTGCAGACGAGAGCAAACGCGCTTTGGTTGGGTCGAGAGGCTGCGAGGGATCGAATCGAATCGGGGGCGGCACAGATTCTTGAATTCCTGAGGGGGACCAGCGAGGCATTGAGGCCTTTCAATTAGAACGACTGTTCTAAACGTATGTTACAGCGTGGTGCCCGACAAGGCTCTGCTCGGCTGGCAATCCCGCGGCATGGCTCAAATCGCTGCCCCTCCCTAGACTGGGCGCGCCTCCCCCGGCATCCAACGGCGCTGCGCGCCCACTTTATTCTCGACCGGGAGCCCGAAGATTCGACATGCTGGATTGGTTGCCGGCCGCCCTGCCCTGGCTTCGCGCCTTTCATGTCATCGCTGTGATTTCATGGATGGCCGGCCTGCTCTACTTGCCACGCCTCTTCGTCTACCACTGTAGTGCCCCAGCGGGCTCTGACACCTCCGAAACTTTCAAAGTCATGGAGGACAAGCTCAGCCGACTGATCATGTTGCCCGCCATGACGGTCTCTGTCGGCCTGGGATTTCTCATGCTCGCTAGCCCGGGCTATCTCGCCCACGCCGGCTTATGGATTTGGCTCAAACTCATCTTGGTCGGAGTCCTCCTCACCCTCCACGCTCTCATGGTTCGGTGGCGAAACGATTTTGCCCGGGATGCCAACACGCACTCCGAACGGTTTTTCCGAATCATGAACGAGGGGCCGACTCTTTTGATGATCGGCATTGTGATCCTTGTAATCGTAAAGCCTTTTTAAATGACGTTACTCAGACCGCATCAATCCATCTTTCGTCTCGGGCGCCTGATTGCGTTCGGGGCCAGCCTCTGCCTGTGCTGGGCCGCCTCAACCGGAAGGGCTGACACAAATCCCGAGCACACGACGATCGCCGCAAGCGAAAAACCGGCCAGCGAGACGACTGAAGAGCCCGGCCCCAAACGCCTCGGATTCGGCCTCGGGATCGGGTACGGCTACGGGATTGCGCCGCGAAGCCAACAATCCGGACGCGACGCAGCCCAGGTCGAAATCCTGACCTTGGAGCCCCAGCTCCGGCTCCTCCTTGAACGCTTCGGCAGCGGCCGGTCTTGGTATCATGGCGATCTGGAAGGCACCCTCCAGGGACTTCTTGTTCTCAACTTTTCGCCCCAAACCGGCGTTGGCGGCGGTGCCACCGTCGGCCTGCGATATCGAATGATGATCGAGAAACGCATTCAACCCTTTTTTGAGGGCGGCCTGGGCTTCGGAGGCATTGACTTTAACCTGGCTTCTCAGGACGACGGCTTCGAATTTTTTATCGAGGCCGGGGTCGGCGCTCGGTATCGGCTCTCCTCATCGATCGCTCTCGCGGCAAGCCTGCACTGGCAGCACATCTCAAATGCCCAGACCCACCTGCCGAATGTCGGGATCGACACAATCGGCTTCATGCTGGCCATCGAAACGCCGTAGTCACCCTGCCCTCGCTTTCCGCGGCTTGCCCCCCCGTCCCGGTTCGGGGCACTGCAAGCGCCACAATGGAGGCCGAATTGCCGCTCTGGAAAAACTGGTCGGGCCGCATCAGTGCCCACGCCCGACGCATCGCAACCCCGAGTCACGAAAAAGATCTTAGAGCGCTCTTGGCCGAATCCGAGGCATCCGGTTCAAAGGTTCGGGCGGTGGGCACCGGCCATAGTCACTCTGCCCTGGTCCCAACCGATGACATCATCGTTGATCTCAAGGCTCTCAGCGGCGTCGTCGACATTGACCCATACCGCCGCTGGGCTCGGATTCGGGCGGGGAGCCCGATCAGCGGCCTGGGAAAACCGCTCCGGGAAGCGGGGGTCGCTCTCCTGAATCAAGGCGACATCGATCGCCAAACGATCTCAGGTGCGACCGCCACCGGGACCCATGGCACCGGACGGCGCCTCCAAAACCTTTCCGCCGCCGTCCAAGGAATGCGAATTGTCCTTCACGATGGTCAGATCGTGGAATGCGACGCTCAGCGAGAGCCGGAACTCTTTGAGGCCAGCCGGCTCCACCTCGGCGCATTCGGGATCGTCACCGAAATCACCGTGGCCGTACGACCCGCATACCGTCTCCAGGAAAAGCTTTGGCTCGAATCATTGGATGATGTGCTGGATCGCAGCGAAACGCTGACTCAGGCGACTCGTCATTTCGAATTCTTCTGGATGCCGGGATCCAGTCGAGCGGCCTGCAAGAGCCTTGAAGAAACACAGCTCGCGGCGGTGTATCCCCTCGCATCCGAGGGGAACCGTTTAGCTTGGTCCGACGAGGTGCTCGCCAACGACCGCCCCGAACAGCACACCGAGATGGAGTACTCGGTGCCCATCGACAAGGGTCCCGAGTGTTTTCGCGCCCTGCGACGGCTCATCCGCGAGTCTTTTCCGGGCCTGCAGTGGCCCCTCGAGTACCGCACCCTTGCGGCCGACAATGTTTGGCTCTCCACGGCCTATGATCAACCGTGCGCGACGATCTCCGTCCATCAAGGGATCGATTCCGACGAAGAGCCTGTTTTCCGGGCCTGTGAGGAAATTTTTCGCGAATACGGGGGCCGACCGCATTGGGGGAAAGTGCATTTTCAAGACGCTGAGGAGCTCGCTGCCGCCCACCCTCGCTGGGCGGATTGGTGGCGCGTCCGCGACCGCTGGGATCCGAACGGTCGCTTCCTCAACGATCACCTGGCGGCATGGCGACGGTGAAGGCGTTTTGGAACGAGGAATTCCTGCCCCTTCTCTGGCGAACGGCCGCCGCGCTAATCGGCTTACTGATCGGGCTCGGCGCAATCTGGCTTTTCGCCACCGGGGTCGGAGAATGGTTCACTGAGGCCTCCTCGCTGGCCCAATTCCGCAAAGAATTTTCGTACAGCCGGATCGTATTGACCGGCATGGCGCCACAACTCGTGCTGGCCTCTGCCCTCGGACCCTGGCTCGGGCGCACCCGGCGTCGCGCACAGGCAAAGCTTGAACCGATTGAGACGACGCCGATCCAGCCTTCGATTCCCGAAATCTTTGTGAGCGCCTCTCTGGCCTACTGCGCCATTGCGCCCGCGGTGGCTCCAGCCTCCTCTTCCGGCCAACCCATTCAGCTGATCCTGCTGTACTTGGGCATGACGGGCTGCGTGTCCCTTGCGCTCGCCATCGCCGCGCGTCTTCCCGTCCAAGTTCAGTCTGAGTTCAACCGGCAAGAGGACAGGCGTCACTCTTCTGCAAGAGATCATGGTGGTGCCTGAACTTCGAGCCAACCCACCGATCGAGCGAACGCTAGGCGCGCTGTGGTGGCTCGTGCTGGGCGCTCTCGGCTT
>NHEP01000182.1 GCA_002171515.1 bacterium TMED88 | reverse complement strand
TCGTCAAGACCCAGTCTCTCCACGGCATGGTTCGAGTCATGGCGGCCGCGCAAGCCCAGCAAGCGAACGGCGCCGAGGGCGAGCCCCTCCCCCCCCTAGAGCCCTGCGCGCTGGTGACCGTGCCGCTGTTCCATCTTTCGGGCCTCTATGCCTGCGCAATCATGATGCTCGCTCAAGGCATCAAGACGGTTTATCGAGACCCTCGTTTCGATGCAGAAGACGTGATGCGGCTCATCGATAAAGAACAAGTGACGATTTGGAGTGCACTCGGGAGCGCGCCTCATCAAGTCCTGGGCGACCCGGCCTTCGGTCGCTACGACCTCTCCAGCCTGCGAAGCGTCGGCTTCGGGGGGGCTCCGACCAGCCCAGATTTACAAAGACGTATCACTGAAGCCTTCCCGACGGTTCGCGGCAATCTCGGTATGGGGTATGGACTATCCGAGTCCGGCGGAATGGGCGCCATCATCGGCGGCTCAGAGTTGCTTGAGCGGCCCACCTCCACCGGTCGTGCCGCCGTCGGACACCAAATTGAAATCCGCGATGATGCGGGTCAGCCCGTGCCCACCGGAGAGAATGGCGAAATCTATATTCGCAGCCCTTACCTCATGCTTGAGTACTGGCGCGACCCCCAAGCGACCGCCAAGACAATCCTGCCGGGACGCTGGCTGGCCACCGGAGACATCGGCCGTCTGGATGACGAGGGGTATCTGTATATCGACTCCCGCGCCCGCGACATGATCCTACGCTCAGGGGAGAATATCTACCCGGTCGAAATTGAAAATCGACTCGATGCCCACCCCCTCGTACGAGAGTGTGCGGTGGTCGGAATCGAACACCCGAGCCTTGGTCAAGAGGTCAGAGCTATCGTTGTGCCCATCGCCGATGCCACCATCGAACCAGAGGCCCTCGGCGAGTTCGCAGGAGAAACCTTGGCCCCCTACAAGGTCCCAACGCAATGGGAAATGAGAATCGAACCGCTGCCACGAAATGCAGCGGGCAAGATCATCAAGAGTGTCTTGACCGGCGAGCGAACCCTCGAGCAGATTGAAGAGTAGAATCCGAATGTCGAATACGGAACATCCGACGGGCAGGCCCTTGGAAGGAATCCGAATCCTCGATCTATCGAGCGAAATTGCGGGCCCTTATTGCACGAAGCTTTTTGTCGACGCCGGGGCCGAGGTGATCAAGGTCGAGCGCTCAGATGCACCGGACCCGCTTCGGCGCTGGAGCGCATCGGGGATACCCCTTCGGGAAGACGAGGACGGAGCGCTGTTTCAATTTCTCAATGCATCGAAACGCCGCATTGAGATCGACCCCAGCGACGAGGAGGGTCGGATTCTTCTCGATCGCCTTCTGAGGCAGTCGGATTTAGTCGTGGAAGCCGGTGGGCCAGGGGGCCTCGAAAGCTGGGGGCTGCCTTGGTCATCCCTCCACGACCGACACCCAAGGCTGTGCGTCGCATCCATTTCGCCATGGGGGCTCAAAGGGCCATACGCAAATCGCCCCGCCACCGAGATGACCCTTCAAGCCGCGTTGGGCTCCATCGACTATCGAGGACTCCCCGGTCGAAAGCCCGTCTTTGCCGGAGGGCGCGTCGGTGAATGGGCCGCCGGTTCCTTTGCGGCGGTTGGGGCAATGTCCGCGATGATCGCCACTCGAGGCAATGGCCAGGGCCAACACGTTGACGTCTCGATGTTCGAAGCGATGGTGCTCAGTCTAACCGTTTATCACGACCTGAATTCCCAATGGTTCGAAGGACCTCTCCCCCGAGCCATTGAAATCCCGTCCAACGAACCGACTCAGGACGGCTGGGTCGGGCTTTGCACCATCACGGGGCAGCAATGGAAAGACTTCTGCGCACTGCTGGGGCGACAGGATATCGGGGAGGACGAGCGCTATCTGGATGGACGTGCGCGCATGGAACACTTCGAAAAAATGCGGGACATGATCCACGGATGGACAAGAGAGCACACGACAGAAGAGGTCATTGAACTCGCGGGCCTCATGCGAATCCCTGCAGCGCCGGTCGGCAACGGTCAGACACTTCCCCAGATGGACCAGATGCAGGCTAGGGGCGTTTTTCGACCTCAGGCCGATGGAAAAACACTCCATCCGCGCCCACCCTATCGACTCAGCGAGAGTCTGCTCCGGCCTCTTGGGGCGGTTCACCGGCCAAACTCAGATCGGAATGAGATCCTGGCTGAGCTCGCCCAACTCGAGCGAGAAGCGCCCTCGCCGCCCTCGCGCCCCCCTGAATCGGCACCGGATCGACCTTTGAAAGGGCTTCGCGTGATCGACCTCACGTGCTTTTGGGCGGGCCCGGTCTCCACCAGCTATCTCGCCGCCATGGGGGCGGATGTCATCAAAGTTGAATCGGTCCAAAGGCCGGATGGAATGCGGTTCGCCGGAGCCCTGCGCAATGCAGAGCTCTGGGAGTGGTCTCCCGTCTTTCATGGGGCCAACCCAGGTAAACGGGGCATTACTTTGCGTCTCGATGACGAAGAAGGCAAAGAACTCTTACTTCGCCTCATTGATCAGGCCGATGTCGTGATCGAGAATTTTTCGGCCCGCGTTCTAGAAAACTTCGGGCTGGATTGGAATACGCTCCACAATCGAAACAATCGCCTGGTTCTCGTTCGAATGCCGGCCTTTGGCCTCGATGGCCCTTGGCGGGACCGAGCAGGGTTTGCCATGACGGTCGAGCAGGTCAGTGGTCTCGCGTGGATCACTGGATACGAAGACCTACCGCTTGTTCTCCGAGGCTACTGCGATCCGGTTGGGGGCATGCACGCGGTTTTTGCTCTTTTCGCCGCCCTTGAAGAGCGCCGACGCTCTGGTCGGGGGCAGTTGGTGGAGGTCCCTCTCGTCGAGGTGGCCATCAACATTGCTGCAGAACAGGTAATCGAATACTCCAAAAATGCCGTGCTCTTGACACGGAACGAAAACAGAGGTCCATTTGCAGCGCCCCAGGGCGTTTACAGGACGGCGCAGGGTGAAGAACTCATCGCCCTCGCGACCCCCGATGAGGAAAGCTGGCAGGCTCTGTGCGGCGTCATGGGGGCGACAGACCTGGCTGAGCGAAGCGATTTAGCTAATCCGGAGGGTCGGCGTCAGCAACACGACGAGATCGACGAACGGATTGAGCGATGGACCGCGGCCGCGGGGGTCGACGACATCATCGCCGAACTCGTCAATGCCGGAGTTCCGGCCGCCCACCTCATTAACGCCCACCATCTATCACCGCATCCCCAGCTCGAGGCGCGTCATTTCTTCCAAAACCTCTCGCACCCCAAAACCGGGGAAACCCGATACCCGGGATGGCCGATGTCTTTCTCCGCTTGGCCCCGAGCCCTCCACCTCAGGCCGCCACCGACCCTAGGCCAGCACAACTTAGAGGTGCTGGGCGAACTCGGGTTATCGAAGGATCAAATCGAAGATCTGGAAGAACGTCAAATCATCGGCAACCGCCCCTCATTCATGTAGCTGGCCAATGCTTCCGGTTGAATCAGCAGGGTGCGTCGCCTATCAGTCGAGCGCCTCGACGCTTGGCGTATACTGAGCGGATGCCGTGCCAGCGCTCCCTTCGTGCCAAAGCGGATCTCAGGATCCTGATCGTGTGCCTCTTTTTATTAGGATTGCCCCTTTCGACCTCTCAGGCCGAGGAATGGCAGTCCCATTACGATCTCTATCTGACTGCGATCAAACAGGACGATCTCGCGGCGGCTGTGATTCATGCACGAAGAGCCTCGATCGCTTCGAACCGAGAACGCGGGCCACGCGACAAACAATCAGGAGTGCTGGCCTACAACCTAGGTGTCGTAAACCTTGAACTCCGACGTTACGGCGACGCTGCCCAAGCCCTACAGGAAGCGTTGCTGACCTATGAGACGCTCTACGGCCCCGATCACATTCAGATTACGAAACCCCTCACACAACTGGCCACAGCGCGCAAAGGTCTTCGGCAGTGGACGCCCTCGGAAAAAGAGTACGTTCGGTCCCTCCAGATCCTGAGATCCAATCCCAGTAAGGAAAATGACCTCAAAGCAGGGCTGATCTTGGTTCAGCTGACCCAAGTCGCCGAAGCCATCGGTGACCCCAAGAGAATCCGCTCCTATGGCCTCCGCGCCCTCTCAGAACTCCGAAAGTCGGGTCACCAAGACTCAATTGCCGTGGCCAACCTACACGTGGCCGTCGCGGGGGCCGAAATTCAACTCGGACAAGGCTCCGAAGCGCGAAAACATATGGAGCGCGCCATGACCCTCTACGAAGACCAGCTCGCGCCCGATGACCCCCAAATGATCGGCATCTATGAATTTGCCGCCACTCTCTACGAGCAAACCGGGAGGGCGTCGACCGCACGCAAGTATCGTCGGCGCGTCGAAAAAGCCCGGCAAAAAGAATGAGGCTTTCCAAGGTGGCGCAGGCACGAAGAGTGGGCGGCGGAGTGGTACTGGGCCTCATCCTCATTCAGGCGGGGAGCGCCTTCGGCCAAGATACTCCCGAACTCGATCGCTCTGTTTTCATTTTCGATACGACCGGCACCAGCCAAGCGCCTCAACCTGAGGTCCCCGGATCCATCTTTGCGGCCATCGACGACGCCAACGATTTCAGCCAGATTTCGAACGTGGATTACATCAACATGACGGTCGATGAAAGCCTGATCAATCTCTCGATCGTTCTTGAAGATCAGCTGCCTGCGATTGACTTGGACACCACCACCAATCCGGATGCGCGCGTCGATCTTCAAGGTGCACCCGCTTTCATTCTAACGACTGCAGAGGACGTCGCCGAAAATTTCACCCTTCTCAGGGTCAAAAAGGGCCGGGCGGACCTTGTCGACATCGACCTCCAAAGCGGACGACTCAACGAAGACGGCGACCCGGTCGCTCTATCGGTTCAGGTCGACGCGGGGGCAGAACTGGGATTCCGATACACCGAGGACTTCACCTTTGACGAAAATCTAACGGGCGACGGGTCCATCATCATTGAGACCGCGAAAGTGGTGACTTTTTCAGGCACGAACAATTACTCGGGTGGAACCCAAGTCCGTCGCGGAACGCTCCGAGGCAACTCTCTCTCCCTTCAAGGGGATTTCGATCTATCAGAGGACACGCAGCTCGAGTTTGATGTCGCTGGCGCAACCGAACGGCGCCTCTTCTCAGGAAATCTGAACGGGCAAGGGAAGTTCGTCAAAACTGGAAATGGCGAACTCGTCTTGAACGGAGGACTGGCCGCCCAGACCGGTGGGACAGAGATTTCTGTCGGGACCCTCGAGGCCTCGCCCGACTCGCTACTCGGCGATGTCGTGGTCCAACAAGGGGCTGAGTTCCGAATCGTTCAATCCGGAGTCCAGCCTTTCCTCGGGGACATCTCCGGCTCGGGCCGCGTCACGAAGAAAGGATCGAACGCTCTGACCCTAGGAGGCAACAACTCTTTCTCAGGCGGACTGACGATCGAGGAGGGGGATGTTCGGGGGTCCACTTCTTCAATTCCCGACAACGTCACGCTCACAGCGGCATTAGCCCCTGCCCCGACCTCTCGCATCATTTTCGACCAGGGTTTCGACGGCACGCACACAGGCACCATTCAGGGCACCGGCGTCCTCCGGAAAGAAGGCTCCGGGCGCGTTCTCCTTCTCGGCTCGACCTCGGCCTCTTCAACCGAGATCGCCGCGGGGACCCTCGCCGGGGAACCCGATGCTCTCGGCGATAGTCTGACTGTCTTCGCCGGAGGCGACGTCGAATTCGCCATCACAAACAATCAGAGTTTTAACGGCACCCTCTCCGGAGCGGGAAATTTGATCAAGACCGGAACCGGCACTCTGACCCTTCAGTCATCGGCCAGCCACTCTGGAAATACGACGATCTCAAGTGGAGAACTGCAACTCGAGGGCAACCTCCTCAATTCGAGTACCGTTGCAGTCAACACCGACGCACGGCTGGTGAACAATGGAGGACGTATTGGAGGCACTCTCAATGTTGCCTCGGGTGGCCGTGTTGCGACGGGAGATGCCCTCTCTCTGCTTCAGGTTGGGGGAAACGCTGATCTCCAAAATAGCTCGATTCTTGAAATTGCGATCGACGCCTCGGGGAATGCCTCGCGACTCGATGTCGCCGGAACGGCCAACCTTCAGTCGCCGCTTTACGAACTCGATCTGGCCGCAGGCGACTACTCTGCACCCGTGACGGCGACTCTTCTGACCGCGGGATTTCTTCAGCCCGGTTCGAACCTTGGCCTGACCATCGACGACTTGGCTTTCATCGACGTCACGCAGGAACCGACGTCGATCGGCAATTCAGTCCAGATTCAGCTCCAAGAAAATTTTACCAACCTCCCAGCTCTGGCCACGACACCCAACCAAGAGGCCACAGCTGTCGCCCTTGAGCAAGTCACGAATTCGACAAATCCAGACGCCCGAATTATCCGAGATGCCCTCTCTCCCCTACGTACCAACCAAGTGCCTCTTGTCTTGGACATGATGGCCGGAGAAACGCTCACCGCCTTTACGAATCTTCGGCTCAACAACGCTCGACTCTTTGGAAACATGATCTCTCGTCGACTTTCGGCCAGCAATTGGGAGCTGGAACGACCGCCCGCCCGGGCCCCGCTGGATGTCAAAAGACCCCAGGACAACAACCCAGCTCTTGCCCGAGGCGGACCGGGCTTATGGATTGAACCCTTCGGGATCTTTGGCAACAATCAAGGAGAGGGGCAAGCAACCGATATCGACAGCCAGTCCTATGGCGTGTCGGGTGGCATTGACTACCGCGTGCCGCAGCGGACCCCTGAAGGCCATGCCCAGCGTTGGCGGTTCGGCCTCGCGTTGGGATACACCCGCCAAACGCTGAAAAATGGAATCGGCTACATGAGCGGAGACGGCGACACGATTCAAACTTCGCTCTACGCTGGATATCGGGCGCCCCGATTCCACGTCGGCGCCGCGGGCCGATTTGCCTGGAGTGGCCTTTCAACCCAGCGGCGCATCGAATTCACAAGCCTTTCCCGTGAAGCCGTGGCGCAATTCGACGGACTGGAGTGGGGCGGGTTGGTCGACCTCGGCGGCCACTTTGGCAATAGACGGGCGGCCCGATTTCACCCGTTTGCCCGCTTTCAATACGTTCGCACCAACCAAAACAGTATCCAGGAGAGTGGCGCAAGCGACCTCTCCCTGTCTGCTCCCAGTCAATCAACCAATTCCTTTCTTCTCACCCTCGGTGCGCGCGTCAGCCGAGTCTTTACGCTCCGGGGCCAATTTGGAATTGAACCCGAAATCCGTCTCGCCTGGACGGCCGATTACGGAGATCGAGACCGCCCCATCACGACCACTTTCTTCAATGTGCCCGGGGCAACACCCTTCACAACCTACGGGGCACCCGCCAATGCCAACGCGGCGGCCGTCGGAGTCGGCTATGTCATGCGGCTTGGCGACATCCCGCTACTGTCAACCCACTATGATGCACTGATTGGCCCACAGGAAACCACCCACATGATTTCTGCAGGCCTCCTCTTCCGCTGGTAGCCCAGCTCGCTTTTCTTTCTCCCTGCGCTTTAGAATTCTGCCCGGCGGCCCCCTTCATCGAGCCTGGCCAACAGACCTAAGAGTCCCCCAAAACGCCAACTGCCCGCAGAGTCGCGATCGTCGATTCATCCTTGTCGAGTTCTCGGAGAATCGCCTCGGTATGCTCACCGTGTCCAGGTGCCATCGCACGATGTTCGATCGGCGTGCCCTCAAAGTCCGCAGGGGTTGCAGGCAGGAGTGTCGTGCCCACACCATCGGGCACCTCCACGAAGCCTCCAGCCGCGTGAGCCTGCGGATCCGACAGGACCTCGTCAATGGTTTGAACCGGCGCCCACCAGAGATCCTCCTCGGCATCGAATATTTCGCCCCATTCCTCCCGCGTTCGCGTCGCAAAAATACGGTCGAGCTCTCCAATCAAAGTGGCAGCATTCTGAATCCGACCTTTTGGATCCCGGAAACGGGGGTCTTCGATCCATTCCGGGTGGCCGACGGCCCTCGCCAGCGGCGGCCAATGGCGCGCTCCCTCTAAACCCACGAGCCAGAACCATCGCCCATCCTGATCTTGATAGTTGTTGATCGCAGGGTTGCCCATCGTCTTGCGATCAGCCGGCGCAACGGGAACCCCGAGCCGCATCGCCATCGAAAGATCAAAACTCATCGTATAAAGGCCTTCACGCATCAGCGAAGTCGAGACCAACTGCCCCTTCCCCGTTTTCTCCCGAGAAAAAAGAGCGGCTGAAATCGCCCCCGCTGCAGCCAATCCGGCATTGTGGTCCCCCATTCCGCCGCGCTGAAAAGGTGGTTGCCCACCCGGGCCGGTCAAAGACGCCGCCACCCCGCTCCGAGCCCAAAATGCCGCAATGTCATACGCCGCTCGATTCGCCTCGCTGCCCTCGAGCCCATACCCTGTGATCAAGCCATAGATCAAGCGCCCATTGCGCTGAAGGAGTGTCTCGTGATCGAGGCCCAGCCGAGCTAACCCAGCGGGGCGCACATTCGTCACAAAGACATCCGCTTGATCGATCAACTCCAATGCGATCGATACGCCCTCGGCACGCCTGAGGTCCAGGGTGATCGAGCGTTTATTCCGATTATCGTTTTCGAAGATCGGATTAAAGGGAAGGTCCGCACCATACATCGACTGAAAAGTTCGCGCGGGATCACCAATCTCGCAGGGTTCGATTTTAATGACGTCGGCGCCCCAATCACCCAGGATGCATCCCGCCGCCGGCCCCGCAACCCAAACCCCCAACTCGACGACCTTCACACCTGACATCGGACCTGCCATCGCCTCTCCCCTTTTTCAATTCTCTGGGTCAACCCGGTTGACTTCGAACTCGCCCGCGTGGACTTCTTATGGAATCAATTCGTCGACCAACCCCCACCGATGAGCAGTCACAGCGTCAATTTGCTCACCGGTGATCGCCAAACGGGCCGTTCGCTGCCGACCAATACGCCGAGGTAGGCTCACTGTCCCGCCCGCTCCAGGAACAAGTCCCATACCGACCTCCGGCAACGCAAAAAAGCTATCCATCCGAGCCGCGACTTTCGTCATGAAGGCTGGAAGTTCAACCCCGGCGCCAATACAAGCACCGTGAAGCTCAGCGGCTGACTCCTGGCGAAGCCCGCACAAGAGGCGAGCCGGGTGCCGAATCGACCGCACCGCATGGGCGATGGCGGGGTCCGGGAAATCACCGAATTCGTCCAGATCACCACCGCTACAGAAAGATGGCCCTTCTGCCCGCATCAAGACTCGCCGAATTGAATCATCGGTCGCGGCCAGGCGAAGAGCCTCGGTAAGCGCATCGCGCAGTGCGATCCCAAATGCATTATGTCGAGAAGGTTGATCAAGGGTCAAAACCAGCTCGTGTCCCAATCGATCGACTCGAAGAACCGAGTCCTTCGAACTTCGCGGCGACGGCCGGGGGCGACCGGACAGCCATCGGCGAAACTCCGGGCCTGACTGGAGGGTGGAGTAGACCAGAGACTCCGCAATCAATCCCTGATGCTGATCGCACTGCGCGTTAAGTCGCAACAGTTGAACCAATGCAAGGCTTGCCAGCGGGGCTTGGTCGACTGCCCTTAACAAAGGCGAGGGATCTTCCGCCGCATCAACCCGAAGGTCAAATCCAGCGGCGAGGCTCTCGATAGGACCGCTTGCCGATTCTGGGACTCTCGCCAAGGTCGGACAGGCCAAGCGGTCAAGAAGAGCCAGAACCTCTTCCGAGGCTGCCTGACTCATTAGGCCCGGGTATTCGGTCGGCAAATCGACCCAAAGAATCCCCTCTCCGGTCAGAGTTGCCAACTCCTCTTGGGCACCGGGAGAGGCAAGGCGCGCCAAAGCCTCCGGCAGCGAATGGATTCGGGCATCGAGAAGTCCCGGCACCCTGATTATTCCATGAGGGCGGCGCGCACCTTGCGGCGCAGCAATTTACCGGTCTCGTTGTAGGGGAGCTCTTCCCAGAAAGCGATCGTCTCGGGTGTCCGAGAGGAACGGAGTCGATCTTTGACCCACTGCTGGAGTTCATCCTCGCTGGCCTGTTGACCCTCCTTGAGAGCCACAACGCAACACACTTTTTCACCCCATTGTTCATCCGGCAGGCCGACAACCGCAGCGTCCGCTACGGCTGCATGCTCCAGCAACGAATCTTCGATTTCACCGGGCGAAATATTTTCACCACCCCGCACGATGATGTCGTCGATTCGTCCTTCGATAAAGAGGTAGCCCTCGGAATCTGTCGACCCGCCGTCTCGAGTCGGGAACCAGCCTTCCTCGTTCAATCGAGAGCCTTTGCCAAGATACTCCCCTGAAACCTGCTCACCGCGCACGAAAATTTCTCCGCGCTCGTTGGGCCCCAGAGCGTGACCATCTTCATCGCGGATCTCCACTTCCACGGACGGAAGTGGCTGGCCGACGGAGACAATTCGCCGACGCACCGCCGGATCATCACTGTCCATCGCAGCGCGATGGTCCTCGGGGCCCAAGATAGAAATCGTGGAACTCGTTTCCGTCAAGCCGTAAGCATTTGCGAAGGCGACATTGGGAAAAAGTTCCATCCCTCGCTCAATCACAGCCTGAGGCATCTTTCCGCCACCATACGACAAGGCTCGGAGATGAGGCAGGTCTGCGTCCTGGCGACCCTCCGCATCGAGACATTCGATGATCCGCGAAAGCATCGTAGGCACCACAAATGCGTTGGTGATCTTCTCCGACCGGGCCAGTTCAAGCCACCGCTCCGCACTAAAATTGGGAAGCTGCACGATCCGCCGCCCGGCATAGACCGAACTCGCGATCGCTGCCATTCCCGCAATGTGATAAGGCGGCACTGAAACGAGCGCGGCATCGGATTCATCCGCCGACATGAATTCAACCGAACCCAGGATGTACGACACCAGGTGTTTATGTCGAATGACCGCCGCCTTCGGTGGACCCGTCGTCCCGCTCGTGAACAACAGAATCGCAATTTCCTCTGGATCCATCCCCCAATCCGATTCCCCCGGCCCTTCAACCGACTTGCGAGCCGCCCTTAAGAAGCTCTCCCGGTCGACAACATCCGCGCCAGGAAGAGCGCGAAGGGCCTCCGCCCGATCCGGGGCGGTCACAAGCTGGGAGGGGGCGATCTGACCGACTAGGCTTTCGAGCTCTTGACCTGTCAGGCGATAGTTCAAAGGCACAAAGGGCCGGCCGGCCCACGCTGCAGCAAAGACCCCGATGGGTAGGGCTAGACTCGTCTCATCGAGAATCGCAAGATGTTCGGCCGCGCCTGCCCGCAGTTGCCCCGCCACAGTTCCAGCCGCTTCAAAGAGTTCGGCATACGTCAGCTCGTCACCCTCATTCTTGAAGGCCACGCGGTCCCCAAAGCCCTGCGAGGCCATCTCGAGGAGCATCATCAGATTCATATCTTCTCTGCCCGTTCGTCTGGACCGCGATCTGAGATCGCGATCGAATCATCACAGCGGCGGAACCGTTGGGCCTTCATGGAGCGCCTCAGTGAACCGCGATTTCTTCCAAGGTCCCGTTCTTGTTCAGCGGCCTTCAGTCTGAGGACGGCAAGGGCTTCGCTCCCTTGATGGCCAGGGCGACTCCGCCAACAGCCAGCGAGCCTTCTCCCGGCTTCGTACAAAGCACTTCGAGATCACCCGCCTCGTTGACATACCGTTTGCCGATCTGAGTGCCCTCAGCCGCGCCCTCTGCCACGGAGCCCCCCGACGCATCGGCCGCCATATCAATCATCGGCGCCCCCCCACAGCTCAGGTCCACTTCGTCTTTAGGGGCTGCCACGATCATGACTTCGCTGCTGCAGACCGCGCTTTTGAGCCGAGTTCCCGCTTTCAAGACCGCCATACAATCTTTCCTCTCTACGCCGATCCAAAACCGGCCTGAATCTTGATGAATTGGAGGGTTGATGCGAATTCGTCCTCGGTACCATTCCGGACCGAAGCCGCTCCCGCCAGGAGGCCCACCAGATCTTCGCCCCGGACAATGCGGGGCCCGGCGCCTACGAGCGAGGGCGTGAAAATAGCGCTCTCCCGAGGCGATTCTAGGTCGGAATCGATAGGCTCAGATTTGACCCTTCAGTTCAACTGAGTGTTCTTCGGGAAGCAGAACGCCCTCTCCAGCCCGGAGCCTCTTGGCTGCCGGGATCCTTGTCCACAACAGCGGGTCTCACCTCAATGCAAAGCTCTTCTGAAGCCTGGCTTATCCAAAATGCCGAAATCGATGGTCGGCGCGGGGATCTCCGGGTACGCGGGGGGCTGATCCACTCCATCGGTCTCGATTTTGAACCCGCCCACGATGAACGGACTCTGGATGCCCGGGGTGGAGCTCTCATTCGGGGACTGAATGACCACCACACTCACCTTCTCGCTCTGAGCGCGGCCCTGAACTCGGTCCGCTGCGGCCCCCCAGAGGTCACGAATGAAAAACAGCTCTCAGACGCCCTCCACCGGGCGGCTCAGGATTCACCAGCCCATCAGTGGTTGCGCGGAGTAGGCTACCACGAGAGCGTCGCGGGCGACCTCAACCGATCACGACTCGACCAACTCGGCCCGCGCCGTCCCATCCGAATTCAACATCGGAGTGGCGCGCGATGGATTCTCAACTCGGAAGCCCTTCAACAGATCGCCCATTCGAAATCCGCCCAACAGAATACGCCCCTCGAAAAGGACCCGGCCGGACGCCCGACCGGGCGACTCGACCGAGCCGACAGCTGGCTTCGGAAACAAGTTCCGCCTGTCCCGCCCGACCTAGATCGAGTGAGCGCTCTGCTGACTCAATACGGAATCACAGGCTGTAGCGACGCCACCCCCGACAATGGGCCCGCGACGGTTGCTCTCTTCGAGAGGGCTCGGAAGCGGGGAATTTGGCAGCCCAACCTTCGGCTGATGGGCAGAAAAAACTGGTCGATCTCTGACCGATCGGAATTCTCGCAAGGTGCATGGAAAATCCTGCTGGATGAGAACCAACTTCCAGATCATGCCACGCTGATTGACGAAATTCGCTCCACTCACGCCTTGGGGCGTGGACTCGCTTTTCACTGCGTCACTCGAGCCGAACTTGTTTTTGCAGCGTCCGTTCTTGAGGCCGCCGGCTGTACGCCGCTTGACCGAATCGAACACGCCAGCATCGCGCCGCCTGATTGCGTCGAATGGCTGGCCCGCCTGCCGTTGACTGTTGTCACCCAACCGAACTTCATTCACGAAAGAGGCGATGCATACCTCGAATCCGTGGAGGATCGGGACCAGCCCTGGCTCTACCGGTGCAGGGGTTTTCTCGAAGCGGGCGTTCGCCTCGCGGGCAGCACCGATGCGCCTTTTGGGGATCCGAATCCATGGCTGGCCATGCAGTCTGCAATTGATCGAAGAACTCACCGAGGCGGCAAACTCGGCCCAGAAGAAGCCATCAGCCCTGAGGAAGCCCTCGCGATGTTCAGCAGCTCTCTGGAGGCCCCAGGACACCATCCCGGCCCTCTTCGTTCCGGCGAGTCAGCCAATCTCTGCTTGCTGACGCAGAAATGGGCTCTCGCCCGGGACGAAATGGACCATCGACAGGTCGCCGCCGTCTGGACTCGAGGGAGGCGTGTCGATCACGCGGACTGACCTATACTGGCCCTCCAGAAGCGGGGGCTTGACTGTTCGAGAACTCGCTGTTGTTGACTCCTTTTCGGAAACCGATGGAAGCCGGCATCGCAACCATGTGGCAAACCCGTCAGGTAGGCCTTCATCTATCGGTCATTTGTCTTCTGAGCGCTCTTCTGGCCGTCGCCTGTGGCGACGCCATAGATGCTCAGGCGGCCCGTGACGAAAAAAAACGATCTCTTCGGAGATCGGTTGTTGCCTTGGCTCGCCTAGAGCCCGCGAGCCGGGTTGTCGATGTCGCCTCAGCAAAGCCTGATGTGGTCAAACAAGTGCTGGTCCGAGAGGGAAACGAGGTCATTCAGGGGCAAGTCCTTGTCTTGCTAGCCAGCTACCCCCTCCAATCAGCGGAACTTGAGCAAGCCCAGCTCGGCCTTGAGCGCGCGAACTTACAGCCTCTCGAAGTCGCGGCCCAGCGGGCGCGGCTGAGAGCGATCGAAGCCGAGCTTGAATTTGCCCAAAGCGAAGTCGAAAGTCAGAAGAATCTCAGCGCGAAAGGCTTCAGTGCCGGACACGAACTTCGGGATGCTCGCTTACGGGTGCGGCGCAGCGAAGAACAGCTCGCCGAAGCGATCGCTCTCCTAGAGCACTTGGAGGCGAGCGCAGAGCTTCAGGTGCGAGAAGCACGCAATAAAATCCTTCAAGCAGAAGCTCGGCTAGAAGAAACCGTGGTCCGCTCGCCGCTCGATGGGACCATCTTGCGCGTGATGACTCGCGAGGGCGAGAGCGTTGGGAACGCGCCCCTCATTCAAGTGGGTACAATTCAGAGCATGTATGCCGTTGCTGAGGTCCACGCCAATGAGGTTCGCTTGATTCAGAAGGGACAGTCGGCTGTCTTTTCGAGTCCGGCCCTTGAGGCGCCGATCCCGGGAACCATTGAAACCATCGGTCAAATCATCTCCGGAAACGCGGTCAGCGGGGTGGACCCAAGCGGTCCCAGAGGACTGCGTGTGGTCGAGGTGCGCGCAATGCTAGAACCCAATGAGTTGGCCAAACGCCTCACCAATCTTGAAGGCGAACTCAGGATCCGAACGGAGCCGCGCCCCACTTCGGAAGTCGATGTTGCAGACTGATCCGGCCATTCAGATCCAAGGACTGGATTTCAGCTTCGGCAGAGAAGAAGCCAGGAAACAGGTCCTCTTTGAGATCAATCTAGAGGTCGCCCCAGGCGAGTTCGTCATTATGACGGGCCCATCTGGATCGGGAAAAACAACGCTCCTCACTCTGGTGGGGGCCCTGCGTCGCCCCCAAAACGGAAGATTGATTTCGATCGGACACGACTTGAATGCCCTTCGTGGAATCGGACTCGAGGAGTACCGAAGTCAACTCGGCTTCATCTTTCAGCTCCACAACTTATTTCCCGCCCTAACCGCCTTCGAGAGCGTCCAAATGTCGGCAGATCTTCACCCCGATCCTGAGCAGAACAAGGCCGATCGCATCTCACAACTGCTGGGTCAACTCGGCCTCGGAGAGCGACAAGACTACCGCCCAGACCGCCTCTCCGGCGGCCAACGCCAACGGGTGGCGATTGCCCGAGCACTCATCCACCAGCCCGATTTGATTCTCGCCGACGAACCCACGGCAGCCCTGGATGCCGAGAACACAGAAATCGTTCTCAATCTCTTTCGACGGCTTGCCGCCGAACAGGGCACCACGGTCATGATGATCACCCAAGATGCCCGAGTCTTTGAGGCGGCAGACCGCTTGGTCCAGCTCGTCGATGGCCGCATCCACTCTGATCAAAACACGAACGCCCCCCAAGCCCCATAGCGCCCCTTGGGGGATTGCCCGCCGGCGCTGAGCGCGTTGGGTCGCTATTTCGACCACAGTCCCCGTCGGCTACGGTCACGCGAGTTCGGCGGGATCTGCGGTGTCGCAGACCCTCAATCGCTGCCCAGGCTTTGGACCGCTGTGGAGCGGGGTCCGACAAGGCGCAGAGGGACGATCTGAGATGACCGAGCAGAACATCCTCGCGGTCGATGTCGGCACCTCAGAGGTCAAAGCCGCGCTGATCTCCCATCGGGGAGAAATCAGAGACTACGCGCGCAGCCATCTCGAGCTTCTTCATCCAGAACCGACCTGGGCGGAGCAGAACCCCGATGCTTGGTGGCAAGCAATCACTACGGCGGTGCGAAAGCTCTGGGACCAAGAGCCTGATCGACGAGACACTGTCACGGGCTTGGTCTTCTCGTGCCAAATGTTCGGCGTGCTTCCTGTTGATGCCGACGGCAAGCCACTGATGAATGCAATGATTTGGTTGGATACGCGATCCCGCGAACAAGCCCGAGCCATGACTCACGGCTTTCCAAAAATCTCAGGCTACGGCCTGGGCAAGGTGCTGAAATGGCTCCGAGAGACCAACGGGGCGCCGAATCTCGCGGGTCGGGACACGATCTCCAAATATATCTGGCTGAGAGAGAAGAGGCCTGAGATCTGGTCGCAAACCGCAAAGCTTCTCGACGTCAAGGACTACCTGCTGCTGCGAACGACCGGCCGGACCGTCACAACTTATGATCTCGCGAGTGGGGGTTGGCTCTTTAAAACCAAAAGGGGCGACCTCGGCTGGTCTCGCCCCATTCTGAAGATGTTGAACTTCGACGCTCAACGCCTTCCCACAGTGCTCCGCTCGACGGAAGTCGCCGGACCTCTTCAAGAGGACGCCGCAGCTGATCTCGGCATTCCGGCCGGGACTCCGGTGATCGCCGGGGCCGGAGATGTTCCCTCGTGCGCGGTGGGGTCCGGTGCCGTCCGCAACGACGAAGTGCATATTTGTCTCGGCACGAGTTCGTGGGTCGCCGCTCACCGCGAAAACCGCTGCGTCGATCCATTCTCCGCAACCGGAACGCTCTGCGCGGCCGAGTTTGGTCAATATATTCTGATCGCCACACAAGAAACCGCCGGAGCCTCAATGGAGTGGCTCCGGCAAAACCTCCTGGGACCGGGTCTTGACTACCCTGAAATCAATGAACTCATCAAAAGGAGTCCCCCCGGTGCAGGAGGCATCCACTTCTTTCCGTGGATGATGGGAGAACGCGTCCCTGTCGACGATTCGTCCATTCGAGGCGGTTTCGTCAACCTCTCCCTCGACCACACCCGAGCCGACGTGCTTCGCTCGGTGCTCGAGGGCGTCGCCTTCAATACACGCTGGGCCTTCGAGGTGGTTCAAAAACTTCTCGGTTCCCGAGTGCCCAGCGTGCGCATCACCGGCGGTGGAGCCCAGAGCGATCCGTGGTGTCAGATTATGGCGGACGTGCTCGGACGACCGGTTCATCGCGTGGCCAACCCTCAATTCTGTGGCGTCCGCGGGGCCGCCTTAATCGCACTTCGAGCCCTCGGAGAAATCTCCAATCTCGACGAGACGGCTGCATTGGTCGAAGCCGGCGACACCTTCGAACCCAATCCCGAAAACGTGCGGCTGTATGATTCACGCTACCGGGCGTATCGCGATTTCTACAAACGAAATCACTCTTGGTTCAGGCGCCTCAACGAGGGCCGTTCGAGGAAGTAGTTGAATCTAATTCCGCCGCCTTTGAGAAGGTCATCCAGAGCGCCCCAATGCAAATCACGGTCACGTACGCTCCGATTCCCATCAAGGCCCAATCCAGTCGGCCGATCAAACCCGCGAGCGCGATCACAAAGACATAAACGAACTCGAGGCCGGTCACGATCATCATCAGCCAATCGGCGGCTCGGATCGAATCTGGTTTTTCGGGCTTAAAATACGTCTGGGTCGCATTCTGAACGGCGAAATTGTCCCGGGTCTGCCTGTTCAGAAGCAGCAGAACGCAGAGAAGCAGCGAAACGGAGACCGCATGGAACCCGAAAACCGTGGTTCCGGAACGATCGACCAGAAAACCCAAAGAAATCAGAAGCAGGCACCAAAAAATCATGTCGACTGTGCCGTCGAGAATCGCCCCCAAACGCGTGCTCTGCCCCAGAGTCCGTGCCATGTTGCCATCCACGCAATCAAGAACGTGATAAGTAAAGCCTAACACCGCGACGCCGACCCAAGCGAAACGCCCTCCCCCGGCGGCGACCATCACCATCGTGACCGCGATACAGAAAGCCCCCAAGGTCACCGCCATCACGGGCACCCGACGATTCAAGAGCCACGGGGTGATCCAGAAGGAAATCGGGCGATAGAGCAGGTAGCAGAAAAAATCTCCCTGCATCTCGCTCCAAGCCTTCTCCGGCGGAAAGGAATCCCGCACGGCCTGAACATCATATTTTTTTGATTGCGCGAGTGAAATAATGATCTCCCAATGACTCGAAACGATCTGCTTGACGCGCAATTTAATTGATTCTCGATGATCGAGAGTCCGCTCTGAACCCATCGGCCGATGGCGGCTCAGCCCCCTCCGCTCATCCCCGTGAATCGCAAGAAATAATAGAAAATCGGAGCAACGAAGATAAAGGCATCGTAAACATCGAGCACGCCCCCCTGGGTCGGAACCGACTCGCCATAGTCCTTCACGCCGACTCGGCGCTTCAATCGTGAGGCAAAGAGATCCCCAGCCAGACCACCGGCCGCAATGATCATCGCCGCGGCCCCCAGCTTCACTGCACTGAAATCAGGCACTGCAAACCAGAGCGCGTAGGCCAAGCCAAGTGTGAGGAGCACGCCACCCAGAACGCCTTCGACCGTCTTCTTCGGACTGAGCTTCGGAAAGATTTTATGGCGGCCCACTGTCGATCCAACCAAATAGGCGGCCGAGTCATTCACCTCCGCTAAGCCGTAGTAAAGCACCACATAGCCAAAGCCCGCTTCCCGCAGTCCAAGGTCGACAAAGAATGCGAGACAAGCGAAGGGATACAGAATTCCAAACAGGGTTCTCTTCAGGCGTACGAATCCGCTCGACGGGTCAGCCCCAGAGAGCCATCGAACGATCCAGTAGAACAACAGCATTCCGGGAAAGATCCATCCAATCGCATCGGGGACCCGATCAGCCAGCAGGATCAATCCAATTCCGAGCAGAATTCCCGAGCGTTTCCAGGGCGATTCGCCTCCATCCTCGAAAGTGCCGTAGAGTTCGCTTGCACACACGGCGCCCAGGATGCAGGCCGAAGCAAGAAGCCAAGGCCCCCCGAGATAGGTCGGAATGAAGACGCCGGCCAGGAACAGCACCTCCAAGCCAAAGCGCGTTCCCATTCGAGTCTGCGCGGCTGTTCGACCTTGGACCGCAAAGCTCACCAAAAGCCCCGCCGCCGCCACGGCGAAAATCGCGCCAAGGGTGTAGAGCAGCCTGATCGCAATCTCTTCTTTCACGGAGAATTCAACTCGAATCGCGCCTGAAGACAGAATTGCTCAAGGGCCTGGGCCATCTGGGCGACCCCGGCGGTGCGCACCAAGGAAATCATGGCGGCCTCTAATGAAGTCGCTTCGTTGCCCACCACGGGAATCGCCACGGCCTGCAAGGCGTCTCCCACTCGGCGAGCGAGGCGATACCTCGCGTCCGCATACAGTTGAGAGAGAGCCGACTCCGAAAGACAGGTGTCGGCAATCATCAAGGCTTCCTTGACGGATGTCGTCGTCGTTGCAGGGCCAGAACTCAGCAGGACGCAACGGGGATCCATCAAGCTCTTTCGCCCCCAGAATTTTTCTGATTGACCCAAGCCGGAAAAACTTCGTCTCGGACTCTGAGGTAGTGCCGTTCGTAGTCCACTTCACCCCAGATGAGGCCGTCTACCCGCTCGACGTAAATCGGATTTTCGCGAGCCACTTCCACAAGTGCTTCCGTTTCGTATCCCATCTGCCCGTGCCCGTGCTTCGAAACAAAGCGACGATATGCCTCGAGCATTGCCCGACCGGTCGGAGAGGAAATTTTAACGATCCCCACTAATTCACCGGAAACATGCTCAAGATCCTCTGATTGTTTCGACATATTGACCAAGCAATTTCGCTCATCGGCTTGAATCCACACCTCGTCGGTTGCGCCTGTTTTATCCGATGCCAATAAGACATCTGCTTCAGCCCGATCGCAGACCGCTCGAACGGCCCGCTCCTCATAGAAGAGGTCACTCTCAAAGAGAAGAAAGTCCTCCTCAACGATTTCCAACGCGCACGCAAGGGAAGCCATGCTGCCTGTCGTTTCAAACTCGACGTTCTCAATCACCTCAACATCCGGGGAGGTTCGGGAAAGCTCGAAATAAGCATCACTCCGATAACCCGCAACGATCACAACCCGTTGGACGCCGACTTCGGCCACAAGACGTAAGCATCGTGCGATGAGAGTCTCGTCTCCAATCTGGATGAAACCCTTAGGCTGGTCTGACATGACCGATCGAAGCCGCGTCCCCATCCCGGCCGCCATCACAATGGCTGTACGCGGCGGAGCCGTCATAATCCGGTCATCCCTTTAATCGAACTACCGCGACAGCCCTTCTGCCCTCCTCGATCCTCGAGATCCGTCACGGCAGGGAATCGCCAAAACCGATGGCCCAAATCGCGCAAGCGAGAGCATCGAAGAGGAAAATCTTCCGCCCAAGCCAAACTCGTCATCCCGAACCCCGGCCGCACACTTCCCGGTAGACCTTCTCGACTCTTTGAATCACTCTTGGCCAGGAATACTGAAGGGCCGTTTTTCGCCCCTCAATCCCCATGGCTTCGAGCTGAGCCGGGTCATCCAGCAATCGAGCAAGACGCTCCGCCAGAGCGGAGGCGGTCCGTTTTTCGATCAAACACCCATCTACACCATCCGAAACGACATCTCGATATCCCGGAATCGCAAACGCGACGGGTGGCCGGCCTGCAGCCATGGCTTCAAGAAGAACGATTCCTTGACTCTCCTGACCTGTGGCGGGTGAGCAAAAGACGTCGCAGCTCGCGTAGTAGCGCGCCATATCCTCCGGCGCGGCATAGCCTTCGAACCGAATCGATTTCTGGACTTCAGGCTCGAGAGCCAACAACTCGGTGGCCGCCTCATCCTGCTGGACGCCTACCACAACGAGTTCCGCGTCGGGGACGCGACGTCGGATCTCAGGAAAAGCCTCAAGGAGAATCGGGAGTCCCTTCCGAGGATCGGCTCTTCCCACAAAGAGAATCCGCCGCGCTGGCCTCGACAAGGCCGGCAGCTTTTCGGCGTCAGGCGTGAACCTTTCTGTATCAACACCGTTGGGAATGATTTGAACTTCTCCCTCAAAATACCGACCGATACTGTCGCGAGCGGGCGGGGCCACCGCGACGCGGGCCGCAAGACGATGCCACGCTGGAGACGTCAACGGCCTCGCCCAGCGGTAGAGCCCATTCCAAAGGGTTCCGGGGTCAAAATTTGCGTGAAATGTTCCCACCACGGGACACTCAGCCGCATAGACGGCCCCGATCGGAAGGAAAGGGTCCATCGGGGCATGCACGTGAAGAATGTCGAATCGGTGGGCGCGAAGAAGGCGTCGGAAATGAAAGAGATACGTCCCGAGAACCAACCGGGAAAGCGCTCCGTTACTTGTAAATTCATAGGCAAAGCCCAGGCGTTGAACGGACATTCCTTGATCCGTCCATCCATTGGCCGCGGGACCTGTCAAAATGGTCACATCGTGACCCAGGCGTTCCAGTTCCTCAGCCTGGTGGTGGACGTGCTCGGAAATGCCGCCCGGCCAAGGTCGATAGTACTCAGCCACAATCCCGACGCGCATGGCTCTCCTCACTTGAGACGCCCCCCTCAAGGCCAAGTCACCCCCCAGGTTGACCTCCAACAAAGCAGACTTCCCCGATCAACCGACCCAGAGTTCTCACCCCACCCCAGGCTTCCGGAGCATGATGGGTCGCATTTTAAGGGCGCGGCGCCGACCCTAGCATGAGGATCCCAGCCAATGCCAAAGTGCCCGGGGGGAAGCCCGTCCGCCGGCTGGGGCCACAAACAACCGTCAGATCGTTACTCTCTGAGCGCTCGATAGGGGCGCATTGAATTCGGGAATTTCATCGCCCGACAAAAAACCGAGGAGTCGCGCCAAGGCGCCGATGGACCCTCAATCGGCCAAGCGGGGTTTGGAGCCAGCATGATCGACGAACTCTACAAAGACCAAATGGATCGAGGCTGGGATGTCGTCGGACGAGTCGTCGCCCGAACGGGACTCACCCCCAATGCCGTCACATGGATCGGACTGGCCCTCGCCGCAGGCAACGCCCTCTTCTTCCTCTGGCATCAGAACCTTGTGGCCTACGGACTGATGGTGGCGTTCATCGAACTACTCGACAACGTAGATGGCGCCGTCGCCCGGGTGACGGGGACCAGCAGCAAGCGAGGCGCCTACCTCGACGCGACCACCGATCGCTACAAGGATGTCTTCATTTTACTGGCCTTGGGGGCGGTCACCCAATATTGGCTGCCGGTTGCCCTCGCCTTGTCGGGCTCTCTCATCACGAGCTATGCGGCAGCTCGAGCCGCCATGCTGGGCGCAGAAGACGACGGAAAAAAGGGCCTTCCGGATCTATTCGAAAGACTCGAAAGGATTGGCGTTCTCTGCCTGGGCATGGTCGCAACACCCTTCTGCCCGCTGATTTGGGGAAACACCGTGCTCTTTTGGGTTTTATGGCTCGTTGCCATCATGACCCAGATCACAGCCATTCAGCGTTTTTCGCGCAAACTCAACCAACTGCGAGAATTGGACGCGAGAGAAGGTCAGGGGTAACCCGAAGATTCATCAAAGCTCTCCGCCAATTCGAGACTCAAGGAGCGCAACATTCGTCGCATAGTCGACAAGCGCTTCCAACAACAGGGTCTCCGCACGAACCAACTCCTGATCGGCGTTGGTGATATCCAGATTATTAGCGAGACCCATCTCAAATCGACCACGGGCAATTTCTCTCTTCTCTCGGGCGCTGGTCACTGCCGCGGTCAAGTTCTCGACTCGGGCCAAGCTCTCTCTAAGTCGAATCTCGATCTCCCGGACCTCCAGTTCAATGTCGCGCTTGGCCCGGGCAATCTCGTGCCGAATTTTGTCCTGGGCGAGTCGCGCTTGATCCAACCGGCCCTTTGCCGCCGCATTGCCCAGAGGGTAATCAAAGCTCAGACCCGCGTTGTAGTTGTAACTCTTCCAGTCGAAGCCAGGAAAAAAACCGCCTTTCACATCCAGGCCGGGCAGCTTCTCATTTTTTCGCACTTTAACGGCCAACTCGATCTTGGCCCGCTCGTTCTGAAGCGCGAGCAGCTCTGGCCGCATATCGATTGCTCGCTCAATCCATCCCCGCAAATTCATTCTAATCGGCCAGAAAGGAATTGTCGTATCTGTGACTTCAACCTCAACGTTGACTGGAAGCCCGATCACCTTGCGCAATGAATTCTGAGCGACTTCTAGGTTGGCCTGGGACGTAGCCAAACGCGCGCGATCATTCGACTGGCTGATCTCAGCACTAAACAGATCGACCTTACTGACACGTCCAGCGTCGAACAGGGCGGATGAGGCACGAATCAATTCGCCATCCCTGACCAGGGCCTGCTCGACCACCTCGATCTGCCGATGCGCGCCAATCACCTGATAATAAGCCGCTTTGGTTTCCGCCGTCACGCGGAGAACCTCACTCTTTAACTCAGCGCGGCGAACTTCTGTATCGTACCGCGCGTCCAGAATCTTTTGTCGAGCTACATACGTCCGGCCGCCTCGTAAAAGCGGCTGGCTAATTTCGATTCCCAGTCCGGCAATTTCGTTGAGGTTTGTCTGGTTGAAATTATTGTTCCCCGAATCGGTGACAACCTCGTTTCTAAATTCTCGGGCGTAACCAACACCAAAAGACACATCACCGCCGGTGGGCACCTCCTGCGTCAAGACCACTTGGGCTTCCTGCCGGTCACTGCTCTGGTCTTGCAGCGCAGGGTTGGACTCGTTTCGCCGGGTGCCTGTCGCTTCGCCCCCGATCGCCGCAACAGGATGAAATTTAGACTTGGATACATCAATCTGACGCTCACTTGAGGCCACGTCCACTGCGAAGATCTGAAGACCAAGGTTTTCTTCGAGCGCCGTTTTCACTGCCGATTCAAGAGAGAGCGCCCGAAAGCCAACCGTCCCAGGCTCTTGGATGCTTCCTTGTTCGTCAATAATCGTACGCAGGGCATTGAGATCAAGGTCACTGATCCGGCCAACATCGAGACCACCGACTTCTTGCGCCTGCCCCCCACTCACAAAGAGAAAGAGACACCCCAGGAAAGCCGCCCATTTCCCGGCCTCACCGGGTCTGCTGATCGATCTTTTGGCCATGCGTCGTTCGCGCATTGTTCCTCGCCGGATTCATTCAGGACAAAATCAGCGATCGCCGGGATCCGCGAATCACAGTCGCGCCCGAGATTACCACAGGGGCGAGCGAACAATGATTCCCGACTTTAGGGCGAAGCTCACGGTCTAGAGGCAGTCGATTGACTCTCTCAGATTTCATCCCACCAGGGAGTTCAGGGTTTGCCGCGCTTGACCCGCAAGGTCATCCACGATGTCTGCCACCGGCAACGCTTCCTGTACAAAGCTCACTCCCTGCCCCACCGCCTCTGTCATCAAATCGGCGCGGCGGGCATCGTTGGCCCCCTGAAGATATTTCGACGTGAGTATCATTTGATACGGACTCTTCAAAACCGGGGGCGCCTCCGGATGCTCCCACTCATCCGCCCACGGAAACCGGAGCACCCGCATGGTCTTTCCAGAAATCGTGTTGGTCCGAGTCGTATCCTCGCCCGCCGAATCTAGAATTCGCTTTTTCATGATGGGATCGACATCGGACTCTTCCGAGGTCAGCCAAACTGTCCCCGTCCAAACCCCCGCAGCGCCCAAACAGAGCGCGGCCGCAAGATGGCGGCCGGTGGTGATCCCACCCGCCGCAATCACGGGGATGTCCCCAGCTCGTTCCACGATTTCGGGCACAAGCGAGAAGGTTCCTACACCCCCTGTATGGCCTGCCGCGTCGTACCCCTGCGCAACCACCATATCTGCACCGCGCTCGATCTGACGCACTGCCTGGCGTGTCGAACCCACCAAAGCCACGAGCTTGATGCCTCGCTCTGCGGCTTCATCAAAAAGAAAATCGGGCGCACCCAACCCCGTTGCGATCACCGGAACTTTTTCGTCAAGCAAAATCTGAATTTGGTCGCGGGCGACTTTCTGGTTATTCCCACCCCATTGATGAAGCTCAACATCGCCCAACGGAGCGGGGACATTGAATTTTCTCTCGATCCGATTCGCAAATTCACGCTGCGGCTCGGGAATGTCTGCAGCCAATTCCGCGGCACTGCCTTCCCGCGGCGAACGAGCGGGCAGGACCAAATCGACACCAAACTGATCACCCACTCGGTCTCGAAGCCAGCGGACGTCTCGCTCGATCTCCTCCATACTGCGCAGCGCTTCCCCGAGAACCGGAAAAGCTCCCGCCCGATGGGCCGCAGCCGCCACCTCGCGGCAATGGGTGAAGCAAATAATCGGCACGTCGATTTGCAGCGCTCGACAGAGCCGCGTCGACAGGGGATCTTGGCTCATGCTTCATGCTCCACGCTAAAAATAAGGCATAGGCTGCTGCTCCGTCCATCCAATGGACTTTCGGGCCGCAGCGACTCGCACGCGGTAGGATACTCCACTGAATAAAGAGCCGCAGGCTGGCTCGACTCCGGGAGACCGTTTCGGAGTGACTTTCAACGGGAGATTTCATGGTTCCCTGGCTTTTTCTGGCGGCAACAATCTGGGGGGCCGCTTTCACCCTCAACGCGTATACCCCTCAGCGAAGCAGCCGGATTCTTTTTGCCCCGAGTTTTTTCGGAGGCTGGCTGACTTCCGAGTTACCGCGACACCACCTAGCGTGGCAAGTCGTTGCCACTGCCCTATTCATTTGGGCCGGCGCCCTCAATGCGTGGCCAGGTTGGGCCGGAATCGCCATCACGGCCGTATCATGGGCCGCCTTATGGCATCAAAGGATCTACTCCGACCGAGCCGCCCTGATCTTCGAGGCCGCCCTGCAAGCGAGCCTCGGCCCCGACTATCGGTCCGAGATCGACGCCGATCTTCGTGACCTAATCGACTCAACGCCTCCGCCCCCTGCCCGCCCGATCAACCCGTTTCGTTTCTCACATCCAAACGTCCGGATCCATCGTGACATCCCATATGCCGAGGAAGGCGGAAAGAGAAACGAACTCGATGTCTATGTGCCGGCCACAGCGACTGAGAACGCTCCTGTATTGCTCCAAATTCATGGCGGCGGCTGGACAATCGGCAATAAGAATGAACAAGCCCGGCCCTTGATGAACCACCTCGTTCAGCAAGGCTGGGTCTGCGTCGCATGCAATTACCGCCTCAGCCCGAGTGCCACGTGGCCCGATCACTTGGTTGATGTAAAGCGAGCACTGGCTTGGATCCGCTCAGAGATTCAAACCTTTGGCGGAAACCCAGATTTTGTCGTCGCTACAGGCGGCAGCGCCGGCGGACACCTCGCCGC
>NHEP01000181.1 GCA_002171515.1 bacterium TMED88 | reverse complement strand
TGTGGCAAACATTCCACCTGCTGAAGGTAGGCCAGGTAGTCCTAGTTTCGTTAAACCATCATCTTCTACAAAAACCAAACCTTCTACAAAAACCAAATCTTCTACAAGAACCAAATCTTCTACTTCCACTACCAAGAAGCCTGCACCAACTACAGCAACTAAAGCAACTACACCTAAGAAGCCTGCAGCACCTAAAGCCAAAGGTACTGAAACACAACAAGAACTTCAAGGTACAACAGAGTTTATAAAGAAATTTTCAGACAAAAAAGGTATGGAAAGAGCGGTTGAGCAGGCAAAGAAACGCCGTGACCGCCTTAGAAAAAAACTAAGAATCCGTAGTGATGCTCAAACATCTCAGGACCGAGGAAGAACTTAACAAACCTGTCCATTTACGTATAATTTTTTCAGCCGTCCGCAAGGGCGGCTTTCTTTATGGAAAAAAATGAATTAACTCCACGACAGCTACTTGGTAAGGAGCTTCACGCCCAAAAAATACAGGAATACATAGCTGCCAAAAAAGCTAGCACTGCAAAGAGACTCAAACATAAATTTGAAGTGGATGGTGTCGAATATACTATTCAAAAAAGAAGAGGTGGTGACAAAATTTCTGGCTACCAAATAAAATTTACGGATGATGTTAATCAGAAACAAGCTGAACGCCTCTTTGCATTACGAAATAAAACTCTTACTGCTGAGGATTACATTGAAATCGGTAAAAAGCACGGCTATGATGAGCAACATGCTAGAGAAGTATTCTTAAATAGTGATAAAAAAACTCGCGATGCATATAAAACGCGTAGTGGTAAACAGAGAGACCATGTTAATGCGAGAAAACTTCCAGAAGGATTTCATCATTGGCGTAATCTTATAGATCTTGATGGATCTTTAAACGGTTCAAAAGGTTCCAAACCTATTTCAAGAGAATCATCACTTGCTATGGGTATTGGTCAGACCAAAGAAGAATTGATCATGATGGATTTTCTTGGTGTGGCTCGAGCATCTGAAGATACCATCATTCAATCATTGATTGATCAAGATCTTTTTTCTGATGCGGTAATAGCCAAACGTTTGGTGGCAGCTGGTGTGCCTCAAGATAAAGTGGCTTCACAATTACTTACTAAACGTGGATTAGCTAAATCACTTGCTTTAGGTGGTGCTGTTTTACCGGCTATGGCTGGTACTGCTGCTAGTGCTTATGAAGTTAAAGTAAGAAATGAAATTGCACAAGAGACTAATAATCCAATAGATCACCTTCAAACTGGTATCGCTGCTGCCAGTTTAGTTGCTGATGGTACTACCTATACAGGTGTGGGTACTATTCCAGGCACCATTGTTTCTACTGCTCTTGATCTTGTTAATGGTGGTATGGATGCAGGCAGAGAACTTAAACGGTTTTTAGCAGCTGGTATCAAAGGAAAATAACACTATGACAAACGTCCTAGAGGCGTTACAAGATGACTTCAAGCTGTTCTTACAAGCCCTTTGGAGTCAGCTTGATCTTCCTACGCCTACACGCGCTCAATACGCAATCGCTGACTACTTACAACACGGTCCTAAACGTCTACAAATACAAGCCTTCCGAGGAATCGGTAAATCTTGGATTACTGGTGCGTTTGTTCTTTGGACTCTATTTAAAGATCCTGAAAAGAAAATCATGATCATCTCTGCATCTAAAGAACGTGCAGACAATATGTCTATCTTCCTACAGAAATTAATCATTGAAACGCCCTGGTTGGTACATTTGCGCCCTAAATCTGATGACTCCCGTTGGTCACGTATATCCTTTGATGTTAATTGTGCCCCTCACCAAGCTCCTTCTGTTAAATCAGTCGGTATTACTGGCCAGCTTACCGGTAGTCGTGCTGATCTGATGATCCTTGATGACATTGAAGTCCCTGGTAACTCAATGACAGAATTGATGAGAGAAAAACTCCTTCAACTTTGTACTGAAGCTGAATCTATCCTTACTCCTAAAGATGACTCCCGCATCATGTACTTAGGAACTCCTCAGACCGTCTTTACGGTCTATAGAAAGCTCGCAGAACGTAACTATAGACCTTTCATATGGCCAGCACGTTTCCCGCGCTCTGCAGCCAATTACGAAGGCCTCATAGCTCCTCAATTACAAGAAGACATAGATCAAGGTTCTGAACCTTGGAACGTAACTGATCCCGATAGATTTAATGATGAAGACCTTATTGAACGTGAAGCAGCAATGGGCCGAAGCAATTTCATGCTTCAGTTCATGCTTGATACATCCCTTAGTGACGCTGAAAAATTCCCCCTTAAAATGGCTGACCTTATCGTCACTAGCGTTAACCCCACTTCTGCTCCTGATTCCGTCATCTGGTGCTCAGACCCTAAAAACGTCATCAAGGATGCTCCAACTGTCGGATTACCTGGAGATTATTTCTACGGTCCAATGCAGCTCCAAGGAGACTGGGGGCCTTACCAAGAAACAATCTGCTCAGTTGATCCGTCGGGTAGAGGCTCGGATGAAACGGCTGCATGTTATCTCTCCCAACGTAATGGTTTCTTGTACTTGCACGAAATGCGTGCTTACAGAGACGGATATTCAGACACAACTCTTCTGGATATTCTAAGAGGTTGTCGTAAATATAATGTCTCTAAATTAGTTATTGAAACTAATTTTGGTGATGGTGTTATCGCTGAACTGTTTAAAAAACATCTCCAACAAACTAAACAAAATATTGATGTCGATGAAGTTAGAGCAACAATCCGTAAAGAACAACGTATTATTGATTCTTTGGAACCCGTTCTTAATCAGCATCGCCTTGTTGTCAATCGCTCTGTCCTTGATTGGGACTACAACTCCAATAAAGATGCTGCACCCGAATCTAGACTTCTCTACATGCTCTTCTATCAAATGAGCCGTATGTGCCAAGAAAAAGGTGCAGTTAAACATGACGATAGACTTGACTGTCTTTCCCAAGGTGTTCAATACTTTACTGATGCTATGGGTATTTCTGCTCAAGAAGTAGTCAATACTCGTAAACGTGAAGAGTGGGATGACATGCTTCAAGGCTTTATTGATAACCCACAAGCTTCCGCTAACCACCTCGTTTTTGGGATGGATAAAGACCAAAGAAGACAATCATTAGGTAATAGCAAAAACTCAGTCCCTAACTGGGTTTAGCGCTAACAGGCAATGTATACAAGGGGGAGAGAGGTGGACTCGAACCCTTAGGGGGTAAAGAAGACAATCTTTCCCCTTTATCAATGTCCAGGTGAACGAAGTGAACGGACATTCTGTATGTACTGACTTAAACTAATTAACTAAATACTTAAATAAAGAATTTAACTAATTAATTAAATACTTAAATGAGGAATTTAGAGTCAGTAATACGTGATGATCTGAATCATCCCTGAATGATGATCCGTATCATCCCTTATTATACTGTATAGACATACATACTTACATACTTATAATACATACATATATGAAGCCAGAACAGTTTGAAGAAAACACTCAATACATGAGGTACGAATATCACCGTGTAAGAGAAGGTCCTAATTACTTCGTTAGTTATTACAAGCATTCTTCACGTCTTCATTATGATCCTAAAGATACTTGGCGTACTCTTGGTACTGCTAAATTTACGGATACTGGTAAAGCTCTTAAAGAATGGTGTCTCCTGATGGATGAGACCTATGGGGTGCCTCAAAGAAATAAATGGATGGATAATGTCAGTAGTGATGATGGAAGAAAAGATACTTCCTTTGCTTCTGAAGCTATGGAAGAAGATAATCCGTGTAGTGAGACTAAAATGGTGATCTAATTAGGTCTCCTGAATTTTTAACATAATTTTGTCAGGGGTATCTCTATACAGCGCAAGGCCCAGGACCCCCATGCCGGTCTAATTTTTGCCATTTTTCGGCCGTTTTCACCACGCTGGACGCTCTATCCAGCGCCTATGGTTGGGTACTGCTTGGTTTTGATGGCACGCAACCGTTACGTATCCGTGCTGTTACATTTCTTAATTTATTGCGATCTGTCTGCGGAACTTGGAAACCTAGTCATACCAATGGATCTCAGCTGATAAGCAGAACTAATGGTTAGATAAGCAGAGCTAATCACTACTGCTATCACTGTGGTTTCATCCATTACGGTACAGGTTGATACTATCCCGATGTGGACAGTTCGTTTATGTTGGTTTCAAGCGGACAGCCCACCAGCTTGATCGCTTCTTCAGAACCTTGACAATTTGCAGATAGCGTCAGCGGAGCAACCGCTAGAGGGCGACAACCGGCACGGGTTACCTGACCGGAAGCTATCGACATAATTCGTAACACAGCGGATACACACGCGATGTTTGATCATGTAGGCGTGCCAGTAGAGGTTCACCAGGTGCAATACCTGGCCACGTACTGTCCGCAAGGACATCATCCACAAAGGTATAACACATGACCTATGAACAGTCCGTCATGGACACAGCCGATGAGTTTGGGTACTTGACATGTGCAGACGCAAAGCGCTTACTCCGAGAGCATAACGTATCAGCACTTGATGCATGGATTGCGCTTGGAGACAGTGCCACGGATGCAGCTTCATTACTTAACTTTCTTGGTTATTGATCACATGACTGTACTTTCTGAAGTAAAGGCGCTAACCAAATCAATCATTGACAACTATGAAGTTTACATGGTTAACGATGATCTTGAAGGTTTCGCCAGTGACCTTGCTTTGTTTCTCCAATGTCATATCGAAGAGCCTGAGGATCTTCTCGAAGACCTTACGCAAAATGTCATCGACATGAAGGAAACTAGTGAGGAAGATTGAGTGAGATAGGCTCACGTGCTGGGGTTCAACTCCCTAGCCAATCATTGGGTCTTAAATGATCCAATTCTTTCACAATCACACGAATGAACATCCGTATCCTGCCTCGCACATCTGACTGTGTTGAGGTTATGTATGTCAATCTCATTGCAGGGACTGCAGAAGTTGCCTACAAAAAGGGCAGCATCTATAGATACAGCAATGTGTCAAGACGTGCTATCACAAACTTGCTACTCAATCCAAGTATGTCACTTGGGTTTTGGGTCAACAAGAACTGTAAGACACAAAGGACTTCTGTTCGTTTGCTTCTTAGTTATGAAGCTTGCATGAATCAGCAGCCTTTGCTTGTTTGATCATTACACCAAGGGACTTCGGTCTCTTTCTGTAGTGTTCATCACTACTTATCCACTACGGAACGAACCTTGACTAAATTCAAGCACGCTGATATGAACGACTTCTTTAAAGATCGTTTTGATGACATCAGCGAAATCATAGACATTGTCAAGTATGGAATGTCTATGGGTGTTAACGGATTCATTTATTCATCAGAATTGTCTGATATTTACAATGAATACAAAGATCAAATCGAGGATCTTCTCGATGTTACGGACATCAAGTACACCGATCTAATTCCTAATTTTGGAACACTTCAACAAGTCAAAGAAGCTGCCGTCTGGTTTGCCGTCGAGCATTGGTGCGAAGGTGTACTTGAAGCACATCAGGAACAAGAGCAAGAGAACCAATGGAAGGAGGAACAGGAAGAACAGCAAGGACTTAATAATGAATTATTAGCGTCTGCGTTGGCCTAACTGATCCATTACCGTATCTCTTAATTAGGGACACCAAGTGTGTCCTTTATTAAGGGACTCAATCCCTTACTTTCTCTATTGCATTAATAACATGCGAACGATTGAACGTGACATGATTCAAGCAATCATCGAACGCAGACCTTCATGGACCCTGGCTAATACTAGGGTTGAATGTTCTGAGCACAGTGCCCAAGTATTTCTACATGGACACAGAATAGCTTCGTATTGGTTTGACTCAATGCAGCTATTCATTGCCGATAAAGGATGGAAAACAAGGACTACCAAGTCCAGACTTAATGCACTAATTAAGTTTGTTTATGGTGGCAATGCTTCCATTTATCAACGTCAATTCAATTGGTTTATTAAGTTACCAAATCAACCTGTTAAGGAATGGTTTGGCGATTTTGTTTCACTTAGCTGAATCTCTCAAGCAGGGACACATCTCACGGTGTGTCTTTCCTTAAGGGACTCACCACCCCTTTCTCTTTTTCACAATCATCGAGGACTATGTATTCAGTTCAAGTACGTAATGGCAGCCGCTGGATTAACCTAAGCCAGTACAAGCCAATGTCATGGAATTCAGCTGTAAAAGTATTCACTGAATACATGTATAAGTTTGTCATGCATGATTATCGAATCGTGCCTGTTGTTTCTTTACCTGAGGTTAAGTAATGACACCAGCTTTCATCAACTATCTCAAGGACAAGTATCAAAAACTCCAACGCATCATCAAACAATATGAGCACAGAAAAGCTGGTCGATAAAAGCTTAGATGACGATTATTTTATTAGGAATGCTATTTATTGTTTTTTGCATTACTTTCCTGATCATAAATGGGCTCCTATCTATAAGGAGCTAATGAAAAGGGAGACCTTCAATAATGTAGAACCCAATGATACAAAAGCACCAAGCAGACCACAGCGACGTAAAACCACAATCATCAGCAAGGACACCAAAGCTAAATGAATACAAAGTTACATTAAGTCATGGCAATCCATTCTTTCTACTTGCCACTGATTCAATGCATGCAGCGTATTCAGCTATGGAACTATCAACTAAACAAAACAATAAACTTATCGATGTGAGGCTAACTGATGAATGGGAAGAAGAAACGTAAGAAATTGTACCCACACAAGTGGGTTCTTTATAAAGCCTTACCTGCGGAGGTTTTTGAACCTCTGCCTTTTGATGTTTTCATGGATTGGAGAGTTTCAGGTTGGGTATTGCCAGACAATGTTTTCTGTATCATCAGGACAACTCACACTGTAACTAAGAAGATCAAGGAATACACGTACAAAAAACCTTCTTTTGCACAAAAGAAAATGGAACAGCTTGCTTCAGATCCAGACCTTGAAATTTGCATCACCACCAACGATGAACAACTCTTTTATAAAGGCTTCGACCTTACCGATGAAGAAATCAACTTTTGACTCATTGGTAGAAAGTCTCTTTGAAGAAGTCATAAATCACCCACATAAGGAGGAACTTCTTACGTTAATGCAAGAACAAGTAGCTGATGATACGTAAATGAGTTAAGATACATATAGGTATGATTATCATTTTCAACCATCCCTTACTCTTAACCCGTCTATCACCAACAAGGTTTTTTTTGACAATCATTTCTTTTCGTGACTTCTACCTTGGGATAGATAAGCAATCCTTTTTTGACTTACAGCTCCACTTGGGTATCTTCCGTTTAGAATGGGGGAGTACTACACCCAAGGACCGTGAACCCGATCCGGACGCAAGCAACAGATGCACGGATGGAAAAGATCCAACGTGCCTTTGATTTGATTCGTGTTTTAGATCGTGAGATGCCTGGTCAAGTAGTCAGTGTTTTTTTGTACATAGCCTCACATGATGGCTGCAATAAACAAGCACTTGAGCAAGAACTTGGTCTAACAACGGCATCATCGAGTCGTAACACTGATCTACTTTCTAGTGGACGGATAGGACGGTCTACAAGCGGTCTAGGGTTAATCACAAAGGAGGTGGATCCAGGCAATGGAAGGCGTCAAGTATTAAAGCTTACGTCACAAGGAAAAGACTTAGCTCGTTTAATTAAGGACACCATCTATGGATGAGATCAAAACTTGGCAACAAGCTGTTGACTACACATTCAAAACACGTCACACATGGAGGCACGGTAATGGATCAGAAGCAGCAAGAATCAATTGCAACCATTTCACGAGACTTCGAGGATCTAGTTTCCCAATTAGGAGTATTAAACAGTCTTTGCTCAACGGAGTATGTATTGAGCTCGAAGATGAAGGCAAGTCTGATGCAACTATCAACAGAATTGTCTCAGCTGTCAGCACAGTTCTCAACCACTGTGAGTTCGATGGATTAATTGAATCAGCACCTAAATTCAGGAGACGTAAGGAATCTGAAGGTAGAGTTCTTTGGTACACCAAACCTGAAGTTACAAAACTACAGAATGTGTCCACTAATGTATTTCAACGAGAAGACTTAAGCGACATCATTGGATTTGCTGCCTGGACAGGTATGCGCCAATCAGAAATCCTTAAGATTCGCAAGAAAGACATTGATCTTGTCGCTAACAAGATTCACGTGGGTGGTGTACCGACTCAGCTCACAAAAGCTAAAAACTGGAGGGCGATTCCTATTCACAACACAATTCTTGAGATGGTGACCAATCGTTGTTCACAATCATCACGTTCCGACATTCGGATCTTTGGTGATGAGTGGCGCGATAAGGATCAGCTTCTAAGAGCCTTTAAGAAGACTTCCAGGCTCATTGGCAAGGACGAAGCGTATGTGTTCCATACACTGCGTCACACCTATGCCACATGGCTTGCTGAAGCGGGTGTACCACTTAGGAGCATTCAATCTCTATGTGGTCATCGTAGAGTGGAGACTACTCTCCGGTATGCTCACGCTACGGACACCGCTCTAACGGACGCAATGCTTGCCATCTAAGCGTGTCTTTTGGGTAGCTCATTCACCCTGGTTTCTGAGCAACACCCCGTTTTAACTGGCACAGTGTGACAGCTAAAACCCAGTGCCCATCTGGCGGAATTGGTAGACGCGCTGGTTTTAGGTACGAGCGTGATCAATTATCACTTACGTATTGGTCAGGCGTAAAACCCTGACCTTCCTTTAAGTGACAGGGATCCACTTAAGTATAACATCCAATCACTGGTTCTAGCGAGCATTTTCTATTGACTACATTTGAAGAAATAGGTGCTCAAATTAAACTTGAGCGTGAACAAATCAAGCGTGGACTTGAAAAGCTACACAACAACACAAAACAATTAGAAGATAAAAATTATGCGAGTGCAAGTGTTTATGGAGTAGCTTCTATTGAGCAGTTGCTTCCACTTTTAGTGGAACGAATTAAAAAAACACACTTACGCATTAAGAAAGGTACTGCTGGCGTTAACTTTAAAGAGATCAAACCATTTCTTGCTGAACTTGATGCTGAGGCAGCTAGTGTTATTGCTAGTAAGGTTACATTTGACACTGTATTTAGCCTAAAACAGAAGACTAACCTTGCTGTTAATGTCACGTCAAGCATTGGACTAGCCATTGAAAATGAGTGCATGATGCGACATTATGAACGCAAATGTCCTGGGCTTCTTTATACACTACAAAAAAACTATTGGCATAAGTCAATAGGAACGGATCAAAAGGTTGTGGTCATTCGCACACTTATGAATCGTTACAACGTAGATCGATGGGTTCCATGGGGCCGTGCCAATCGTGTGCGGCTGGGTGGATGGCTGTTGGACTGTATTTGTGAAGTGAGTGGCTGGTTCACACTTGACACACGTCAGGAGGGTAAGAAACGGGTCAATTACGTCATACCAACCGCTGAGTTTTTAGCGGTCAAAGACTCAGTGATGACACAAGCGGAGCTTTACAGCCCCATTACGTGGCCGATGATTGTTCCACCCAATGACTGGCAATCGAATGGGACTGGGGGTGGTTACATCCTGAACGAAATCTCTGACACTTATGAGATGGTCCGCCGTGGTAACAGGCAGTGCATACAAGGGGAAACGCCAGTCGCTTTTCTGAATCACATTCAGCAAACGAGTTACACCCTCAATCCATTCATCGTTGATGTCGCAAAGACGTTACAAGAACGTGGTATTGGGGTTGGTAAGTTTGTCCCTGTCATTGAGATACCACTGCCTCCTAAGCCTGTAGATATTGCTGACAACAAAACCTCACGCAAAGACTACAGACGAAGAGCAGCAGAGGTTATGAATACCAATGCTCAAGCCTTCAAGCGTTCATGTCGTACACGTATGACAATGAATGCTGTTGAAGTGTTTGAAAAGTATGAAAAGTTCTGGATTCCATGGAGTTTCGATTATAGGGGAAGGTGTTATGCAATACCTTCATTTCTTAGTCCTCAAGGCGATGACTTTTCTAAAGCATTGCTCTTGTTTCATGAACAAGTATTGATGACTACTGAAGCTGAAAACTATTTAGCTTTTGAAGTTAGTACAACATATGGAAACTCAAAACTTTCGATGACTGATCGAATCATCTGGACGTTAGAGAATCATCAACTGATTACCAATGTTGCTACTGATCCTATTGGAAACCTATCCACTTGGGAAGGAGCCGATGAACCTTGGAGATTCTTGGCAGCGTGTGATGCCTACTATCATTCAGTAATTTTGTGTGATAGAAATTACACAAACCTACCTGTTGCGATAGATGCAACTGCATCAGGACTTCAGGTGCTGTCTGGACTCTGCCGCTGTGAATCAACAGCTAAATTAGTTAATGTCATACCAAATGACAAGCCGCAAGATGCCTATCAAGTCATAGCAGATACCTGTATTGATTCTATTCCTGAACGCATAAAACCTGTTTGGAATAGAAAGAAAACCAAGAGAACTGTGATGACAATTCCTTACAATGCTAAGCCATTTTCTAATCGTTCTTATATTAAAGAAGCGTTAAAAGAAGATGGTATTGAAGTAGACAAGGAAGAACTTACTCAGATCGTTAAGGCTGTAAGGGCTGCAATGGATGAGAAATTTAAAGGTCCAATGAAAGTAATGCGTTGGATTGAAGAAGAAGTCAGTAAAGCTATAGATAGAGGCGCCAAGAAATTGACTTGGACAACACCTTCAGGATTTGTGGTAACACAACGTCTAATGAAGAAACAAGTAGAACGGGTGAGACTTCAGTTACTTGGTGAATGCAATATTTTTGTAGCAACTGGCGATGCAAATGAAGTCGATAAATTACACCATCTAAATGCTACTAGTCCAAATCTAATCCATTCACTTGATGCAAGCCTCCTCCACCTATCTGCAATACGCTTCAACGCTCCGCTGGCCCTCATACACGACTCGGTTTTATGTCGTGCTACTGACGTCGGTACTCTTTCAACCCTTGTTCGTGAAACATACATGCACTTATTTGCAGAACAAGACTACTTAACGTCTTGGGCCAAGCAAATACAGGCTGAAACTGAGCCTCCAATTATTGGAACATTGAATCCAAAATCAGTAATTAACTCCACATATTTTTTCTGTTAATGACACGTAACACATTTGTAACTGAACAGCCTGTAGTCCTTGAAGGATATCAAGCTGTAATGAAACCGACTAAGTTTGGATATACATTGATGGCTATCGTTAGCCAAGACATCATAGACAAACTGGAAGATGATCGTCCTGATTTATTGAAGTGGATTGAATCAAAACTAAAGAACCCTAAGCGTTCAGTACTTAAACCAGAACCTTGGGAAGAAGTGTCTGAAGGACGATACAGAGTTAAGTTTAGCTGGAAAGTTACTGATGCTAAACCTCCTGTTGTCGATACCGAAGGGACACTAATCACTGATGAGAACTTACCGATCTATAGCGGATCGAAAGTGAAGCTAGCCTTTTTTCAGAAACCATACTCCCTCCCAGATGGAACCTACGGAACTAGCTTGAAGCTGAAAGGTATTCAGGTTGTGTCTTTATCTAGCTCCGCTGGTGTGGATGTTGGTGATATGTCTGATAAAGATGTTATTGACCTGTTTGGTACGACAGCTGGATATAAGGCAACGATGCCTAACGTCATCCCGTCTCCACCTTCTTCTTTAGAAGAGGATGACGCTGATTTCTAATGGCTTTCCGATCAGGTCTTGAAGAAAAGGTAGCTGATCTTCTTTGTAACCTGGATATAGATTACGAATATGAAACAGAGAAAGTACCTTATACAATTCCACATTTATACACTCCCGACTTTTTGTTACCTAATGGTGTGGTGTTGGAATGTAAAGGGTACTGGGATGCTGCAGACAGACGAAAGGTTAAAGCCGTTAAGCAACAGCATCCTGAGTTAGATCTTCGTATGGTCTTCCAGGCTCCTTACAACACAATAACAAAGAAATCTAAAACTACTTACGCAAAGTATTGCGAGAAACTAAACATACCTTGGTGCTCCTTTGCGAACATCCCACTTAAATGGCTCACATGAAGAGTCTGAATTTGTAAGACACATGCCGTGTTTAGAGTGTGGCTCATCAGATGCCAACAGTCTGTATTCAGATGGACACACATTCTGCTTTAAATGTTTAACAAGAACAAACGGCAACACAACCACCAATCACAATCATCAAGTGTCAAATGTCGAACTCAAAGGATCAGCCAGACGGTTGCAATCAAGAGGAATCTCTGAACGAACCTGTGAACTATTCAAAACCTACAAAGATGGAGAGATCTTACGCCACTATTATTTCGACAGTACTGGAAATGTTATTGGAGCAAAAGTAAGGACTAAAGACAAGTCATTTCGATGTGAAGGAGAAGTCAATTCTCTATTCGGTATGCAGAACTTCAGACATAAGACAGCTAAGGATCAAAAGCTAGTCATTGTCGAAGGTGAAATGGATGCGATGAGCGTCTATGAATGTCAACCTTGGCCTGTAGTCTCCATTCCAAATGGAGCAGCTGCAGCAAAGAAAGCTATTCAAAAAAACTATGAATGGATCAACCATTACGACAAGATCGTAATCTTCTTTGATAACGATGAGGCAGGTCAGAAAGCTGCAAAAGAAGCAGCAAGTGTATTACCACCTAGCAAGACTTTCATAGGCTTTCTAGACGAATATAAGGATGCCTCAGATGCATTACAGGCTGGAGATACTGAAGCAGTACGAGCAGTATGTAATTACAACCATATTCAATATCAACCTGACGGCATTGTTGATGCCAAAACTCTTTTAGAGCTAGTAACTACACCTTCACCCCCATCAGATCATGACTACCCCTTTACCGGACTCAATCAGTTATTACACGGGATCAGATATGGAGAGCTTGTCACGGTTACTGCAGGTTCTGGGATTGGAAAAAGCTCCTTTCTCAGAGAAATATGTACTGACCTTCTCAGCAAAGGTGAGCGGTGCGGTTACTTGGCGCTTGAGGAATCAAATAGACGCACAGCACTCGGACTCATGTCAGTCGCATCGAGACGATCTTTACACCTCGGTGAACAACAACGAAGCGAGCTAACAGAGATTTTTGATAGCACAATTGCGAACTGGAATCTACATTTATTTGATGGATTTGGTAGTTATGATCCTGATCATATCTACGATCGCATTGAATACATGGCAGCTGGATTAGATACAAAGGTCATCTTTCTTGATCACCTATCAATCCTTTTGTCTGGTCTCGAAGGAGACGAACGACGCATGATAGATACCACCATGACGAAATTAAGATCGCTCGTGGAACGTACTGGTATTTCGTTATTTCTTGTATGTCACACAACCACACCACCTAATGGACAATCACATGAAGAAGGAGGAAGGGTACAGCTCCGCAGCTTGCGCGGAAGTCGTAGCATTGGTCAACTTAGCGACGCAGTTATTGCACTCGAGCGAGATCAACAGAACGGATCTGAACGAGATGTTACAACAGTGCGAGTCGTTAAAAATCGCTATTCAGGCGAAGTTGGTGAAGCTTGCCAACTGAAATACGATCTAAATACTTGTAAGTATAATGAAACAGCAACAACAGCAGAGTTTGACGCAACAACAGATTTTTAAACCTAATCCACCTACAGCTGAAGCAGTCAAAAAAGCACAGTTTGTAGATAAAACATATCAATGGACACATGCTCGTATTCGATCTGGAGACTGACGGACTACTTGATGATGCTACCAAAATCCACTGTCTTGTTATTTATGACAGTGAGACTGACGAAACTATTATCTACAATGATCAAGGAAATCAGGAACCACTTACAAGAGGCATCCAACGACTAGAAGATGCTGACGTACTTGTCGGGCATAACCTCCTTGGTTATGACCTACCAATTATCAAAAAATTATATCCGTGGTTCGATCCACAATCACTTGTACTAGATACTTTACTACTTTCACGTTTGTATCATACAAACATGATGGAAATAGATAAAAAAAGATCTATACAGAATATGCCTTTACAGCTATATGGACGCCATTCATTGGAGTCTTATGGTTACAGGCTATCTGAATACAAAGGTGAATTCGGAAAGAGTACGGACTGGCAGGAGTGGTCTCCAGAAATGGAAACCTACTGCGCCCAAGATGTAAAAGTAACAATGAAAGTATGCGACCACTTCCACAAATACCTGAGTGGGTACTTCTAGAACATCAGGTTGCTCAAATATTAACTAATCAAGAACTACATGGATGGTATTTTGATGAACTCGCTGCATGGAAACTTGCATCGACTCTCCGAAAACAGCTTGAAGAAACTCATCAACTATTACGTAACAGGTATCCTTACGTTGCCGGATCAGTATTTACTCCTAAACGAGATAATCGGACCCAAGGCTATGTCAAAGGCACTGGTTATTCCGAAAAGCATGAACACTGTGGGGTGCTAATTGAAGTACAACAGTGCTCTTTTACACGCCTTAAAGAATTAAACCCAACATCAAGAGATCACATTTCATGGATTCTACAGACACATCATGGTTGGACTCCAACCCAACTGACAGCTACTGGGAAGCCGATTATAGACGAGATTGTATTGAGGGAGATGGCTGCATCAGGTGGGCCGTCGATTGCTTTGGAGTTTCTGAAATGTCTCAATATTACGAAGAGCTTGGGGATGATCTCCGAAGGCGTCAACGCATGGCTCAAGCTATTTACGACTGCTAAGCGTATTCATCACCACTGTTCAGTTCAAGCAGTAACGCATAGATGCATTCATCGAAATCCAAATTTAGCTCAATGTAAAAGTGATGATGAATTCAGGAAATTATTTACAGCTACGCCAGGTCAGATTATGGTTGGTGCTGATCTTAGCGGCATCGAGCTTAGGATGCTCGCGCATTATCTCGGAAGATGGAGTAACAACTTTAGAGATACCTTACTCAATGGAGACATACACCAAGTCAATGCAGACAAGGTGGGAGTATCTCGAAGACAAATCAAAACAATTTCTTACGCCTTCATCTATGGAGCTGGAAATCAGAAGATTGGTTTGTCCTACGACCCTCTATTAAGTGAAGATAAAGCTAAAGAGAAAGGTAAAGAAATTAGAGAAGCATTTGTATCTGCTATTGATGGACTGTCGGAATTACTTGAAGCAATTAAAGCGAAAAGTAAAGAGGGTTATATCGGATCAATTGATGGACGATTCATCAAAGTAGACAGTCCACATAAAGCATTAAATATGCTTTTGCAATCATCAGCCGCTGTAATTGCAAAGCGGTGGATGGTAATCAACAACGAAACTATTAAACAAACTGGGTTGTGTGCATCACAACTCGCATTTATACATGACGAATTACAATTCGAGTGTTCCCCTGAACACGCAGTTGACTTATCAGCATCCTTGGTATACAGCGCTGCAGCAGCTGGAGAATACTACAACTTACGTGTACCCATTGAAGCAGAAGCTAAGCAAGGGAGAAACTGGTCAGAGGTTCACTAATGAAACTACTCATTGATGCAGACTTCATAGTCTATAAAGCCTGTGCTGGTGCAGAAGAAGATATTGATTGGGGTGATGATGTCATCACTGTTGTCAGTCAATTTTCAGAAGCACTTAGTAATGTGGAGCGTGACCTAACTAAACTCAAGAATGAGTTCATGTGGGATACTCCAACACTAATCCTATTTTTTAGTGACTCTAAGAATTTTAGAAAAAAAATTTTCCCGGAATACAAGGGTCATCGAAATAGAAAAAAGCCCTGTGGCTACCGAAAAGTAATCACAGAACTAGCTAAAAGGTATGAAGTAATCAGACTGCCTGAACTAGAAGCAGATGATGCAATGGGTATTTACGCTACGGCAAATGAAGGCAACATAATATGCTCGCCTGATAAGGACATGCGTCAAATACCTGGCAAACTATTTGATATGAAAGAGTTGACCACAGTAGAACCCGAAGATGGTGCAAGGTGGCATTTCATTCAGACATTAGCTGGCGATCAGACCGATGGCTACAGCGGAGTGCCTGGTATAGGAATCAAACGTGCTACCGCATTGTTTGAAGAACACGGGTACACATGGAAGACAGTAGTCAAAGCATATACAGACAAAGATCTAACTGAAGACGATGCACTAATGAATGCACGACTGGCACGAATCCTTACTTGTAATGACTATGACCCAATCCAACACACCGTTATCCCCTGGACTCCCAGAGCCGATTCTTGATTTGACGATGGAGCAATCATTCAAGATGAGAAGACTTGAAGACATGCTTCCTAAAGCAGAGAAGGACGACATCATCACATTATTTATGGCGTTACAACGTCAGAACTTTGCCTTAGCAAACACTGTAACCAACCTAGTTAAACAATGGCCAAATCACCTGCCTACTACACCAGAGGCTCCATCGAATGCTGGGACTTCATAAGAGACCAAGCACTTAATTATCACCTTGGTTGTGCTGTTAAGTACATCTGCAGAGCAGGTCATAAAGACAGCAAAGAAGCCGACTTAAAGAAAGCAATCCACTACTTACAAAATGAACTCGACAATATCTTACTTGACTCAACAAACATTGATGGATCAGGCGGAGGAATTCCGAACAGCCTATTGTCTTACGACACATGGGAAGACTGGGAATGGGAATGGAAAGACGACTCAGAAATCATTAATTGATGAAGAATGGAGCGAGTTCCACGAAGCATTTCATTTAAAGGATGATTGTGAACAACTTAAAGAGTTAGCTGACCTTGTATATGTCTGCTTCCAAATGGCTGCTTCCCAAGACTGGGACCTAGATGAAGCCATGCGACGTGTACATACATCAAACATGTCAAAACTAGGAGAAGATGGTAAACCCATTTACCGGGGAGATGGGAAGGTTCTTAAAGGACCAAATTATGCACCACCAAACTTAAAAGATTTGACAGACAATGCGAACTGATTACGGAACCAAAGGTTTTTATGCAGAGCAATTTGCAGACTTGATAGGAGATGTTCAGCACGACTCACCTGAGTTTAGTGACAATCTAATCGCTGGCTTTTTGTTAGCATTAGACGATTGGCGTCAGTATCACGTTAAGCAAATTCTGGAATTAGACAGAGTTAAGTCTAACTTAACCGACAATATAAAATAATTTAAAAATGACTAATTTAATCGCCCGCACAGGTCGGGTACAATCTTGGATTGATGATCCTTCAGGCCGTCTACCTGTCAGCTGCACAGTATTTGTAGTTGAAAATGAAATGGAAGGGCCAAATGGTATAGAAGCCAGCTGGAAGTTTGCTTCTCACGCTCTTAGATATGGAGCAGGTTGTGCCATTCATCTAGATAAACTTGACCCAAAAGGTTATGTACGTGAGTCAGGTGTAACAGCATCTGGTCCTATAAGTTTTGGTAAAATTTATAGCACCTTAAATGAAATACTTCGTAGAGGTGGTGTATACAAAAATGGTGCAATTGTTCTTCATATTTCGCTCAATAACCCCGATGCTCTTGAGTTTATTACTACTCCTAGATCGGAACTACCTTGGGTCAAAAGATGCATCAACATCACTGAAGAGTGGTGGCAGGATTGTACGTTTAAGGAAGAGCTACTACAAGGAATCAGATCAGGTGACATCTGGCTAAACAAAGTAAGGTATGACAATGAAGGAAAACGAATCTATGGAAATGTCTGTCTTGAGGTTTACTTGCCCTCACGAGGAACATGCCTCTTACAACATGTCAATCTCGGTGCCTGTGAATTCGATGACATCTCCCGTGCTTTTATTGAAGGCATGTCCGAATTGTGCAACCTCCATAGTCAGACAGGTGTTGGAGAATCTGGAGAATATCTCTCTCCCGAATTCGATAGACAAGTTGGACTTGGAATGTTGGGATTGGCAAATCTCCTTAGGCGATATAACATTTCCTACCATGACTTTGGAGTTGCTTTAGATCAATACAATCATGGTGAAATTATCCATTCTCCTGCTTATGAACTTGTCTCTCAAATTGCTTCAGGAATTGAACAAGCAGCTTCAATAGCTCGCGAATATAAAATGGTACGTGCATTTGCTATTGCACCTACAGCATCGTGTAGCTATAGGTCTAAAGATCTAGATGGCTTCACTGCTACTCCAGAGATTGCTCCTCCTATCAGTAGGACAGTTGATCGTGACTCAGGAACATTTGGAATAGAAACATATAACTATGGAGATGTAGAGATCGCTTCAGAAGTAGGTTGGGATAATTATAAAAGAGTTGCAGATGGCATCATAACGATGCTAAATCGCACAGGACTTCTTCACGGTTACAGCTTCAATTCATGGAGTGACATGGTGACCTACGACAATGCGTTCGTGGAAGAGTGGCTTAGGTCTCCGCAAACCTCTCTCTATTACAGCTTACAAGTAATGGGAGATACTCAAGATAAGACTGATGCATATGCTGCACTAGATGCAGAAGATGTAGAGAATTATTTAGAGAATATATTAAATGAAGAAATCACATGTGACTGTCAAGAATGAACCCTTACGAGAAACTACTAAACAGAAAAAGAAAATGGACACCAGTTCAGACAGATGCCGGATCATGCAGGGCAGGGGCGGAAGAGACGGTACGCCGTGCTCTTGCGTTACGACATATGGAACTACCTGTGGGAGATTTTATCCGTGATGCATTGGCTACCGACGTACCAGCACTATCACGGGAGCTATTGGAATCCAATGTCACGGACGAACAAAACCACGACTTGGCACTTGGCTTCGTGGCCCGTGCTTACGGGGTTGACGAAAAAGCTGAATCGGAAGCTCTCAGGCTCAGGGAAGCTTGGACTTCGCATCCGGATCATACGATCCTCAAAGCGATGGTTGCCGAACGTGCAATTTTCTTCGTTCTTCTACCATTCTTCCGCGCTAATGGTGACGCTGGAATGCGAACCGTAAGC
>NHEP01000180.1 GCA_002171515.1 bacterium TMED88 | reverse complement strand
GAGCCGAGATGCCGCTGCTGTGGTTCTTGGCGGCCTGATCGCGGGGTCGCCTTTTCTCCTTTATCTCCTGATTCACGGTGCTTTCGGTGAAGCCTGGACGAGCCTCGTCGTCCACCCCTTTGAATTTGCCGGTCGTCACGACATCCCTTACGCCCCGCTCTCGGACCTCATTCAAGCCGATGTCTATACCGACGGAGTCGAGAAGCTCACTTACCTTTCGTATGCGTTTCTTCGCAATGGACCCATCGGCTTCCTGCAGGCCATCCGAGGGACTCAGCGATTGCATGTGCTCGCCTATTGGCTCCCGCCTCTGATCTTCACCGCGGGACTCCTGCTCGCACGAATCCGTGGACGACGATCGGGGCGGCGTTGGGACGCGCCGATCCTTCTCGTGACCTCGGTTTGCGGAATGACCTTTCTCGGGGTGCTGCCGCGCGCTGATTACAACCACCTGATGAACGTCTACCAACCGGTGGTGATTGCCGGGGCCATCGTGCTCGCTTCGACTTGGCGCCTCATCCCGAAGGCGTCCAGAGGACTCCGGGGGGGCTTTGGTCTGGTGCTCGGATTTATTTTGCTCCTGTACGGCGGGACGAGCGTGGCCTGGTACGCCTCGATCATTCGATCGCACTCGATCCCAATCGAAGTGCCACGGGGAGGCATTCTGGTCGACCGAGTCGACGCCGACCGCGTCGGGTATCTACTCAGGACCATTGAAGATCAGAGTTCAGCGGGCCAGCCCCTCCTGACCGTGCCCGACCTCGTGATGCTGAATTTTCTCAGCCAGAGGCCCGTTCCAAGTGCCTACTACAATCTCTACGAGCACCACATCGCAGCCGATGCCGGTGCGGCTGTCGCGGAGGGAGCCGAAGCAAGCGGCGTCGAGTTGGTCGTCACCAATTTCGACAATTTTTTCTCCGACCGCGTCGGGATCCTAGACTATGCACCCGTTCTCTCCACCTACCTGGTTGAAAACTTCGAAAGGCTCTTCATCGATTCCGGCCAAGACTTCATCGTCTACCGGCGGAGAGAAGCCCCGGTCCGAAGCGTCGGCTACCTGAATGCCCTGGAAGAATGCCGGTCGGATCATGAACTCGCTGATCAGCGCGAGCACCTACTTTTTTCGGCCCTCTATCACCGGTCGCGACTTCGTCATCCGATTCCGAGCGAAGGCTTGGAGACGCGTTGCCGTTTGAATGTTCCGAAATCCGGCGGCGTCCTCTCCCTCGAATTAGGCTACTTGAGGCCCACCGCAGCCCTCCCGGGTACGCATCTCATTGCCGAGGTGGCGATCGACCCGGTTGACACGACCGGATCTCGCAATCCAAATCGAAGCCTTCTCTATGAAACGCTCAGAGTTGTTCCCTCTCAAAATGCCCGACGTCAACAACGCTTTTCCCGCTTTGATCTCTCCCTTTCCGATTGGGCCGGACAAGAAGTGGACATCATTTTCCGTACGCGTCTCTCTGGCAGCATCGCGGTCAGTTCCCGGAATTGGAAGGGCTTCGCCATGGTCTACCGTGACCCTCGCATCCAAGCCGATCCCGACGGCGCCCGCCCCTAGCAATGAAAAGCACTCCGCCCGAACCGCGTATCGCTACACTCACCGAACTCGACCCTTGAGGTGACCGCTCGCAGAAGGGCGTCAGCCATGACAAAAAAAATGGAAGCCACCTTCTTGGCCCAGGAACTCTTGGCCGATTCCTCCCTCGCCCCGGTGCAACTCGCGTTCGAAGGGGGGCCAGAAAGCGGTTGGCGAATTGCACGAAACGGCGCTGATCACGTGCAACTCGGCCCGGGGTATCAATGCCTTGAGGTCGAACGCTGCGGTGTGTGTTCAACTGATCTCGCTCGACCCTTCTTGCCTTTTCCTCTACCCCAAGTCGTGGGACACGAGATCGTCGCTCGGAGCCCTGACGGTCAGCGTTGTGTCGTCGAGATTAATGCTTCTCACCGCGCAAGAGGCTTATTGGACAGCGAATGCGCTTTCTGCAGCGCGGGACTCGATCACCACTGCCCCGAGCGCTTGGTCCTCGGCCTTCATGATCTCCCCGGTGGCTTTGGGAGGCAAATCTTGGCGCCGGTTCATTCAATTTTGCCGATCTCGGACGCCATTGACGACGACGTAGCGGTCCTGCTTGAACCCTTTGCGGCCGCCCTTCATGCGGTGGATTCCCTATCTCTGAAAGGGGGCGACCGAATTGCGGTGCTCGGTCCCCGAAGACTTGGGCTGCTCGTGATCGCAGCCCTCGCCGCACGCCGTCGAGCGGGTCAAATCGACGTCGAGATCTACGCCTGGTCGAGGCGCGAAGCCCTGCGTGAAAAAGCGCTCGCCCTGGGGGCCGATCAGGCCTCGGCGCCACCGAAAGACTCAAAGCCCGGACAGGTCGATGTAGTGGTCGATACCACGGGAAGCCCCGACGGCTTCACACACGCCTTGGCGCTTGCGCGTCGTGAAGTCCACCTCAAATCGACACATGGAAAATCCGCCGGAGGGCTTCGGCATTCGACGGAGTTAGTCGTCGATGAACTCAGCCTTGAGGCATGGCCGGGACCCTCGGCCTTCAAGACACGCGCCCCGCACCCGAACCCGCCGTGTCTAGCTTGGCTGAGTTCTGCATCCAACCCGCCCGAGATGAAAAACGCGGAAATACTCGCCCAGACCAACGCGCGTGAAATGTTGCGCAGACTTGAGTCAAGGCGTCTCGGCCAGATTCCACGGGCCGATTGGGCGGTCGTCGACTCGCTGTCGCAGGCCGATGAGGCGATTCGTCCGATCCCGGACGAAGAGGTCTCACTCGTCAAGCCGGGCGGGACGATCTTCATCGACCCGAGCCCCCGTCCCGCGACAGCCGAGACTTCAGTTCTGGCCACAGCCCTCATCGAACGCGGTCTGCGCGTAAGCACTTCGAGGTGCGGCGACTTCCGGTCAGCGTTGGCCCTGCTCGAGGGGGACTTCCGGCTCCGTGCGGACCTCCCGACCCTCGTCACCCATCATCTCCTAGCGGACCAACTGGAGCGGGCCTTTCAGATCGCCGAAAGTCCCGAGGCGATCAAAGTCGTCGTCGATCAACCGCTCAATCGACGTTAAGTCACCGGTTCCCAATGGCTGTTCATTGCTGAATCGCTAGCGCGGCGCCCGCTCTGACCCGTTGGAATGGCTCTGCTTTCGGGGCGGAAGCTGAGGCGGCCGAAGCACGGTCGCGAGCACGTAAAGAGCCGCCAAATAAATTTCCGACGACTCGATCTTCGATGAACCAGCCTTTCGCTGCTCGAAAATAATCGGAATCTCACCCATCGTGAAGCCGCAACGCGTCACGCGCCACGCCATTTCTTCAAGGAAGGAATAGCCGGAAGACCGAATCACGAAAGGATCAACCGACTCAAGCACCTCTCGGCTGTACCCGCGAAAGCCGGCTGTGCAGTCTCGAATCTCGAGTCGAAGCAGTGTCCGCGCATAGAAATTCGCGAACCGCGAAAGAAGACGCCTCGGCCACGGCCAATTTTCGACCCCCCCGCCCGGCACGTAGCGTGATCCGACAACGACGTCGTATTGCTCCATCGCCTCAAGCATCGTCGGCAAATAGCGTGGATTGTGGGAAAAGTCGCAATCCATCGTGAAAATACGACCGAATCCATGATCAAGACCATGACGAAAGCCCGCCAAATAGGCGGTCCCCAATCCCAGCTTGCCGGGTCGTTTGAGAAGATGCAGGCGTGATTCCGTTTTCGAAGCGGACAGAACCAAGTCAGCCGTGCCGTCGGGACTGTTGTCATCGACTACCAGAACTTCGATCAATTCCGCTTGAGCGAGCACTTGCTCGGTCAACGCCAAGACGTTATCCGCCTCGTTATAGGTCGGCAGGATGACGAGAACCCGCTCCTTGTTTGAAGCCATGTCGACCACGATATCAGACGACCTCGTCCATGCCGCACACCAAAAAAATGCTGGCTAAAACTGAATTCATCTTGAAGGTTGCGCCGATTTGAAAGTCCAGCCCCGGAGCGCCATGCAATCTCTCATCGCCACCAAGACCTGAAGGGGGTGTAACTCGGCCGGGTCTACCTCGTTTTGCAAATCAGCAAAGCACTGGTCGAATTGACTCTCCGCATCGGGGGGGTCGCCCTGCCCCGATGGCCAGACCAATAGCCGCATGAAGGCCTCGCGGCCCTCCTCTTCCTTGGCTCGATCTCTCAGACCGGCAGACTGATCGAGCGGCTCCGCCACCGCTAATTCACTCCGGGAGACAAAATCCGACGGCTGCGCGCTGCGTTGATCGCAGGCCGAAACCACCCAAAGAAGGATGCTGAGTCCAAACCCAACGAAGCCCCGCGCTCCCAGTCGGACTTTCATTTAGGCCTTTCGCTGGAGGCAGCCGCCTCAAATCGGCCTCATCGCCGGCCTCACAGCCTATCGCGGTTGGTAGAAACTGAGAAGCAAATTTATACCGCAGCGCGGGGGAGAGCCTGGAAAACAGCTTCGCTGCGGGTGTCTTGCCGATCCCTGAACAGAGACATTCAAGAGCCTTCGGCCGCCTGCGTGATCAGAAAAAGGCGATTCTGGCGCTTCAGCAAGTGGCCAATCAAAAACAGGCCTTCGAGCCCCATCCGCATCGGCCAGGAAACGGCAAGACGTCGAAGGTCCGTCCACTCAAAGTCAAGACGGTCAATCTCGAGATCTGCATGTCCAAGGCATTGCCTGAGCGTGGTGGGCGAGAAGTAGAGGAAGTGCTGATCGATGTAGAACTTCTCAAGGGCCGTGGTCATTCTTCCGCCACTGACGCGGTACAAGAGGCCTGCAATGAGATCGAGCACGCTTCGCTGATTGGGTGTGGAAAGACTGACCCGGCCCCCGGGCGCGAGACACTTTTGCGCAGTGCGCAGCAGGTCAACCGGATCCCGGGAGTGTTCAATCACATCCCAGCCCGTGACGAGGTCAAAGCGTTCACCGTGATCGGCAAAACTCGCGAACTCACCCACCCAGGGGTCTAAGCCGAAGTGACTCCGAGCGTGTTCAGTCGCCTCAACACTTTCGTCGATTCCAAATGGCTGCCAACCGCGGCGACGGGCCACCGAGAGAAAAAGGCCGGTCCCGCAGCCGATATCTAAAACACGTCCGGGTGGCTGGACGGCTTCGATGGCATCGAGCCACAACTCGTATTGCTGGACCAACGGGTTGTCAGGGGTGTCGTCGAAGCAATAGCCATAGTACTCGCGAAGCTCAGGCAGCGAGCCTTCGCCGCTGGTGTAGAGGGCGGCGAACAGATCACGTATCGACTCTTCGCTGGGGATCGGACTCAAGAATATCTGCCCACACGCTTCGCATTCGAGAATATCGAAGTGCGTGAGTCGATAGCGGAGGATGCTCTCCCTCGATCCGCAAACCAAACAACATGTGTCGTCTTTAGATGATTTCAAGATCCCCAGCTTCGCACACTGCTTGAATTGTCATCAAGTTCGGTCTGGGCCGGACTCCAGAGACGAAGGAGGAGCTGCCTTCGCTCCGGAGACCAGGCGAGGAATTTCCCATCCACCCGTCCACAAATTGGCCCCGGTCAATCGCTCTGATAACTGGATGAATTCAATTTTGATGGGCTGCCCAGCCCAACGATCCAGGGCGACCTCAATCTCGAACCAGCCTCGGTCGTCCAAAACATTGGAGGGGCTCAAGCGCCGATCGAAAACAATCTCGCGTCCGCTTTCTCCCTCAATGGCAATTTTGAATTCGACCCAAGAGGGGGGCAAGCGAAGCCAGGATTGCGGGTGAACGCCCACCGCACTCACCAGGAAAGTGGGTTCGGTCGGCACCTCAATGGGCACTTCAAGCACTGTCTGCCGGCCCCCAGTCGACGCGCGTAGTGCGATCACTGGGCGGAACGGCCAAAGCATTTCCCGGACATAGGCCGGGCGCGAGTCTGGAGGCACGGTTCTGGGGGGTCCGGGCTCTTCAACCCGAATCTCTAGCCCTTCCGCCCCCGGCGGCACGATCCGCCGGCCTTCCCGCTCGCCCTGGGGACTTCGCTTTAGGCCTGCGAGCTTGTACCCCCATTCGCCGGCATTGAAGACCTGGTCCATTTCGAAATTTTCAACCAGGTAGGCAAACAATTCGGGGGCGTGCTCCCAGACCGGATTAAAACTCTCGAATTGGGTGAAGTGGTAGATCACCCGGTTGGTTTGGGTCTCTTCCATGGCCGCGATCACCGCTTGATCACGATCCGGAATTTCGGGGAAGGGCCAGATGATGTAGGCCGAACGATGCGGGCCCAGCCGCTCTGCGAGAAAATTCACGATCGGGAAATAGGGGAGCGCGGCGATCCGCTCATTCTCGTCGGTATGCTCTTCCACGTATTCGAGCACTTCGGACATCATCGCGGCGTCGTCCGGCAAGACGAAGAGCCCGGCGCGGTCACCGTCAAGGGGGGCGGTATGGGTGTTCTTGAGGGCCATCGCCACGGAAATTGACCCGTAGACAACGGCGAGGGCCGGCACCAAGGCGGCCACCGCCATCCCCCAGGCCAGCCGAGGCCGGGCCTGCATGAGGGCATGGGCCTGGACCACCCCGAGCAGAATCAAAGGCCAGTAAAGAACGGCCAAGTGGAGATAGTCCTGGGGCTTATTAAACCAGACGAGGAGGAGAAGAGAGGCCGCCACCGAAACCAAACCGACCTCTCGAAGATAGTCTCCTCTTTCTTTCTCCGTATCAGGACTGACTCCCCGGGCACGGGTAAGAACGAGCCTCAAAATGGAGATCGCCAAATAGGGAATCGGAAGATAAAAGAAAAGCTTCGACAAGACGTCGTAAATCGCCGTATCGGTAAACAGTGGGTGGGTTCGAATTTCGGCGAGGACGGTCGCGATCAAAATACCCGGCATGTAGTTGGCGATCGTGCCCCGGGTCCGAAGCGCAACATCCTGCCCCCACAAAGGCATCAAGTCGGGGAAGGCGGTGTACTCGTACTCCCCCATACCGACGAAGTGATTGGTCACCGTGAACTGAATCAAATCCGGCAGAACGCCAGCTTGCCAGAAGTAGAGGCCCGTCAACGCGCCCACAACCGCCGCTGGGGCCAGAAAACCCACCGCAATCGACACCCATCCTTGGCGGCCGCGGCGGGGAACGATCAGGCAAAAAATCAAAAACAAAACACTGAAACTCAGGAGAAAGGCCGCGCCGTAGTCCTGCTTACACAACACGCCCAGGCCGTACAAGAAGCCGGCCGCGGTCAGGTCTCGCCGGCGAAATGTTTGCATGAATTTCAACAGGCAGAGGAATGAAGCAAAGAGCAGAAGAAGGCTCGTGGTCGAGTAGCTGTAGATTTGCCAGTGGGGAAAACTCCAAACCCGGTACACCCATAGAGCCACCACCCCCAGGCTGGCGAAGGGGAGATTGGTCATCTGCCGAAGCAGGTGGTAGGCCAGACCGACAAATAGAGAAAACTCCAAGACAACGATCCATCGAGACACCAGGAGTGAGGGTCCGAAGAGATCGAACGCCCAGGCAAGAAGCCAGAAGGCACCGGGTAATGGGTAGAAAGTTGCATCCCGATAAAACTCACCACCCTTCAGAACCATGTCGGCGAATTGGACCATGTGGCCCTCATCCATAAAGGCGAACCACAGGCGGAAAAATGGGAGTTGAATCGCCCAAGTCGCCACGGCGACGGCGGCTGGCCCGAGGAGGCCGCGCAGGAATTGGTGCGTCTCGACTCGTTCGGTAGGCATGGACCGTTCGCTGCGCAGGGATGATGGCCTCGGAAGCCCTCATCGCGTGAAATTAGTGGTATCCTAGAGATTCGTTCCGGCGAAAGCACGAAGCGATTTTCCGCCTCGGAAGCGATGGCTGAGCCCCCCTGGAGGCCTGAACAACGAGCCCATGGCTGCCCCTCCCCTTAAGTTGGATCTTTGGACCCTTGTGCTGCTCGTCGCGCAGTGGGCCCTCTTTATCGGCAACATCGGAGTCGCCATTCTCCAGCCCGGCGAACTCTGGATGCACGTCTTGGTGGGCATTGTGCCGATCCACTTCGCCTTCACGATCTGGCATGAAGCCGCTCACGGCACCGTTTCAAATCGCCGTTGGGTCAACCATGTCGTCGGAGTGCTCGGCATGCTGCCCTATATGACTCCTTACTTCATTCAGAGGCATGTCCACCTCGACCACCATCGCCATCTGAATGAGCCTGGACAAGATCCGAACGAAGTCTACGCCGGCGGACCGCTCTGGGAACTCCCCCTGCGATACTGGCGGCTGGTTTCAGCGGCTCGTAAAGCCGTAGCCGACGACCCGCGGACATCCGCCATGAAGCGCTCCGATATTTTCTTCCTTTTGTTGGTGCTGGGAATCTGGGGAGCCGCGATCATCACGGGCACTTTCACCGCCCTATTCTTTGCTTGGTTGCTGCCTTTCGTGATCGCCAAAGCCGTCATGGACGTCTACATCAATTATCTGCCCCACGTCGGGCTCCCGCCGGATCGATATCGGGGGACCCGAGTGATTGATGTCTCTTGGCTGACGCCCTTGGTGCTCGCCCACAACTACCACGCCATTCATCACTTATGGCCCGCCATTCCCTGGCATGGCTACAAGGCGCGGTTCGAAAAAAAGCAGTCCGAACTCCGTGAAAAAGGAGTGCCCATCGAGAAGCGCGTTTTCGCGGCGCGCGCCGGGCGTTCGCGTGGCTGACCAACAACATCTATCCAAACCGCAGCAGCACCTCGACCCGGGCATCGAATTGGTGGCGTCGCCTTGCGCGCTCTGCGGCGAGACCCAGGCCGTTCCGTGCGCCGCAGGTACCGACTTCGAATACGACACGACCGATCATGAATTTCAATTC
>NHEP01000179.1 GCA_002171515.1 bacterium TMED88 | reverse complement strand
TGATGGCGCAACTGGCGTATCAGCGTCAAGGATCCATGGACAAAGCGGCTGCGTCGGAATTGAACGAGGCGGCTGTCGAAATGGCGCGGGCGTCGGATGATGATCAGGCCCTTTGCGAAGCGTTGAATCTCCGCTGTGCAGCACTTTCGGGTCCGGGTTTGGGTGAGCGCAGGGTTCGGGATGCTGACGAGTTGCTTCGCGTTTCCTCAAGCGGGGGGCTTACGGAGATTGGTTTGTTCGCGTATCGGTGGCGGCTCCACTCGGCCCTTGAGACCGGTGATATGGAGACGGCCGACCGGGAGCTGGCGGCCTACGATGCCGCCGTCGATCGAGACAGGGTTTGGTCGGGTCGCTGGTACGGACTCACGGTTCGGGCGGCCCGGGCCATGGCGGAAGGCCGCTTTGGATCGGCGGAACGCATGGTGATGGAGAGTTTTGCTCACCGCGGCAATGATACGACGCCGCTGGTCATCGGAACTTTTGCAGCGCAGCTTTTTTGGCTGCGTCGCGAACAGGGTCGAGCTTCGGAAGTGCAGCATTTGCGCAAGCACGACTCACCCCATGTGGCCTTCCGCGTGCTTCAAATGATGATCGACGCCGAGCTGGGCCACGCGGATCGAGCGCGTGAGGCGTTGCAGGCCGCAGTCGAGGCAGAAGTCGTGGGGTTGTCGGTCGACTACACGTACCTCTACGTGCTTTCAGCCTTGGCCGAGACGGCCGTGATGGTTGAAGACGACGGCTGCGCTCGCGTCCTGTACGAACGAATGCTTCCCTATGCGGGAGACTACGTGAACCTTTTCTTGGGGCCCCTGCAGTTGGGCTCGGCCTCGCGATATCTCGGTCGGCTCGCGCTGACCTTCGGCGAGCCGGGCATGGCGGGCTATCACTTCGCCCATGCCTTGGATGCGAACCGCGCAACGGGATCTCACCTTTGGTTAGCCCACACGCGACTGGATTGGGCCACTGCATTGTCCGGACAGGGCCATGCGGCTCGCGTCGAGGCCCGGGAGCTTTTGCGTCCTTGCTTGGCCGAGTCCCGTGAGCGAGGTCTTAAGCGGATTGCTCGCCAAGCTGCAGAATTGCTGGATGCTCTCCGCGACTGAGGTGGATTGACCCCAAGATGGACTTCGTTCGGTGTCTTTCTGTCGGTTCACTCAGGAATTGCTGATCTTCTACTCAGGATTTCACGCCCTGGGGCCCCGTACTCTATGGGCATGGCGAGCGAATCCCCCAGCCCCCCCAAACGGTGCAAGCCCCCCTCTCCCCGGTCGGTTCCGAACTCAGCGCCTTCGGAGCTCGAAGCGACGGGGGATGGCCGGCGATCGGCCATCTGCCGGAGGGTGTGTGCTTGGTGCGGGGCCGAGCTCGCTCGCGAGAACTGGGCCCAGTCAGGGGAGGCGGAACTGACGACCTGGGGCATCTGCCCCAGCTGCCTCGAGCTTCGGGAGGAGATGGGCGGGGTGATGTCCAGCGAACAGACGCCTCGAGTGGATCAGCATGACGATGAACCCGGACCTTCGGTCCAGGGGGCTGATCCTCAATTGGCGAGCTGGCCGATCGAGCACACCCCGATCAGTTCTTCGAACTGAGCCGTATCAGCGTCGAAGAACAGGCCCTTCCGAAGCTTCCCAGGCCTCGCGGACCAACCCGCGGGGGTGGTCGGCGCTGCCGCGGGTGAGGTGGAGGGCTCTGGTCTTGCGCTTCCGAACGCGTCCACGGGCCTGCTAGTCTGACGCGCGTCGAGGAGCCAGCCGCGACAACCGTGGCGGCGGGGTCCGAAAGAGAGCTCATCCACCCATCATGGACGTTCGCTTCTATCTCCTGCTGGTCTGCTTCTTCTTGTCGGGTTTTGCCGGCCTGGTCTATGAGACAGCCTGGACCCGGGAATTCGCCTTTGTCTTTGGCACGTCCGAGTTGGCTGTTTCGGCGGTGCTCGCGGCGTATATGGGGGGTCTGGCTTTTGGAGCGGGCCTGGCCGCGCGGCTCGCCCCGAGGCTTCGTCGGCCGGTTCTCGCCTATGGGGTGATCGAGCTGGCCATTGGCCTCGCCGCTCTTGCGGTCCCCTTCGGCATTCGGTTTGTGACGGGCTTCTACTTGCGCTGGCTGGGCGGCCTGGACGCGCCGCCGGAAACCGTTGGCCTCGCAACGGCTCTATTTCATCTTATGGCCACCTTTGTGGTGCTGATACCCTGTACGGCTTTGATGGGCGCGACGCTCCCGCTGCTTGCCCGACATGCGGTTCGCAGTGACGAGCAGATCGGACCGCGCATCGGGGTCTTGTACGCGACAAACACCGCGGGAGCCATCGCGGGAACCTTGACCGCCGCTTTCTTGCTGCTGCCCGCTTTTGGTTTGCGCGAGACAGTTTATTACGGGGTTTTGGTGAATTTGGTCGTGTTCGCGGCTGCGGCGGCCCTCGCACGTCGTGCCCCGCTGGTCGACCAGCCTGGGGCGAGTTCAGAGGTGACTGCGAGCTGGATTCTGCCGGCGATTGCGATTTCCGGAGCAATCTCTTTCGTGTATGAGGTGGTCTGGGTTCGGCTGCTGGGCTTTGTGTTGGGTGGAAGCACGGCGGCTTTTGCCACAATGCTGGCGAGTTTCTTGATTGGGATTGCGCTCGGCAGCGCGATCGCGGCGCGTTGGGCGCGTTCCCGGCGTCACGCCGCTGTAGGGTTTGTCATCGCGCAGCTGGGGACTGCATTTTTTGCTTGGCTTGTTTTTGGTTTCGCCAATGAATTGCCGATGCTGGCCCAAAGCTTCCGCGCTTCGCCCACGGACCTCCTCGGGGGCTCTGCAGTGGCGATCCTTTTACTGCTCCCGATCACGCTTTGTATTGGTGCAACATTTCCTTTTGCGGTTCGGTTGCATGCCCCCCATGCGGAAGCGGCCGCCCGCGCCAGTGCCCGGGTGTACGCGTGGAATACAGTGGGTTCCATCGTGGGCTCAATCGCCGCGGGTTTCTTTCTGCTGCCGGAGATCGGATTTCAGGGTTCAGTTCTCGTGGGCGTTGTGATGAACCTTGGCTTGGCGGTTTGGACCTTGCTGGCCCAACCCGTGCCGCGCAAGTCGTTTCTTGCCGCCGCGGGGGGAGTGGCCGTGCTGATCTGGGCCTGGCCGCCCGCCGCTCCCAATGGCCTGTTCCTGCAATCTTCTCTTTCCGATCAAGTGCGCGAAGGGGACTTGGCTTTTGCCGCAGTGGGGCGTTCGGCGACTGTGGTCTTGAAGAGTGACGGGTTTGGCTGGAAGCTCATGACCAACGGTTTGCCAGAGTCCACCATCGAAAAGCCCTTTAATCCACCGGACTCATTCCATCCGGCCCAGTGGCTTTCGCTGCTTCCTGTGTTAAATCGACCCGATACGAAATCCCTTTTGGTGATCGGCTTGGGGGGTGGGAATACGGCGGGGGCGATCACGCCGGGTCTTGAACGTGTGGATGTGATCGAACTCGAGCCCGAGGTCGTGCGCGCGAACCAACTGCTGGCCGATCGGAGAATGTATGGAGACCCGTTGGCGGACCCTCGGGTTTCGCTGCATTACGGTGATGCGCGCGGGGCTTTGATGCTGACGGATCGGCAGTATGACGGCATTGTTTCCCAGCCCTCTCACCCATGGACCTCCGGTGCTTCTCATCTTTACACCCAAGAGTTCTTTGAGCTGGTAAAAGAGCGTTTGACTCCGAACGGCGTGTTTGTTCAATGGATCGGTATGGCTTTTGTGGACGAGGCCCTCGTGCGCTCGCTTCTGAATACCCTCAACCAGGTTTTCCCATACGTTGAAACGTATCGGCCGTTCGAGCCCGCTCTCCTCTTCGTTGCTTCGAACACGCCGCTCGATGTCTCCCAGACGGTCTCCGAGGCCTTGGCGCTGGCGCCCGAGCAATTTGCTCGGGTGGGCGTGCTGCGTCCTGAACATGTTGGCGTGGCTTTGTCTCTCGATTCCGAAGGAACCAAGGCGGCGGGGGCCGGGGCGCCGCTGAACACCGATGATCACAACCTGTTAGCGACTTCGGCTTGGCGGATCGGCGATCCGGCCGAAAATCGAAAAGGGGTCGTGGCGATGCTCGCCGAACACGACCCCCTCTCCGAGCTTGATCAACCTTGGGCGTCTGCGGCCTTGGCGCAACGGCTCGCAAAGACCCGGACTCAATCTCGAGCGCTTCAGCTGCTTTCGGGTTTGGAGGGCGCTGACCGCCCCATTGCGGCTGGATTTTACGCCTACGAGCAGGGCGGCGCGCCCCGCGCCGCTCGGCTTTTCGATCGGGCTCGGCAACTTGCACCGGATGATCGAGAAGCGCGGGCCGGCTGGATTTTGACCCGGCCTGAATCCGTTCAGGAATCTGACGTCAGTGACACCGAGTGGGCCTTTGTTCAGGCCTGGCTGCGCATGCGCTCCGAAGGCGCCGTGGGTCTCTCGGGTTTCGAGGGCCCTTTGGCTTCGATTCAGCCCGATGACATGTTGTTCGAAGAAGCGACCCGCATGCGTGTGGTGTGGCGGATTGCTTCCGGTGATGCGGAGCGTGCGGAAGAGGCGAGAAGGCTGATCGATCTCCTGTTGGCCCGGGGCGCTCGGCCGGAGGATTATGTGCTGCGGGCTGAAGCGTCGGCGGCCGCCGGAAGGCCCGATCAGGCCTGGGCCACTTTGGCCCGGGCCAGGGCTCCACTTCAAAGAGGGGGCGCCGACCGTGCCTTGATTGAGCGCGCACGGGCTGTGGCGAACGGTTTGCCCGATCGAGTCGGGAGCCAGCAGATCATCTCTTTCTACAAGGGCCTGTGATCCGAGGGTGGGCGGGTCGAGGACCGCCCGCGGAGCCCCCGCTACATCATGGGAAGGGCTTGCAGGTCGATCGGGAGTTCTCCCCGTCCAATCCGAGCGGCGCGATCAGACAGAGTGGCCTCTGTTTCGGCGTGGCCAAACATGATGATGAACTGGCCGTCTCGAATGCCCTGCAATGCGTGACGTGCCAGCTCGTCGAGATCCTGAAAGGAGAGCTCCATGCCGGCGTTCTTGGCCGCTTCCTTGAAGTCGTCGATGGAAGGCGCGGGGGCCGCCTCGACTTCGCGAGCCAGTTCCTGGGGTCGGTTGCGAGCCGTTGTCCAGATGCCGGTTTCGAGCAGCCCCCCGGACGGGTAAAAGATCGAGGCCTTGAGCTGGGTGCCCTCGGTTTCGAGCTGAGCGCCCAGGCATTCCGTGAGGGTGGAGACGGCGGCCTTGCTGGACGCGTAGACGCTCTGATACGGGAGAGGCGAGATGCCACCGTCGCCGGAGGAAGTGTTGATGATGTGTCCGGGTTCGCCTCCGGCGATCATGCGCGGCACGAAAGCCTGAATGCCGTACACGACCCCATGAATGTTGACGCCGTGAACCCAGCGCCAGTCGTTGGGCGTGGTTTCCCATATGTTGGCGGAAGGCGCCGCTACGCCTGCGTTGTTGAACAGGAGATGGCAGGCGCCGTGCTTTTCGTAGACATGATCAGCGAGGGCACTGACGGATTCAAATTGGGAAACATCGGTTCGGAACCCTGAGATCTCTCCGCCGCCTTCCCCAAGCTCGGCGACGGTCTCGTTGAGTACGTTCTCTTCAACATCGCCCACAACGACGCGCGCTCCTTCTGCGAGCAGAGCGCGAACGAGTGATTTTCCAATGCCTCCGGCTCCACCCGTGACCACCGCAACCTTGCCTTTGAAATCGTCCATCCCGGTCTCTCCTCTTTCTCTTGACGGCCTCGGGTCGAGGCTCTGCAATGCGACCGCGTGCTCGGTGCCCGCCCAAGACGCCGACTCTATCATCCGCCGCGAAGGGGTGCCGTACACAATGCCCAAGGAGTGGGAAGGCCGCCAAGATTGTTCAGTCAACGTGCGAGAAAGTGGCGAGGGGGATTTGGAGGACCGGTGAGATCAGGTTGCGGACGCAGAAAGCCCCCCGGCGCGAAGCGCGACGGGGGGCTCGGACTGCTTGGTGATGAACGAGACCGATCGGTCTATTACATCATCCCCGGCATTCCGCCGGGCATGCCGCCGCCCGGGGGCATGCCGCCACCGCCGCCACCGTTCTCTTCCGGCTTCTCGGCGATCATGGCCTCGGTGGTGAGCAGCAGGCTCGCCACCGACGCGGCATTCTGAAGTGCTGTTCGAACGACCTTGGTCGGATCGATCACACCGGCCTTGATGAGGTCACCGTACTCTTCGGTGGCCGCATTGAAGCCGTTGGGGCCCTTCTGACCCTTCACCTTGTCTACGACGATCGAACCCTCGATCCCCGCGTTCTCGGCGATGAAGCGCATCGGCGCTTCGATGGCTCGCATGATGATGTTGACACCCGCTTGCTGCTCCTCGGGGAGCTTCAACGAGCCGAGCGCATTTTGTGCTCGGAGCAGAGCGACACCACCGCCGGGGACGATGCCCTCCTCGACGGCCGCCCGAGTGGCATGAAGGGCGTCTTCGACGCGAGCCTTCTTTTCCTTCATTTCGGTCTCGGTTGCGGCGCCCACCTTCACGACCGCCACGCCGCCAACCAGCTTGGCGAGTCGCTCTTGGAGCTTCTCGCGGTCGTAGTCGGAGCTAGTGGAATCGATCTGGTTGCGGATTTCTTGGCATCGGCCTTCGATGTCCTTCTTCGACCCGGCGCCACCAATGATCGTGGTGTTGTCCTTGTCGATGACGACTCGCTTGGCCTTGCCGAGGTCCTTCACCGTCACGTTCTCGAGCTTGAGTCCGAGCTCTTCGGCGATGACCTGACCGCTGGTGAGAACGGCCATGTCCTGCAGCATCGCCTTGCGGCGGTCGCCGAAGCCCGGGGCCTTGACGGCGGCCACGTTGATCGTGCCGCGGATCTTGTTGACTACGAGGGTCGCGAGGGCTTCGCCTTCGATATCCTCGGCGATGATCAACAGCGGGCGGCCTGCGCGAGCAACCTGCTCGAGCAAGGGCAGCAGATCCTTCATGTTGCTGATCTTCTTCTCGTGAAGCAGCACAAGCGGCTCTTCCACCACGACTTCCATGGCTTCCGGATCCGTGACGAAGTAGGGCGACAGGTAGCCACGGTCGAACTGCATGCCCTCTACGACGTCCAGCTCGGTGTCGAGGCTCTTGCCTTCTTCAACTGTGATGACGCCTTCCTTGCCGACCTTATCCATGGCATCGGCAATGGTTCGGCCAATGGTGGGGTCGCTGTTGGCTGAGATCGTCCCAACTTGAGCAATCTCTTCGGCAGTGCGAGTGGGCTTGCTGAGCTTGCCCAGCTGCTCGCTGATGGACTTAACCGCGGCATCGATGCCACGCTTCAGGTCCATCGGGTTCATGCCGGCGACCACGAGCTTGCTGCCCTCGCGGAAGATCGCCTGCGCAAGAACCGTCGCAGTTGTGGTTCCGTCACCCGCGACGTCGGAGGTCTTACTGGCGACCTCCTTCACCATCTGGGCGCCCATGTTCTGAAACTTGTCTTCGAATTCGACTTCTTTGGCGACCGACACACCATCCTTGGTGACAGTCGGTGAGCCGAAGCTTTTTTCGATGACGACGTTGCGACCCTTAGGTCCCAGCGTCACGCGGACCGCATTGGCCAGTCCGTCGACGCCCTCGAGGATCTTGCCTCGGGCGTCTTGATCGAAGAGGATTTCCTTGGACATCTTTAGTTTCGTTCTCCTAGTGACTGACTAATCAAGAATGCCGAGGACGTCGTCCTCGCGGATGATGAGGTGTTCCGCACCCTCGATCGTGACTTCGGTGCCGGAATACTTGCTAAACAGCACCTTGTCGCCCTTCTTGACCTCGAGCGGGATAGATTTGCCGTCATCGTCGGTCTTGCCATTGCCGACGGCAACGACCTTTCCTTCTTGAGGCTTTTCCTTGGCGGTGTCGGGGATGATGATCCCGCCAGCCGTCTTTTCTTCTTCGTCGACGCGCTTGACCAGGATGCGATCCTGGAGCGGACGGATCTTCATGAATCCAGTTCCTTCTTTCTTCGCGGTTGAGGGTTCATTGCGTGCGTTCGATGTCCTCCGCGGACCACGGGGTGCGAGCCCCTGATCCACGGCGGGACGCTCCGCTCAGTCGGGACCACCGCGCGGGTGAAAAACCGACCGATCGGCGATTTGGCAGACGGATCCCCCGACTGCCAAACCGGCCGCAATCTAGGCCGGGAGGGGCCCGGGTCAAGCGGACTCGCGAATTTTTTTTCGAAGAACCCATTTTCGGCCCCTTGCACTTTCGCCTTGATTTCGCGAATCTGTTTCGGAAGCGAAACAAAGACGAAGATCCGCGCTCCCCACGGGTCGCCTTTGGGCGGGTCGAGGGGAGAGGGGACAGCTGAGAGAGGAAATGGAGATCCGATGGCGCTGACGCGAAGGCAACGAGAAATCTATGACTTCATCTGCGAATTCGTGGAATCCAACGGCTATTCCCCCAGTCTCGAGGAGATTGGCGCCCGCTTTGGCTTGGCTTCGGTGGCGACGGTTCATAAACACGTCCATCACCTTGTCGCGAAGGGGTTCCTCCGGAAGGCCTGGAATCGCTCTCGGTCTCTTGAGCCGGTTCCCGATTCGGCCGAGGAGGGCGGTTCAGCGGTGCCGCTGCTCGGGACGGTCGCGGCCGGATATCCCATTGAGGCTATCGAGCAGGGAGGCGAATCGATCGGTGTTCCGATGGACATGATCGGGCGGCCCGGGGAAACCTTTGCGCTTCGGGTTCGCGGGGATTCGATGATCGATGATCAGATCTGTGACGGAGATGTCGTCGTGATCGAACGCCGTGACCAGGCCCGCAATGGGGAGACGGTCGTTGCTCTCGTGAGAGGTGATGAGGCGACGCTCAAAAGGTTCTACCAGCGCGGCGAGCATGTCGAGTTGGTTCCCGCCAATTCTTCGATGGAGCCGATCGAGGTTCATGCGTCGGATGTCCAAATTCGTGGTGTCGTTCGGGGGTTGATGAGGACCTTTTAGGCCGCGCCCGCATTTGGGAGGCCAGGGCAATCCCCGCTGCTACTCTCCGCGGCCACCTACCAGCGGGGTATGAAAGTGCTGCGGGTCACTCGATCCATCCATTTTTCATCGTCGCTCCGTTACTGGCTCGAAGATTTGAGCGAGGCGGAGAATCTGAAGCGCTTCGGAGCCCAGGCTCGGCAGCATGGGCACAACTATGAGCTTGAGATCACGGTGGCGGGGGTGCCGGACCCGGAAACCGGCATGGTGATTAACCTGACCGATCTAAAGGCGGTCGCTGAAAAAGAAATTATGGCCCGCTTCGACCATCGGGATCTCAACGCCGATACTGATTTTTTCATTCGGCAGCCGCCGACACCCGAAAATTTTGCGTCCGTTGTTTTTCGTCTTCTGGACGAGGCCCTTCCGCCGGGTCTTTTGAGTCGCATTCGTCTCTACG
>NHEP01000178.1 GCA_002171515.1 bacterium TMED88 | reverse complement strand
TTACGAATGGCTTTGCTCTATTTGATCGCCGGACGGCGAGTGGGTGAGGGGGGCTAGGCGATGTCGCGAGTCCTGATTCGGGGCGGACGGATTCTCGACCCCTCGATCGAGTTTGACGGTGAGGGGGATCTCCTTCTTGAAGATGGCGCGATCGCAGCGCTCGGTGCGGACCTTCCCGCTGACGAGTGTGAGGTGGTTGAAGCCGGCGGGCTTTGGGTCGCGCCAGGACTGGTGGACCTGCATACCCATCTGAGAGAGCCCGGACAGGAGTACAAGGAGGATTTGGCCTCGGGGGGCCGTGCGGCGGTTGCCGGAGGCTTTACCTCGGTGGCCTGTATGGCAAACACTGAACCAACAAATGATGACCCCTCGGTCACGAAGTATATCTTGGAGCGTGCCGCCGAGGACTCGCCGGCACGAGTCTATCCAGTGGCTGCGGCAACACGTCGCCTTGAAGGGCGCGTCATGACCGAGATGGCGGCGCTGCGGGACGCTGGTGCGGTCGCTTTCAGCGATGATGGTCATGTCATCATGGATGCCTCCGTGATGAGGCGTGTGCTTGAGTACTCGACACTGGTTGATGCGCCGATCGTTGTCCACGCCGAAGATACCGGTTTGAGGGGCGAGGGCGTGATGAATGAAGGTGTTGTGTCAACCCGTCTCGGTCTGCCAGGTAATCCCATCGCCTCTGAGGAGATTCATGTTGCCCGCGATATCCGCTTGGCCCGCCTGACTGGAGCGCGCCTGCACATCGCTCATGTTTCATCGGCGGGCAGCGTCGACTTGATTCGTCAGGCGAAGGAGTCGGGCTTGTCGGTGACCGCGGAAGTGACCCCTCATCATTTGGCTCTGACTGATGAATCGATCACTGGATTTGACACGAATAATAAGGTGGCGCCTCCGCTCCGAACCCGTCGGGATGCTCAGGTTCTACGAGAAGCCTTGGCGCATGGTGTCTTGGACTGTGTGGCGACGGATCACGCGCCGCATGCCGAGCACGAAAAAGATGTCGAGTTTACGGCTGCACCCTTTGGGGTGACGGGGCTCGAGACAGCTTTTTCGATCGTGAGCGACTTGTACCGGGCAGGCGAGATCTCTGCCCTTGAATTGATTCGACGGCTTTCGACGGCTCCAGCAAGAATATTTGGAATTTCGGCGGGGACGCTCTCTGTCGGTGCGCAAGCAGACGTTGTGTTGCTCGACCCGAAGAAAGAGTGGAAGTACGATGCCTCCGAGGGATTCTCGAAAAGCCGAAATTCACCCTGGTCGGGGCAGAACATCACCGGTCGTGTGGAAGCGACCTTTGTGAACGGCCGCCTGGTCTTTCGGGCGGGGCGTGGAGTAGTCATGCAATGAGCAGCGGAGCGTTTCTGCAATTGGGTTCGAGGGGGCGAACGGCGCGGCGGCCCGCGCTTCTGGTTCTCGCCGATGGAACGGTTTATCGGGGTTCCGCATTTGGTGCTGAGAGTGTCCAGAGCGGAGAAGTGATTTTTAATACGAGCATGACGGGTTATCAAGAGATCGTGACCGACCCCTCTTATGCGGGCCAAATTGTCACGATGACCTATACCCAAATCGGGAACGTCGGCGTCAACCCAGAGGATGAAGAGTCCCGGCGGCCGTTCCTATCGGGTTTTGTGATTAAGGAACTCTTTGAGGAGCCGAGTAACTGGCGTGCCGAGGGTTCACTTGACGATTACTTGCGAGACCATGCGATTCCGGGGATCAGCGGGATTGATACGCGCTCTCTTGTTCGCCGGATTCGTGATCACGGGGCGCAGGTCGGTGTGTTGAGCACGGATCCGGAGCGGCAGGACGAGGCTGAGCTCGTCGCATTGGCGCGCCGAACGCCAGGGCTGGATGGCCGAGATTTGGTTTCTGAGGTGACGTGCACCGAGGCTTATGAGTGGGTCGAAGGTCTGTGGGCCGGAGTGGATGGTCAAGTGCCACGTGCATCGAGGCCGGAAGCCTCGCTGCATGTGGTCGCGTATGACTTTGGTGTAAAGAAAAACATCTTAAGGCTCCTGGTGGAGCAAGGATTTCGGGTGACAGTTGTCCCCGCGACGACGTCGGCGGATTCGGTGTTGGCTTTGAACCCAGACGGCGTCTTCTTGTCGAACGGCCCGGGCGACCCGGCTGCTGTTGAAGGCGTGCGTGAAGCGGTGCGATCGTTGGCCCAGACCAAGCCTTTGTTCGGCATTTGCCTTGGGCATCAGATCCTGGGTCTTTCATTGGGCGGCGAGACTCGCAAGCTCAAGTTCGGTCACCACGGGGCGAATCAGCCGGGTCAGGACCTGTCAACGGGTAAAGTCGCCATCTGCGCGGAGAATCATGGCTACGCTGTGGACAAGGATTCTCTCGACCGGGCCGGTGAGCCGGTTGAGGTGACGCATGTGAATTTGAACGATGGAACGGTCGAGGGGCTGGCTCACCTTGAGAAGCCCCTTTTTAGTGTTCAATACCACCCAGAAGCGTCGCCTGGTCCTCACGATGCTTCATATTTTTTTCAACGATTTCGGCAGATGGTGGAGCGCCATGCTGCAGGGAAACCCGTGACCGGAGCCTCGATTGCTCGGGGCCAAGCGGATTAGAATGTTCGTGATAGGGGATAAGTTAAAGTGCCGCGTAGAGAAGATCTGAACACGATTCTCGTCATCGGCTCAGGGCCGATTGTGATTGGTCAGGCGTGTGAGTTCGACTATTCCGGAACCCAAGCCTGTAAGGCGCTTCGGGAAGATGGATACCGAGTGGTTCTTGTGAATTCAAACCCCGCCACGATCATGACGGACCCCGAAACGGCGGATCGGACCTATATCGAACCGATGACGGTCGACGCGGTTGAGAAAATCATTGAGGCGGAAAAGCCAGATGCGGTTCTTCCGACGATTGGCGGCCAGACCGCGTTGAATCTAGCGATGTCGTTAGATGCTGAGGGAATTCTTGAGCGTCACCAGGTTGAGTTAATCGGGGCTGATTCCCGGGCCATTCAGAAGGCGGAGAATCGCGAGGAATTCCGCTCCGCTATGGGAAAAATTGGTCTTCGTGTTCCGGCCTCGGGGGTCGCGCACACGTTGGAAGAAGCTCGTTCGATTGTGGCCTCTACGGGCATCCCGGCCATTATCCGCCCGAGTTTTACGATGGGCGGTGCTGGAGGAAGCATCTGCTATCGGGACGAGGATTTTGATGAGTTGGTGGCCTGGGCATTAGATCAATCTCCCACCACGGAGTGTCTGATCGAGCAGAGCGTTTTGGGTTGGAAAGAGTATGAACTCGAAGTGATGCGCGATAAGGCCGATAACGTTGTTGTGATCTGCTCGATCGAGAACTTCGACGCGATGGGGGTTCACACTGGCGACTCGATTACGGTGGCTCCGGCTCAAACTCTGACGGATCGCGAGTATCAAGAAATGCGCGATGCGGCGATCGCGATCATGCGTGAAATCGGGGTGGAGACAGGGGGCTCCAACGTGCAATTCGGCGTCGACCCGAAGGACGGCTCTCTGATTGTCATTGAGATGAACCCGCGAGTTTCTCGTTCATCTGCTTTGGCGTCGAAAGCCACAGGGTTCCCTATCGCCAAAATTGCGGCGAAACTCGCTGTGGGTTACTCGCTGGATGAAGTCTCGAATGACATCACTCGAGAGACGCCTGCCAGCTTCGAGCCCACGATTGACTACGTAGTCACAAAAATCCCTCGGTTTACTTTTGAGAAGTTTCCTCTGGCCGATAGTGTGCTGACGACCCAGATGAAAAGTGTCGGCGAGGTGATGGCGATTGGCCGAACTTTCAAGGAAAGCCTTCAGAAAGCGATCCGGTCCCTCGAGATCGATCACGCCGGTCTCGAGTCTCCTGCCTTGCCCGGCGGCGAGGAGGGTGAAGCAAAACTGGCAGAATCCGTTGAGGTGCCCCGCCCCGACCGACCCTGGGCCGTTGCCGAGTCATTGCGGAGGGGCATGTCGGTGGAGGATGTCTACCGTCAATCTTCGATCGATCCCTGGTTTTTGCGTCGGGTCGAAGAGATTGTTCGAGCCGAGGCGGATCTCCGTGGGGCGGACTCCGAAGCCCGTGAGCACTGGCTTCGGGAGGCGAAGGAGATGGGTTTTTCTGACCGCCGATTGGCCGCGCTTTGGCAGGTAGAGGAAGGCGAGGTCCGGGCTTTGCGTGAACGCTTGGGTGTTCGGCCGGTGTACAAGCGGGTTGATACCTGCGGTGCCGAATTTCAGGCGCACACGCCGTATCTCTATTCGACCTATGAGCAGGAGTGTGAGAGTGAGCCGACGAATGCCCGCAAGATCATGATTCTGGGTGGCGGGCCCAATCGAATCGGCCAGGGGATCGAGTTCGATTACTGTTGTGTGCACGCAGTCTTCGCCCTTCGCGAGGCGGGCTTTGAGACGATCATGGTCAATTGCAATCCGGAAACGGTTTCGACGGATTATGACACGAGTGATCGGCTCTACTTTGAGCCCTTGACCCTTGAAGATGTCCTTGAGATCGTCGACAAAGAGAAGCCGGAAGGCTTGATTGTCCAATTTGGCGGCCAGACGCCCTTGAAGCTAGCGGTGCCGCTGGCCGAGGCGGGTGCGCCGATTCTGGGGACGTCGCCCGATGCAATTGATCGAGCCGAGGATCGAGAGCGATTTGACGAAATGCTTGAGACTCTTGGGCTTGAACGACCCGCTGGCGCCGTGGCGCGCAGTGCTCCGGAGGCGGAGGTGATTGCCGAAGAGATCGGTTATCCGGTCTTGGTCCGCCCTTCATATGTGCTCGGGGGACGCGCGATGCAGATTGTGCGTGACCAGTCCGCTCTTCGAGACTACATGCGCTTTGCGGTACAAGCTTCACCCGAGCATCCTGTGCTGGTTGATCGTTTTCTGGCCGACGCGATCGAGGTGGATGTGGACGCGATCTGTGACGGCGAGCGGGTAGTGGTTGGCGGCATTATGGAGCACATCGAGGAGGCGGGCGTTCACTCTGGCGATAGCGCCTGCTCCCTTCCGCCTTATTCGCTGTCACGGTCTGTGACGGAAGAGATTGTTCAGGCGACTCGCAAACTGGCGCTGGAACTCGGCGTGCGTGGCCTGATGAATGTTCAGTTTGCTGTAAAGGATGGGCGGCTTTTTGTCATCGAGGTTAACCCGCGGGCCTCGCGCACCGTACCGTTTGTGTCCAAAGCGATTGGTCGGCCGCTCGCGAAACTGGCCGCTCTCGTCATGGCGGGAAAGACTCTGGACGAACTCGGCTTCACGGAAGAGATTATTCCTTCGCATTATTCGGTGAAGGAAGCGGTGTTTCCATTCGTCAAGTTTCCGGGGGTGGACACCCTGTTGGGTCCGGAGATGAAGAGCACCGGTGAAGTGATGGGTATCGACTCGGAGTTTGGTCGGGCCTTTGCAAAGGCTCAGATTCAAGCCGGCAACAGCCTTCCGAGTTCCGGAACGGTCTTGGTTTCAGTGCGGCGCTCTGACCAAGAACAGGTGGTGGAGCCGATTCGGGTTCTCTCCGAACTGGGTTTTGACATTCTCGCGACGCGAGGAACGGGGCGCGTCCTGGAGGAGGCTGGATTGAGCGTTCAGTATCTCAACAAGGCCCACGAGGGCTCGGGGAATACCGTTGAGGAAATTGAAAAGGGATCGGTTCAGCTGGTGATAAATACGGTGGAATCGGAGCCGGAGTCAATCAAAGATTCGTTTTCGATGCGCCGCGCCGCTTTGCAGCGTGGGATCCCGTACAGCACGACCTTGGCCGCGGCTCGAGCCTCGGCCGCCGCGATTCGGGCGCTCTCGGAGCAGTCGATCGGCGTTCGTTCGCTCCAAGAGATTCATAGTCGGATCGAGGGGACTCCTGAGGGATAGCCTGGAACAGGGGAGCGTGTTCCAGCGTGTGGGGTGGGTCGACGGTGGATCAGGCATGGGATGATGGAACAGCCGCTGCGAAGAGCTTTGAGGCAGCCCTTGAATCGCTAAGGCGCCCGGTCGAGTTTGCGGCTGCGCTCGATGGGCAGAATCTAGAGCGAGTTCACGACCTACCGGGCGTAATCTTACGCGCTTGCGGTTTGCTCTGCGGTTTGGCGATTCCTCAAGATCTCCAATCTTTTTTTGGAGGGTTTTCGGATCAATTTGCTGAGGCGTTTGAGAAGCAAGGTGCGCGTGCAGCTGTTGAGTTGGCCCTTGCTTTGCTGGAGGAACTGGGAGAGCCCGACTTGGCAGATCGTCTCCTCGGGCGTCCCACCTCGGTTTTGGCCGGGGTCGGGCCACGGCGAGCGGAGACGCTTGCTCGCCGGGGCATTCGGACAATCGGGGATCTCCTGTTTTATTTGCCGACCCGCTACGAAGATCGCAGAACTCTCACGGACGTGGATGGACTTGAGGTCGGTCATCGGGCCACGTTCGTTGCAGAAGTGCTTGTCGTCGATTTCGTCACGTCCGGTGGGCCGGGTCGCTCGCGGAGAATTCTGCAGGCAGTCGTGGGCGATCAAAGAGCCACGGTGAACTTGAAATGGTTTCGGGGCGGCGACAGCATTGCGCGCGGGCTTGAGAAGGGTGCGCGCCTCTTGGTGACCGGAGATGTCCGTCGATACCGTTTCTCAAAAGAGATTATCCATCCCGAGATCGAACGAATTGATGAGCTTCGCGAAGAAGCAGTTGGTGCTTCGGCTCCTCAGAGGGTTGTTCCTCGGTACTCTGCGCCGGAGGGCATCAATCCACGATCTCTCCGAGGTTGGATTCTTCAAGCCCTCAATGGATATGGTGATTTGGTGGTCGGTCATCTGCCTTTGTCCCTTGTTCGAGAGCGAGCGCTCCCTTCGGCTGCTGCGGCGCTGCGGGCCGTCCATGAGCCGAGCGAGGACTCGGATGTCGAGGCCTACTCGGAATATCGATCGGCTGCTCACCAGCGTCTTGTTCTAGAAGAGCTTTACCTGCTTGAAGTGGGTTTGTGTCAGCGGCGGAGCGCTCATGCGCGCCTCCCCGGAATTCGTCTGAACGGAAAGCAAGCAGAAATAGAACAGGCCTCATGCAGTCTGCCGTTCCAGTTGACCGGCGGTCAGGATCGGGCTTGGAAAGAAATTCTCGCTGACCTGGCCAGTGGCGCGCCGATGCACCGGCTTTTGCAGGGGGATGTTGGGAGCGGAAAAACGGTTCTGGCCTTCTTGGCGGCATGGGTGGCACGAGTGCATGGTTACCAGTCTGCTTTGATGGCCCCGACCGAGCTTCTCGCCGAACAGCATGCGCGAACGCTCCGAAAGCTCTGCGGCTCCGAGACGGGGGTTCTCGACTTAAGGATTGGTTTGCTCACAGCCTCCCGACCGGCGTCGGAGAGTACCCGGGTCCGTGAAGCGTTGGCTGCTGGAACGCTGGACTTAGTGGTGGGGACGCATGCGCTGGTCCAAGAAGGCGTTGCCTACGCGAAGCTCGCTGTGGCCGTCATCGATGAACAGCATCGGTTTGGGGTGGCTCAGAGGGCAGCGCTAGCCAGTTGTGGCTTCGGGGGTTTGCATCCCCACACGCTGGTGATGACGGCAACTCCCATTCCACGCACACTTTCGATGAGCGTCTACGGTGATTTGGATGTTTCGGTCATTGATGAATTGCCGCCCGGTCGAAGTCCTGTTCGGACGGCGGTGCTTCGCGAAGGCGAAGGCGATCGGATTTCGGCGATGGTTCGCTCCACGCTGACGCGCGGTGAGCAGGTCTATGTGGTGTACCCCTTGGTGGAAGAGAGTGCAAAGAGCGATCTGAGGTCTGCCCTGGAATCAGCAGAGCGAATCCGGGCCGCGTTTCCAGAGGCTGTCACCGGTGTCGTTCATGGTCGACTGGAGGCGGGCGAGCGCTCTCGTGTCATGGAGCGCTTTGGTCGAGGGGAGATTCAGATTTTGGTGTCGACGACGGTGATTGAAGTGGGCGTCGATGTTCCGAACGCCACCCTTATGGTGGTCGAGCATGCAGAGAGGTTTGGCCTTGCGCAGCTCCACCAACTTAGGGGGAGGGTCGGACGCGGAGAGCGGCCAGGGCGTTGTGTGTTGGTGGCCCGCGGCTCGAGTGAAGCCTCTGAGGCGAGGCTGCAGGCCATGTTGGAGACGACGGATGGATTCAAAATTGCCGACGCGGATCTTCAGATTCGGGGACCGGGTGATTTTTTGGGCACCCGTCAGAGCGGACACTTGCCCGATTTTAGGATTGCCGATTTAGTGCGGGACGCGCAGCTTGTGGCGGTCGCGCGGGAGGTGGCGATCGACACGGTTCGGGACGACCCGAGGCTGCGTGGGCAGCCTGGCTTGGCGCGTGCGGTGGAGATCCGTTGGGGTACTCGGCTGGACCTCGCTGAAGTTGGATAGAGCGGGCTCTCGCAAAGAAAAGTGCTTCGAAGGGTCGCGAGGGTGCGGCTGAGCTTGTCCGCGAGGTATGTGGCTTGCGGATCCATTCGAGATCATGTAACTCCGAGCTATGTCTTTTTGTTTCTTCAACCCGCTATCTGGCTCAACTCGGCTAGGCCTATGGCTAGCCAAGGCGGGGGGGGTGCAGGTCTAGTACCCCAATTCGAGACAAGGTGACCCAGCGGTCACTGACTGGCAGCAGGCTCGATCCAACTGAGCCGAATCCAATCGAAACCCCCTCCCGCCTCCTTGGCCCGAGGGGGTTTTGCTTTAGGCGATTGGGAGTCCAAGTGATTCTGGTTGTCTCGGCCCTCATGGGGGAATCGGAGTGGACCTGTTTTGAATGGCACCATCGAAGGGAGACATCATGACTCAACCGCCGGCCGATGAGGCCTTTTTTCCGGACCGAAGTACTCGCTACGGAGCCTATCCCGTGACGCCTCTGCCGGATCGAACCTGGCCCGATCAGATCCTGGACCGTGCACCGGTTTGGTGCAGTGTTGACCTGCGAGACGGCAATCAGGCGCTCGTTGAACCCATGAACCCGGCGACCAAACTCACATTCTTTAAGGGCTTGGTGGACTTGGGTTTGAAGGAAATTGAAGTCGGTTTTCCGAGTGCTTCCACGACTGAGGCCGAGTTTATTCGCTTGCTCGTCAAAGAGAAGGCGGTGCCGGAGGACGTGACGCTCCAAGTTCTCACGCCGGCGCGAGGGGAGCTCATCGAAGAGACTCTGAGAGCGGTTGAGTGCCTGCCTCGAGTGATTGTGCATTTGTACAACTCGACCTCCGAGCTGCAGAGGCGTGTCGTATTTCAAGAGAGTCGGCAGGGCATTGTTGATTTGGCCTGTCGGGGAACCGAGCAGATTCGGAGCTGGCTGGATAAAAATGGCCAGACCGGAGTCACTTTCCAGTATTCCCCAGAAAGCTTTACGGGAACGGAATTGGACTTCGCCATTGAGGTTGTGGACGCTGTTGCGGATATTTGGGGGCCTACCCCCGAGTCAAAAATGATCATCAATCTGCCTGCGACGGTGGAGATGTCTTCCCCGAATGTCTATGCAGACCGTGTGGAGGCGTTTGGTCGCGGAGTTCGCCGGCGCAATCAAATGATTCTCAGCGTTCATCCGCATAATGATCGCGGGACGGCGGTCGCCGCAGCGGAACTCGGCTTGATGGCTGGTGCGGAACGCGTGGAGGGCACGCTCTTTGGAAACGGTGAGCGGACTGGAAACGTCGACTTGGTCACCTTGGCTTTGAATCTGATGACCCAGGGAGTTGATCCCGGTCTGGACTTTCAGGACATCAACCGTTTGGTTCGGCTGGCTGAGTCGTGTACGGGGCTGCCGGTTCACCCGCGTCACCCGTACGCGGGCGAGCTCGTCTTTACGGCCTTTTCGGGATCGCACCAAGATGCGATTAGAAAGGGGATGAGAGCTCAGGCGAAGGCCGCTTCTCGGCGCTGGGAGGTGCCGTATTTGCCGATGGATCCGGCGGATGTCGGAAGAGGTTACGACGAGTTGATTCGGGTGAACAGCCAGTCGGGAAAGGGTGGGGTGGCTTGGGTGGTCGAACAAGCCGAGGGGTATTCAATCCCTCGCCGACTGCAGATCGAATTCCAGCGGTCGATTCAATGGGAGGCCGAGTCTCGCTCGGGAGAAGTGGACGCCCCAGTGATTCGGAAATTGTTCACTGATCGATATCTGAAACACAAAGGGCCCCTGTGCTTGGTGGATGGGAGCTGGGAGATCGTCTCGGAAGGTCCCTCCGAATGGCGAGTTCGGGTCGACATAGCGAAGGGCGGCACCGTCAAGCGAATCGAGGCAGCGGGAAACGGCGCCATCGACGCGTTCTGGATCGGCTTGCGAAAAGCGTTTAGTCTGAACCTGCGGCTGATCGATTTCAGTGAGCAATCGCTGAGCGCGGGCTCCTCCTCGGAGTCGGTCGCTTTTGCCGAGTTGCTTGACGAGGAGGGTTTGCCTTGGCACGGGGTCGGGAGGGATTCCAGCACCGTGGTGGCGGCTTTCCGGGCTGTGGTCGGTGCGGTGAACTTGGCCCTCCAGCCTGCTGAGAGAGAACGGGTCGGTTGAGGGCAGGGCGTTCCGCGCTTCTTGTCGGTTTGTGGAGTGCCCCAGTTGCGGGTGTGTGCGAAAATCAGAGTTTGTGAACGGCCAGAGCTGGAACAGCCCTTCTCGGGAATTCGATCGGCTTAAAAAAGGGACCGTCCGGATGGCTGACTCGGTCGATCAATTGGGGTGTTGGCGGACGTGCGGAACTTGAATCAATGGGCCGTGGGCCTCATCCTGCTGGCTTTTGTCGGGGGCGTGCAGCCGACATGGGCCGAAAATACTGATCTGTCCTCGGGCTTGGATGCCCGGGGAACGGATCACACGTCTCACGATCATGCAGGCCAAGTGTTAACCGCGGTGGATCTCTCGGCTGAACCCGCGACGGGCGCCTCGGCCCTCCTGGATGAAGCGGATTTTACCAACGCGGACCTTTCGCTGGCTGACCTGTCCCAGGTGAGTGCCCTGAAGCTTGTCGGACCTGGGTTGGTTCTTGATGGTGCGCGGTTGTCGGGCGGGCAGTGGGACGAATCGGATCTCAGTGGCGCAGATTTGAGTTTCGTTTCCGGGACAGGTGTTAGTTTTTCCGATGCGACCCTCATCGGCGCGACGCTTGAATTTTCGAATCTACGCTCCTCGTCTTTCGTGAGAGCGGATCTAAGCAGCGTTCAGGCACAGGATGCCTCTTGGGTTAAATCAGACTTCACCGGGGCGTCGCTCGTCGAGGCGGAGCTGGCAGGGCTCGGACTCAGGGATAGCGTGCTGATTGGGGCTGACCTGAGCGGGGCTCGGCTGTTTTTGGCTGACCTCAGTCGAGTGGATGCCCGGTGCGAGGATGCGCTGACGGGGACCCCAGTGGGCTTTGCAAGTTGCCCTCGCTTCGACGGGGTGGACTTGAGCTTTGCGACTTTAGTCGACGCTCAAGTTTCGTTTGGGCGAATGATTCCTCGGGCCGGCATCGCTGTGAACCTGGAGGAGAGCGATCTGACACGGGCTGACTTTTCGGACGCCTGTTTTACAGCATTGCAAGACGGTTTGTGTCAGCCTGAGGATCTCGTGGTCGCGACGAACTTGATTGGGACTGATCTCGATGGCGTAATTTTTGATCGTGCATATCTAGGCGGCGCCAATCTTTCATTTGCTCGGGGTGATTGCGTGGCTCCTCAAGATTCGCCGTCGGGCGAATTGACCCAATGCCCAAGCTTCGTGGGCACCGATGCTCGATCTGCGCGTCTCCTGCAGACCCGGCTGGTTTCGCCGGTCGCGACAGGCTGGATCCTTCACGGAGCGGACCTGACCTCTGCAAGCCTCACAGGGCTAAAAGAACCCTGCGATCTGCCGGAGGTGGCGGGTGAGAGCCCGGCGTGCCTGGAGTTTTTTGCTCAGGGGGCGGAGCCCGGCGCGTTAGCGATCTTGCGAAAGACCAATTTATCGAACGCGGACATTGCGGGTGTCAATTTTGCGGGATTGGACCTGGAGGGTGCTCGACTCGATGGTGTGGATGCCTATCGGGTCAGAACGGTCACCGACGAAGCCGGCGATTCTTTTGATGTGGTCTATCAGACGTCGTTTTCAGGCGCGAACCTAGCGGGTGCTTCCCTGGTGGGGGCTGACCTCGAATTGGCCGATCTCAGTAACGTGGACTTGACCTCGGCCGACTTGTCGAACGCAACGATCACCGGGGCTCTCTTGGCGGGCGTGTCTGCAGCCAATGCCGTCTTCGATGCTGTGGTTTTGAGCTGTGAAACGGCGCCCTGTCAAGCGGTGTCGGGTTTTTCAGATTTGGTTGGAAGCAGCTGGGTGGGTGGTGATCTGGGCGGCCAAGATTTTTCTGACCTTGATTTGACAGGCATTGATTTGAGAAATGCCAACATCCAAGGGACCCTTTGGAGCGGTTCGATTTTAACCCGCGCTGATTTTTCCGGGCAGAACTTGTCCGGGGTCGACCTTTCGCAAGTCAGCCAGATCGCGGGCGCTCGGTTTGAGGGTGCGAGTTTGACCTGTGCCTCGGATGAGACCTGTGATCCGCTTGCGTCTGCGACCGACTTGACGGGGGTGGGATTTCAGGGGGCGACCCTCGATGGCGTGTCTTTTCGAAATCGAGAGCTGGCTGGCGCGGACTTCAGCCTCGCGGATCTACGCGGTGCTGACTTGGCCGGAGCGACGGCGACTGAGGCCAATTTTTCGGCGGCTTCAGTGGCTGGAATCAATCTGGGTGGGGTCAATTTGGCAGGGGCCCGCTTTGATTCAACCGATTTCGGCTGCTCTTCGGATTCACCCTGTGCTCCGTTTGCAGGAGTTTTGAGCTTGGCGGGTGCTCGGTTTCGAGCGGCGGGGCTGGAGTATGTGCGTTTTGAGGGGGATTCTGTACCGCTCGATCTCACCGAAGCGGACCTGAGTCAGGCAAATTTGACGGGCGCGCAATTTTTGAACGTCGATGCACTCGGTGCTCGGTTTGATCTGTTGGCGGGGGTCTGCGGCGGGGATGGGTCCTGTGCCGATTTTTCCGGGGCAACCCTCAGTGATGGCGTTCGGCCTGCGAGCTTCGTGCAGGCTCAGTTGAGTGGTGTTTCATTTGTCGCGAAGGACCTTCGTGAGGTCGATCTGAGCGGCGCTCTTCTGATTGGAGCCTCTCTGGTTGAATCGAATTTGAGTGGTGCGGGTTTGGCGGCCGCTTCGCTGAGGAGCGCAGACCTGACATCGGTCAATTTTGCCGGAGCGAACTTGCGTGCGGCAGACTTTTCTTTTGCCACCTTTGCTTCATCCGGGACGCTGGCCCCTATTTCGGGCGGGGTTGGCTGCACTCCGGGGGCGGGTGCGTCGGCTGTCGATCTTCGCGGGGCTCAGTTGTCGCAGGCGGACTTTGGGTCGGCGGTTGATTTCTTCGCGGGTTGTATTGAAGTCGACGAGACAACGACCTACGACAGCGAGACGACGGTTTTTCCGGAAGGCTTTACTTTGGCTTCTGAGATGACGGACCTTGCGGAATCGTCGGACGAACCGACGAATGTCCCTGAACCCTCTTGGTCGCTCAGCCAGGCTGCAGCTTTGGTCACTCTGGTGATCTTGTTCCGGAAGAGGCGAAAAACGCGCAGTCCGCTCTCCGGCTAGAGAACCACTTCGATGAACGCGGGGCCTTCTGCGGCCAGGGCGCGGCGGAGGGCAGCGTCGAACCCCTCGGATGTAGCGGCCCGTTCGCCGGGCACCCCGAGAGATTGGGCGAGCAGGACCCAATCGATTGTTGGACTTTCTAGAGAGGTCAGAGCCCTGGCATGGGGGCCAGGTTCGGCGACGCCGGCCCGGGCGAGTTCAACTCGGAGGATCCGATACGCACGATTAGCGCAGAGCACGGTGATGACCCGTAAACCCTCTCGGGCTTGGGTCCACAAGGATTGGAACGTGTACATCGCACTCCCGTCTGCTTGGAAGTCGATGACGGTCCGGTCTGGGCAGGCGATTGCGGCGCCGGTGGCACAAGGCGGGCCTTGCCCGATCGCGCCGCCCGTCAGAGTGAGCAGTGTATGATCGGCTGCTCCAGAACCGGCGAGGCTGAAAGGCAGTCCACTGGTGGCCGCTTCATCGACGACGATGGCCGCTTCTGGCAGGCGGTGAGCCAGAATGGCGCCCAGTTGGAGGGGGTCGAGTCCACCGGTGCCGAGAGGGGGCGCAGCGACCCTCGGCGCAAAGGGCGGCTGGGCCTGGGCGTCGAGGGCATCGGCCAACTCGATGAGGGCTTGGGCGGCATCCTCTTCAGGTTTGGCCAACACGCATCGTGGGATGTCGGCTGCAATGACACTGGGTATGTCCGGGTATGCGAAGAAGGCGACTGGGCTTCGGGCGCCGGCGAGCCAAAGGCACTCTGTCTTTCCAAGAAAAGCGGTGGCTTGTTCTGGGAGATAGGGCAGTCGTTCGGCAGCGGGCACGCTGGTTCCTCTTTCCCAGCGAGCGGGAAAGGTTTCGGTCACGAGCCGGGCGCCGGTTTTGGCCGCGATACGGCCCGCGGCTTCAAGGCCCTCTCGGGAGAGGGCGTTGCCGCCGAGCAGCATCGTCACGGGCTCGGTGACCTGATGGAGCTGGCGAGCGACTGCATCGATGGTGTCCGCAGCCACCTTTGGTGGTGTTCGACGAGGTCGAGGCGACGGAGGCGGACCACTCAACGAGGCCTCGGCGAGATCCGCGGGCACAATCAGAGAGCAGACCTGCCCCGGGCATCCGCCCGATTCTACAATCGCCTCACCCAAGTCGGCGGATGCCGCTTCTGGGCTGGAGGTGCTGCGTAGCCAGGCAGAAACAGGCTTCGCGAGTGATTCGATGTCTGACGCCAGCGGTGCGTCGGCGTCTTGGTGGCGCGTTGCATGGTCCCCAATCAAGTTGACCACGGGCGTTCGGGCCCGTCGCGCATTGTGTAGATTGGCGATTCCATTGGCGAAGCCCGGGCCGAGATGGAGGAGGGTCAGTGCGGGGGCCCCCTTCATGCGGCCATACCCGTCGGCGGCACCGGTGCAGACGCCCTCGAAAAGACAGAGCACCGGGCGAAGCCCCGAAATTTGATCGAGAGCGCTCACCCAGGCCATTTCGGTCGTCCCGGGGTTCGCAAAGCAGATTTCGACGCCTGCGGAGACGGCGGTTTGGAGCATTTTTCGAGCGACCGTCAACTATATTCCTCCGGGGCGCCGGCAGTTTTGGGGGGGTGTGGACGCGCTAAAAGGCCCAACCTGCCTCTCGAGGCACTCCAATCTTTGAAAATCGTGTCTCTCTGGTCACACATGAGGCGCTAGGGCTGGATTTTCCAGCGGCACCAACCTAGCCTACCGGCCGCCGAATGATGGCGCAGGAAGCAACATCGCCTGCGCGTGGGGGTTTTCCCAGTCGGCCGAGCCGGGAATCGAGACTGTTTGCCTGTGTGGGGCAGATGGGAAGCGGCGGCGACGGCGGTTTTGCGCGAACGGACCTCAGGGTTCGGAAAGCATTCGCCGGGTGGCACGTCCGCCATCACACTCCGAGCACCCGATTATCACTTTCTTCAGGAGATCCGAATGTTGGTGACCGTCCTTGCCCTTTTAGCCTCGCTGGTTGCTGTCGCGTGGGGGGCGAAACTTTATAGCCAGGTGCAGAGTTCTCCGGCGGGCAATGAGCGCGCAAATGAAATTGCTCAGGCCATCGCGCAGGGCGCGAGCGCGTTTTTGAGTCGTCAATATCGCACGGTGGCGATTGTGGGAGGGCCGATTTTTCTGATCATCGGCTTGGCTTTGAACTGGGCCTACGCGATTGGGTTTTTGGTGGGGGCTGTCGCCAGTGCTGCGGCCGGTTTCATCGGCATGAACGTTTCCGTTCGCGCCAATGTTCGAGTCGCCGAGGCCGCCCATACCGGTTTCGCCCGGGCCTTCGATTTGGCCTTTAAGGGCGGGGCTGTGACGGGTCTCATGGTGGTGGGTCTCGGATTGTTTTCCGTTGCGGCCCTCGTGATCGGAGTTGAGATCTTTGGTCCCGCTGATCACGCAATGGGCATGACCTTGACGTCGAATGCTCTCATCGGGCTTGCCTTCGGCGGTTCCTTGATTTCCGTATTCGCTCGTTTGGGGGGAGGGATCTTCACAAAGGCGGCCGACGTGGGCGCTGACCTCGTCGGTAAGGTCGAAGCCAATATTCCCGAGGACGACCCGCGGAATCCTGCCGTGATTGCTGACAACGTCGGCGACAACGTGGGCGACTGCGCCGGCATGGCGGCGGACCTTTTTGAGACCTACGGGGTGACGGCTGCAGCAGTCATGCTCTTGGCTCACATTATTTTCCCCGCTGAGTCCACCTCGATGTTCTACTACCCTCTGCTGGTGGGAACGGTCGGCATCGTCGGCTCTCTGGTCTCTCTGCCGTTCGTGACGATCCCTGAACCGGCCTCCGGGCAGCAGCCCGCCGTGATGGAAGCGATGTATCGCGGTCTGGGCATCGCGACGGTGGTCATGCTGGCTATTTTGTTTGTGCTCACGCTATTCGTGAATGTGCCCGGATTTGATTCCACCGGCCACGCGCTGGGTCGAATTTCTGTTTGGTTCTGCGCGGCCGTCGGCTGCGGATTGACGGGCGTGATGCTGTACATCACAGATGTCTACACGGGAGACGGCTCCAAGCATGTCTCCGCGATTGCAGACGCGAGTGAAGGGGGCCATGGGACCAACGTGATCCGTGGCCTCGCAGTCGGCATGCAGGCGACGGTTGTGCCGATTGTGGCCATCGTCTTTTCGATTGCCATCTGCTTTTGGGCGGCGGGTTTGTACGGGATCGGGATTGCCGCGATGGCGATGCTCTCTCTTGCGGGCCTGATTGTGAGCATCGACGCTTACGGTCCCATCACGGACAACGCAGGTGGGATCGCCGAGATGGCGGAGTTGGGGGATGACGTCCGGAACGTCACAGATCCCCTGGACGCCTTCGGCAATACCACCAAGGCGGTCACTAAGGGATATGCCATCGCTTCAGCGGGGCTCGCTGCGGTCGTGCTTTTTGCGACATACATTGAGGATCTGAAAGTCGTGGGTGGAATCGCGACGGATTTCGATCTTTCGAATGTCAGTGTCTTGGTGGGACTCTTCATCGGCGCCATGCTGCCGTACGTCTTCGCCTCATTTGCGATGACTGCTGTGGGTGACGCGGCTCGGGAAGTCGTGACCGAGGTGCGCAGGCAGTTTCAAGAGATCCCGGGCATTATGGAGGGCACAGGTAAGCCTGACTACACGCAGTGTGTCGATATCGTGACGCGGGCCGCTCTCCGGGAGATGGTGGTCCCCGCCTTGATTCCCGTGGCGGTGCCCGTCGTGTTGGTCTTTATGCCGGGTATTTCCTCGCCGCAGGCCATTGGTGGCTTGTTGATCGGTTCGATCGTTTCGGGAATCTGCTTGGCGCTCTCGATGACGACGGGTGGTGCTGCATGGGATAACGCCAAGAAGTTTATCGAAATGGGTTCCCATGGGGGCAAAGGGTCTGAGGCTCACAAGGCTGCGGTCACCGGAGATACGGTCGGCGACCCCTACAAAGACACAGCCGGTCCCGCGATCAATCCAATGCTTAAGTTGGTCAACATCGTTGCTTTGCTATTGATCCCCTTCATGGGCTGAGCTGGTTGCGCCGGTTGGGCGCGACGCTGAGGGACAGATCGGGCCGGTTGCTGCAGTGAGGCAACCGGCCCGATTTTTGTTTTTGAGGCGCTTCGAAAAGCGGGGTCGCCGCTATGATTCGACCGTGGAACGGCTCGCGCTCAGCGAACATCCCCGTGATCAATTGGATCGAAGTTTGGGCCTCTTCGATGCGACCATGTTGGTGGTGGCTTCTGTGGTGGGGGCCGGAATTTTCTTTGCCCCTGGCCAAGTGGCTTCGCTCCTACCGGATCCCCATTGGATCCTGGTCGCATGGTGCGTTGGGGGCGCGCTCTCTTTAGCGGGGGCGCTTGCGAACGCCGAGCTGGGCGCGCTGTTCCCCCGGGCTGGCGGTGACTACGTTTATCTCCGGGAAGCTTTTCATCCGGTGGTGGGGTTCCTCGTTGGCTGGCTCACCTTTTTTGCGATTTATACAGGGACCATCGCGGCCCTGGCCCTCGCTTTCGCGGAGGGTGCCGTCGCTTTCTTGGGGTGGAGCGAGGCTTCGGTGATGGCTTTGGCGGTGTCGACGACTCTCGGGATTTCCTTCGTGAACGCGCTCGGGGTGAAGTGGGGCGCGCGAGGGAATAACCTGACCTCCATCATCAAGCTGATGGCTTTAGTTGCGTTTGTGGTTTTTGGCCTGTCTTCGGAGGCCGGCGACTGGTCTCGTGTTGTGAACGACGGTGATCGTGGTCTGAGCCACGGCGCGGGGGGGTGGGTCGACTGGGGGCGGGCGCTGTCCCCCATTCTTTTTAGTTACTTGGGCTGGAATGCTTCAGTCTTCGTAGCCAGCGAGATTCGCTCGCCTGCCCGCAATGTGCCGCGCTCCCTTTTTCTCGGTTTAGGTCTCTGCGTGCTCATTTATCTGGCTGTGAATACCGTGTACCTCTACGCGCTGCCGTTAGAGACTCTGGCGGGCACTGCCGATGTGGGTGAATCCGCGGGCCGCGCGCTGTTCGGCCCCGTCGGAGGCCGCTGGGTGGGCGTTTTTGTCTTGATATCCGTCTTAGGGGCACTCAATGCCACCGTTCTGGTCGGGCCCCGTATCGCCTATGCGATGGCTTTGGATGATCTTTTCTTTAAGGGTGTTGAGCGGGCCCATTCGAGATATCGGACGCCGGCTGTCGCGATTGGCGTTCAAGCCGTCTCGGCTGTGGTTTTGCTGGGTCTCCTCCGGAGTTTTCCGCGGGCCTTGGATTTCACCGTTTTCGCGATTCTGCTGGCGACTTCGGCAGATGTCGTCGCGCTCTATTGGCTCAGGCGAAGTCAACCTCAAAGACCCCGACCGTACCGTGCTTGGGGGTACCCCTGGCTCCCGGGGCTTTATCTTCTGGCGAATGCGGGGGTGGCCACGACGATGTTCATTGGGAGTCCCCTTGAGTGTGGGATTAGTTTGGCCCTCTTGCTGGTGGGGCTTCCCTTTTACGCTTTTTTTCGGCGCCGCGAGGGGCGGGCTGCTAGTCAGGCAGACGTCGAGTAGACTTCGGGTTCGCCCTCAGAGCTCTGAGCGGGCGGCCCCAGACGGGCATCAGGGGGCCGGAGGATGACACGTTGCGTCCGTCTCCGGGGGACCGCGTTCCCGTCCTGACCCGGATGGGTTCGGGCGCCGATTGAAGCCCGCTTGGATTCAACAAGGAAAGACTCATGAGCCAGGCCAATCGTCCTCCCAGACATGACTTTAATAAGCTGAACCGGCTCCCGCCCTACATTCTTGCCGAGGTCACCGATCTGACTCGAGTCGCTCGTCGAGCCGGTGAGGACATCATTGATCTGGGGATGGGGAATCCCGACCACCCTACACCCGAGCACGTGGTTGAGAAAATTGTTGAGGCTGCCCGAGACCCTCGAAATCATCGCTACTCCTCTTCGCAAGGGATACCCAACCTTCGGGCGGCCATCACGGAGTGGTACGAGCGTCGGCATCAGGTCGATCTGGATCCCGATCGGGAGGCGATTGCGGTCATCGGGGCCAAGGAGGGACTGTCTCACTTCGTTCTCATGACTGTGGGGCCGGGGGATACGGTCCTGGTGCAGGATCCAGCCTATCCGATTCATCAATACTCGGTGATCATCGCCGGCGGTGACCTGCGAACGGTTCCTCTGGGCCAAGGGGATGAGTTTTTTGACAACCTAAGGCAGGCCGTTCAGCGAACTTGGCCCAAGCCGAAAATGCTCATCCTTTCATTTCCGGCCAATCCGACCACGCAGGTCGTTGATCTCGATTTTTTCGAAAAGATTGTTTCGTTTGCGCGAGAAAATGATCTGATGGTTCTTCATGATTTCGCATACGCCGAAATTGCCTATGACGGCTACCGTCCACCGAGCATTCTTGAAGTGCCGGGTGCTAAGGATGTGGCCATTGAATTTGTCTCGTTGTCTAAGAGCCATTCGATGGCCGGCTGGCGAGTGGGATTTGCCTGTGGCAACGCAGAGATGATCCACGCGCTGAGGCGGATCAAGAGCTATCTCGACTACGGAATGCCTCAGGCGATCCAGATCGGGGCGATTACGGCTTTGCGGGGGCCGCAGGACTGCGTACAGGAGAACGTCTCGGACTATAAGGAACGCCGTGATGTTTTAATCGAAGGGTTAGAACAGCCAGGCGAAGGGCAATGGTTGATTGAAGCGCCGCAGGCCACGATGTTCGTATGGGCGCAATTGCCTGAGCCTTTTCGGGAGCTGGGATCTCTGGAGTTTTCTAAGCGTTTGCTTCGCGAGGCGAAAGTGGCGGTGTCTCCCGGTATTGGTTTTGGGGCAACGGGCGAGGGGTATGTCCGCTTTGCCTTGGTAGAAAATAAGCATCGAATACGGCAAGCCGTGCGGGGGATTCGCCGGTTCCTGAAGGATGCGCGGAGTTAGTCGAAGGTCAGCGGTCGTCGACCAGGGGAGAGATCGGGATGGGAGAGGGATCAGTGGTTGGGGTCGGTTTGATCGGTTTTGGGACAATCGGGACAGGGGTCGTGAAGGTCCTGGCCGAGAATGCGGACGTGATTTCGGAGAGGCTCGGTTTCTCACTGAAGCTCGTACGGGTTGCTGATCTCGATACGGAGACCGATCGCGGCGTGAGTCTCGACGGGGTTGTGTTCGATTCCAATGCATCTGGGCTGATTCACGACCCCGCCGTCGACATCGTGATCGAGTTGGTCGGGGGATACGACATCGCCAAACGATTCATCCTGGAGGCGATTTCAGCAGGCAAACATGTGGTGACCGCCAATAAGGCTCTTCTCGCATTGCATGGAAAAGAGATTTTTAAAGCTGCGGACGCGCAGGGCGTCGACGTCCTCTTTGAGGCGGCTGTAGGCGGTGGGATCCCGATCCTGCGCTCTCTGCGAGAAGGGCTTGCCGCGAACCATATTCAGAGTGTTGTCGGGATTTTGAACGGAACGACAAACTTTGTTTTGACCGAAATGGAGCGCTGTGGGGAACCGTTTGAGGTCGTTCTCAAGCGTGCACAAGAGTTGGGGTATGCCGAGGCCGACCCCACCTTTGACGTGGATGGGATCGATGCTGCTCATAAGCTCGCACTCTTGACGGGAATGGCCTTTGGGGCTGAGCTGACTTTTGAAGATATTCCAACCGAGGGAATTCGAAATCTTGCGCCCATCGACATGGAGATCGCAGGGGAGCTGGGCTTCCGGATTAAGCTGCTCGGCATTGCCCGGGCCCACCGGGGAGCGGGTGGTGAGGAGCGGATCGAAGCCCGGATCCATCCGACGATGGTGCCGATTTCCAGCATGTTGGCCAACGTGGATGCTGCGATGAATGCCGTCGAGGTTCGTGGGGATGCAGTGGGACCGACCCTCTACTACGGAGCCGGGGCAGGGGAGATGCCGACCGCGAGCGCGGTCGTCGCCGATCTCATGGAGATCGCTCGAGAGAAGCAAAGGGGGGGGGCAGGGCCCGTATCCCCGCTTTCATACCGCCCCGAGGCGCTCGCACAAAAGAGCTTGGTCTCTTTGGGAGAGGTTCGTGGTCGGTCCTATGTTCGTTTTTCTGCTGTGGACCGGCCGGGCTGCCTAGCCGGGATTGCAGCGGCACTGGCGGAGGAGGGCGTTGGCATCGAATCTCTCGTCCAGCGGTCTACGGGCGCGGGATTGGCTGATGTCCCGGTCATTGTTGTGACGCACCCCGCGGAGGATCATGCCTTGAGGCGAGCGCTTGCGAACATTGATGCGTCGGGCGCCGTCACAGCAACGAGCGTGGCTCTTCGGATTGAGGAGGAACTTTGATGAACGAGGCGGCTCGAGAGCAAGCCCGTCCTCCGTATCGGGCGTGGTTTGAGAGTCTTCACGACCCTCAGGAAAAATATGGGCTGAATGAAGTGGTCTATAAGGCCCGTGATGGTGCCTTGCTGCAGGTGGTTCACGATGCGGCTGCTCTTTCGCAAACGTCGGGTGAAGGGTGGAAGGAGATTTTTGCGCGCCGAGCCGGACGCCACGAGTGGCCGTATGGGTCGGGTGTCTGGGGCAAGAAAGAGTGGGTGCTGCCGGAAATCGAGGACGGCAACGTCGTTTCGATGTACGAGGGCCACAGTAATTTATTTTGGGCAGAGCGATACGGTCGCGAAGTAGGGCTGGAGGATCTCTGGATCAAACTCTGTGGAAATTCGCATACCGGAAGCTTTAAGGATCTGGGAATGACGGTGCTCGTCTCTCAGGTCAAACAGATGATTTCAGACGGGATTGAGATTCCGGCGGTGGCCTGCGCGTCGACGGGCGACACATCGGCGGCCTTGTCGGCCTATGCCGCTGCGGCGGAGATTCCGGCGGTTGTGTTTTTGCCCCGAGGCAAGATTTCTCTCGCGCAATTGATCCAGCCGGTGGCCAACGGGGCGATCGTCTTCGCGCTCGATACGGATTTTGATGGCTGTATGGAGATTGTTAAGGAGGTTTCTGAGCGGGACGGTGTCTATTTGGCCAACTCGATGAACAGCCTTCGGATCGAGGGACAGAAGACGGTCGGGATTGAAATTGTTGAGCAGTTTGATTGGGAAGTTCCAGAATGGATCGTGATCCCAGGAGGCAATTTGGGCAACGTCTCCGCGTTGGCGAAGGGTCTCGATATGCTGGTTGATCTGGGTTTGGTCTCGAAGCGGCCGCGCATTTGCGTGGGGCAAGCCGAGTCTGCGAACCCGCTGTATCTCTCGTATCTGAAAGAGTTCGAAGTCTTCGAACCGATCGCGGCGCGCCCGACCGTGGCCTCAGCGATTCAAATTGGTAATCCCGTATCCATCGAAAAGGCTGTGGACGCTCTGCGTCGCTACGACGGTGTTGTTGAGCAGGCGTCGGAAAGCGAAATCGTAGAAGCCTGTGCGGCTGCGGATCGGACCGGCTTGTTTAATTGTCCGCATACCGGAGTGGCGCTGGTGGCGATGCAGAAGTTAGTCAAGCGGGGGATGATTCGGTCGAGTGACCGGGTGGTGGTCATTTCGACTGCTCATGGGCTCAAGTTCACCGATGTGAAGCTGGACTACCACCGTATGGAATTGTCGGGTCTCATGCCTGAAGTGCCGAATCCCCCGATTGAATTGCCCGCTCGCTATCAGGGTGTTCGGGATCGGATGCTGCAAGAAATCGAGATGAGATTCTCTGGCTAATGGGGAGGCAGGCGTGTGTGAGTTTGGTCGACGTCATGCTTGGGGCCGAAGCGCTCTGAGTGTGTGGTCTCGACGTGCGGCGTCTGTCCAGATGGCGATGTTCTTGGTGGGCTGGCTGGCATGGCCAGCGGGAGCCGAGGAAGTTGACCTTTGGCAGGAGACGATTGACCGTGTGGCTCCGGCCATTGTCGTTCTGAAGGTCAGTGCGCCCCGGGCCTTCGATGGAGGCCAGGCGGGCGACGCGGTCGCAACGGGCTTTGTAGTGGATGCTGAGCGAGGGTTGATTCTGACTAACCGGCATGTGGTTATGCCGGGGCCTGTGGCTGCAAAAGCCGTTTTTCTTGACAACGAAGAGGTCGATATTCGAGCGCTCTATCGTGATCCCGTTCACGATTTTGGCTTCTATCAGTTTGATCCCGCGGATGTTCAGTTTATGCCCGTGGCCGAGCTCCCGTTGGCTCCTGAGCGGGCAGAGGTAGGGCTAGACGTTCGTGTGATTGGAAATGACGCGGGGGAGAAGATGTCCATTCTGGGCGGGACGATCGCTCGCCTAGATCGGGCGGCCCCGGTCTATGGCCGTCGTGGATTCAATGATTTTAATACGTTTTATCTCCAGGCTGCTTCAGGAACGTCCGGCGGGTCATCGGGGTCGCCGGTGATTGACCGGCAGGGCCAAGTTGTGGCGCTGAATGCGGGAGGGCGCAGGCTCGCCGCGTCGAGCTTTTTTCTGCCTCTCGATCGGGTTCAGCGGGCGCTCCTCGAACTGCAAGGAGGTCGCTCTCCCGTGAGAGGGACCCTTGAGACGGTCTTCGCCTATCGACCGTACGATGAGTTGAGACGTCTCGGCTTGAGTGTGTCGACTGAAGAAGCGATTCGCCGGAGTCGCCCTGAAGGCACAGGTTTGATTGTAGTCAGCGAGATTGTGCCCGGTGGTCCGGCGGATGGTCTGCTTGAACCGGGGGATATCGTGCTCCGAATTGCAGGAGAGGCCGTCGACGGCTTTCTCCCGATCGAGCGGCAACTTGATGCCCATGTCGGCGACGACCTGGTGCTCGACATCGAACGTGGCGGGCAGCCCCTTTCGGTTGAGCTGAAAGTGGCTGATCTGCATGCGGTCACCCCTTCGGCTTACTTCGAGTTCGGGGGAGGTGTGCTGCATGATCTCTCCTATCAACAGGCCCGAAATCACGGTGTGCCGATTCAAGGGGTGTACGTCGCTTCGCCGGGTTACACCCTGAGTCGAGCAGGTCTGTCAGCGGGGGCGATCGTGACCCATGTGAAGGGTGTGCCGACCCCAACTCTGGAGGCTTTTGAGGCTGAGATCGCCGGTTTTGCAGATGGGGAGAAGGTGCCCATTGGGTACTGGTTGCTGGATGCGCCGAGGGCCCCCGGCGTGGCGGTGATTCGGGTCGATCGGCGGTGGTTTTCGATGCAGCATTGCGAGCGCGACGATCAGACCGGGACTTGGCCCTGTCGTTCCGCGCCGCCCGCGCCCGCGTCGGAGCCTCCTGCCCCGGTCACGACGCAAGTCAGCTCGGCTCCAGAAAAAGTGACCCGCGCTCTGGCTCCTTCTCTGGTTTTGGTGGAGTACGACATTCCGTATCGTATCGATGGTGTTCATGGTGACCAATTTAGAGGTGCGGGTCTGATTGTCGATGCGGATCGCGGCCTGGTGGTTGTGGACAGAGAAACCGTTCCGGTGGCGCTGGGTGATCTCGAAGTTGTCGTCGCCGGGTCGGTGCGAATCCCCGCTGAAGTGGTTTATCTGCATCCGGAACACAACCTGGCGGTGATTCGTTACGACCCTGCTTTGATCGGAGAAACCCCGCTCCGTTCGGCCCGCTTGCGCGTGGATGAGCTAGAGCTGGGAGAAGGCGTGTTCGTTGTGGGCCTTTCCAATGCAAATCGAATCGTTTCGCGAGAGACTCGGTTGGAGAGACGTGAAGCGGTGGTTCTCCCCCGGACTTATCCACCTCGCTTTCAGGAAAGCAATCTCGAATTGCTATCCGTCGAAGATGCTCCTGTCACCATCGGCGGGGTGCTCGCAGACGGGAAAGGTCGCGTGAGGGCATTCTGGGGCTCTTTTTCCGAAGGATTTGGCCAGTCATTGGAAGCCTTCTTCGCCGGTATTCCCTCCCGTGAAATCAGCGCCATCGTTGATCCCCTCCGCAAGGGGGACGCGGTGGGGTGGCGTTCGCTCGATGTGGAGTTCTACCCGGTGGGGCTCGAGGAGGCCCGCTCGCGCGGCCTCGAAGCGGTGCAAGCGGCCCGTCTTGAGAAGCACGACCCTGACCGCAGGCAAGTGTTGGCGGTTCGCCGGGTGACAGCGGGTGGGCCCGCAGAGGGAAAACTGCAGCCGGGGGATTTAGTGCTCTCAGTGGATGGTCGGCCGGTTTCGCGTTTTCACGAGATTCAGGAGGCTTCCTCGGCGGAGCGCGTCTCGCTCGAAATTCTGCGGGATGGTCGCGTGTTGGAATTGTCCCTTCCAACGGCTCCTCTGAAAGGCGAGGGGACCACCCGGGCTTTGGTGTGGGCCGGCACACTGTTGCAAGATCCGCCCCGCGTTCTTTCGCGTCAGGAACAGCTGCCTCAAGAGGGCGTTTATATTGCCCGTTATTGGTACGGCTCCCCGGCTGATCGTTACGGACTGCCCGTTGCGGCACGAATTTTAGCTGTGGATGGAAAGCCCACACCGGACTTGGATGCGTTTACCGCCGCGGTTCGGGGTAAGCCAAGCGGAGCATCCGTTCGCCTGAAGTTGGAGGCATTGAATGGGCAGCTCTCCGTGGCGACGCTTGAGCTCGACCTCGACTACTGGCCGAGCTACCGCTTGAGTCGTGGGGCGGACGGGTGGACTCGAACGCCGCTTTAGTCTGGGCTTCAGGTGAATGGGCTCAGACCAGTCGGTCTAGTAAGAGTGTGGCAATGCCCAGAAAAGAGAAAAAGCCCAGGGCATCAGTGCAGAAGGTCACCAGAACGCCAGCGCCGACTGCAGGGTCTTGATCGAGAGCCTTGAGGAGAAGGGGGACGGCGGCGCCGAGGAGGCCGGCGACGGTCAGGGTAATCATCATGGCGAGCAGCAGCACCAAGCCCATGTAAGGGTTTCCCTGCCAGAGGGCTGCCATGCCCCCCGCAATGATTCCAGCGGAGAGACCCATCACCAGCCCCACCGCCATCTCTTTCCCGATGGCGCGCAGACCCGTCGAAAACTCGATCTCCCCCAAAGCGATGGCCCGTGTGATCACGGTCAGGGTCTGGATTCCGCCATTCCCACCGACGCCCGCGACGACCGGCAGGAAGACCGCCAAGCTGACCAGCTGTGCGAGGGTGCGTTCAAACAGTCCGACAACGGCTGCAGCGGTAAAGGCTGTGCCCAGGTTGAGCAGCATCCAAGGCAATCTTTTGCGAATCGAAACTCCGGCGGACGTGAAGACGCGATCTTCCTCCGAAAGCCCGGCTAGATGATAGATGTCCTCAGTGGCTTCCTCGGTAATGACATCGATCACGTCGTCCACGGTGATGATTCCGAGGAGTCGACCATCGCCGTCGGTGACGGGAATTGCGAAGAGGTCGTATCGGGCCACCATCTGGGCCACTTCTTCTTGATCTGCGTCAGCGGGTACCGCGATCGTATTGGTTGCTGTCAGCTCAGCGACGGGTGTCGTGGGGGGCGCCGAGACCAGTTTTCGAATGGGAACGACGCCCAGCAGAAGTCTGTCGTTGTTCGTCACATAGAGGTAGTGGCCTTGGTCACCCCAGTCCCGTCCGGCCCGGATTGAGTCGATGGCTTCTTGGGCCGTCATCTTTTCGTCTAAGGCCAAGAAACGAGTTGTCATGACGCGGCCTGCACTATCAGGCGGGTAGAGGCTGGCGTAGAGGAGTTCGTCGCGGCGGTGTCGAGGGAGCCGCGCGTGAACGTTCTCCCGACGCTCCTCCGGGACGTATCCGATCAGAACCGATAGATCATCGATCTCGAGTCGGGCGAGAATTTCAGCGAGTCGCCGATCTGTGATCGCGTCGAAAATCTGGGGGAGTAACTCGTGGGGCAGTTCGCGGAGTAGGGTGGCCGCGCGGTGTTGGTTGAACAAAAGGTCGATGACGGTTTGGATCTCGTCGGGTGTCAGATCTGCGAGGAGAGGGCCCAGGTCCGCCGGATGAACCCGGGCGAGCAATCGCTCGGCGCGGCCTTGTACTCCGCTCGCGAGGAGTCTTCTCAGGATTCGGCTGGTTACGACGGGGGTCGCCATAGTGAACTCGGGCAGCAGACTCGGCGGTGGACTGTTTCGCCGGCCGTTTTTATCGGGGTCAAAAAGCCTCTTTCGGTCGGCGCGTCTCGATCGGGCTCAAGTAGGACGCTTTCCACCGTCAGGCGAACATTCGTTACCCCAGATCCGCTGAATTCTCTAGTGCCTGCGGGCCCTCTCGTTTCCCGAGCCGGTCGCGCGGGTGAAGGCACAGTGAAGAACTGTTGAGCTTGAGTTCCCGGCCCGGGCTCGATCTTTTTGAGCAATGCGCCGGACATGGATCGTGAGGGCACTTTGGTCACCGCTCTCACGAATACGGGGAGGCCGCTCTGCCTTGATCAAGAGTCTTTCTGGAGCAGAGAGATGTGTCCTCCGTCCGCCTCGGCCGGGGCGATGATCATTCCGCCGCTCTTTGGAAGCCCGGGATTCGCCCCATTCGCTAGCGCGAGATACCTAGGGTGATTGCCGCATTCCGGTTGTGAAACAAACCTCAGTCGCGGAATAGAGGCTGAATAAGCCGTACAAGGGCCGAATTAGCACCTAGTATCGGCGTCGCTGACCGAAGAATTTCAATCGTTCAGCGGTGTGGGTGAGAGCATGATGCGCGGTGTTGCGCGGGGCAGTTGAAGTTGCCGTTGTGGAGAGGATTGGAATGATGAAGTCTCTGATTGAAGATATTGTGAAGGCGCTAGTGGATCAGCCCGGCGAGGTTCAGATCAAGGAAGTCATTGGCGAGCACGCTCATGTGCTGGAGCTGCGTGTCGCCAAGGACGATCTCGGCAAGGTGATTGGAAAGGGCGGAGCGCATGCTTCGGCGATCCGAACGCTGATGTCGGCCGCCAGTGGCAAAGAGAAAAAACGATACATCCTTGAGATTATCGAGCACTAGATTCGGAGCGGTGTGGGGCGTGGATCGGGCGGTTTGTTTCGAGGCCTGAGAGGGTCACGCCAGAGCGGTTGTAAGGAACGAACTCCGTTGAGTGGTCCCGGCTCACCCCTGGGGGCGATTTCCAGGTAGAGGGCTTCTTGCCTTGACTGAAGGTCGATGAGCGAGTATCCCTCCGCCGTCCGCGTCGTCTCTGTTGGCGTCGAGGCGCTCTCCCGGTCGGGGTGAAAGCTGGGCTCTGGGCTACCGGGCTCAACCCGAGCTTGGATCCGCGGGAAGCCGGGCTGGACTTGATTTTGATCGACAGAGGTGAAATCGTGGGTAGCGTAGTCAAGAAGCGCCGAAAGAAGATGCGCAAGCATAAGCAGCGCAAACTTCTCAAGCGGCAGCGCCACAAGAAATAGAGTTTCTCCCGGGCCTGGCTGCAAAGTCGGTGGCGTGCGTACACCGGATAAGCGATTCCGAGGTTGGGGCGGGAATCCCCCATGGCGTTGTTCAAGGGATCAATGCGTGACGCGGTCAACCACCGCCCGGGCCAACGCAGCCGGTTGTTCTTCGCTTGAAGCGAAAAAATGGTTCGCCGGCCCGTCAACATGGGTCCGGTCTGTTCTTTCTGCGCCCAGCCTGCCGTTCACGGGCGCTCTGGGGCAGCCTGAGTTCCTCAGCCGCGCATTCGGCCCACTCCCCCAGAGCCGTTGATGGGAAGGGCACTGAAGTGCCTTCAGTGGCGCCTGGTGGATGCAGAGGCGTTTCTCGCGCGCCTTTCTTTGGATACGAGCGTCAGCATGTACATCCCTGGCCAGGGCGGATCCGACCCTGGCTGAGGTGTTCTGATGCGCGGCATCGGGCATTGCGGAGGGAGTGCTTGAGTGGCTTTTGGGGGTCAAGTTGAGACCCGTTTTGGATCGGCAGTCGCAGTTTTAATCGCCATCATATTGTTTTTTTTGCGCAATTACTTGACTACCCCGAAAATGTGGTGTTAGCGTCAGTCGCAACAAACGTTCTATGGGTGCGTTTTGTGGTGCGAAGGTGGTCGGCCGAGTGGTCGATTGGCTTCAAGTCGCGTCACCCAGCCACCGATAGGTGGGCCGACACTCGGCGATGCAACTGATCGTGAATGCGCTCGGAAGTCGTCGGTTTCGTGTCAATTGAACGTTGAGCAAAAAAAGGGGGGTGACCCACATGGCAGCTCGAAAGAAGGCAACTCGTAAGAAGGCCACGCGCAAGAAGGCCACCCGCAAGAAGGCCACGCGCAAGAAGGCGGCCAAGAAGAAGGCCAAGAAGAAGGCCAGTAAGAAAAAGGCCTCCAAGAAAAAGGCCAGCAAGAAAAAAGCCAGTAAGAAAAAGGCCTCCAAGAAGAAGGCGAGCAAGAAGAAGGCCACTCGCCGCAAGAAGGCAGCCGGGAAGAAGAAGGCCGCCCGCCGCAAGAAGGCCGCCCGTCGGCGGAGGTAATCCCTCCATCGCTGGGAGCCTTCCTTGGCAGGAAGGCCAACAGGACCCCGGCCGGCGTTTGTCGGCCGGGGTTTCCTTCGTTCGGAGGCTGGTTTATCGTGCCGCCCGCTGGCCCGATCTCTCTCACGGGCCGTCTTGACGTCGAATTCGCCAAAGGAGTTCAATATGGCCCGGGTCACCATTGAAGATTGCATTGAGCAGGTGCCGAACCGATTTAAATTGGTTCAAGTGGCTGCCATTCGGGCCAAGCAGTTGAAAAAAGGCGCTGTAGCCCTCGTCGGGAGCGAGGAAAATAAGGATGTGGTCGTCGCCCTCCGCGAGATTGCCGCGGGCAAGGTCGAGATCGACGAGAACGCAGGGTTGATCTCAGAAGAAGCGGTTGAGACCCTGGCCGATGAGGCTTTGGTCGAAGCGCTCCCCAGCGACGTCGAATCAGCGATTGAGGCCGATGACGCCGAGTCGCCCAAACCGAGCCCGGTGACGCCGAACGAGAGCTAGTTGGGCTGGAAGGTTCAGCCTTCTACTTGGACAGGGATTTCGAGGGTGGCCACTGTGCCGCGGCCCGTCTCGCTGGTCACTCTGCATTGTCCGTCGAGAAGCCGGGTGAGTTCTTGGACAAGGGTGAGTCCGAGTCCAGCGCCCCGGAACCGACCACTCGCTTCCGGGTCGACCTGGAAGAACTCGTCGAAGAGATAGGCTTGGTCGTCCGCGCAGATTCCGATTCCCGTGTCCTGAATTCGGCACACGAGGCGATCGCCACGGAGTTCGGCTCCAATGCGAATGGAGCCCTTTTGGGTGAATTTGGCGGCGTTGTCCAGCAGTAAAAAAAGAATCTGGTTGAGCTTGGCGAGGTCGGTCTTGATTCGGGGCAGCGGCTCGGTGAGCGTTTTGTCGATGGAGACTGGTTTTGTACCCAGAGTTTCTTGAACGCTGAAGATGGCTTCTTCGATCACTTCTCCAATATTGAGGCTCTGATACTCGATGCGGAGTTCGTTTTGCTTGATTCTCCACAAGTCGAGGATGTTTTCGAGCGTCCGTTGATAAACGGACCCCTCGTCGAGCGCGCGACGAAGAGCGAGGCGAGCACTTTCAGACAGATTCTCAAACTCGCCTGCGAGTACCGAGACGATTGATTCGATGATGCTGTTGAGGGGCGTTCGGAGCTCTCGAGACATCTTCTCGATAAAATCACTCTTCACTTTTTCGATCTCTCCGAGTTGTTCACCATGTCGGAGCAACTCGATGTCCTGCTCGAAAAGCTTCTCAGAGAGTCGAAGGATCTCCTCGGAATCGGTCGCGTCCGGGGCGGCGGCGAGTGTCTTCTGGCCGTTTTCCCATTCTTCGAGGAGGTACGGGTAATCGCATTGTAATGCGATCGAAAAAGCCAAGTTGGCCAAGGATTGCTCGCACTGACTTGAGGGCACCGAGGGTGTCCCGACCAGAAGGACGCCATAACGCCGTCCGCCGGCCATCAGTGGGTAGAGCAAAAGTCCCGCGCCCGCGCGGGGTCCCAATGCGGTGGTCGCCGCTTGCTCGGTCGCTTCGGAAGAAAGAAAACACCTTTGGGCGGCGCTTAACAGCATTTCCGCCGCCCTTCGGGCTTGCTCCACCGAGGTGAATCCCGCGGCACTCCGAAGCCTAAGACTCTCCGGGGTCTGCGAGATTTCGTTGCTCATAAAGAGGAGTGCGAGGCCACCGTCCGCGAGGTCGACGGCTCGGGAGGGCGCCTCGCGAAGGGTTTGGTCCAGGGCCCGGGTGGAATCGGAGTCCAAACGGTAAGGGGGGATGGTCATCTAGAAACGTCCATCGGGTTCGATTTCGAAAGGGATGTCGGGTTTCTGGTCGACGGCGACGACTTCGCTGAAGTCGCCCTCCATTTCAAGTTTGGTTTGGAAGTCAGCGGGATTGGAGGCGGCTGTAAGCGCGGTGTGGACCGAGATTTTGTTGGCTCTCAATAAGTCGAGCAAATGTTGGTCGAAGGTTTGCATCTGTTCTCCACGACCTCGGGCGATCAGGTCCGTGATCTCGTGGGTTCTGCTCGGATCCTTGATGCACTCCTGGATGGATCGCGTCGAACGCATCACTTCGACGGCGGGTACACGTCCATTCTCTTTTTTATTGCTGAGAAGTCGAAGGGAGACGATGGCCTGAAGATTCTCAGCAAGGCGGGTTCGGACGTTGACCTGTTCCTCGGTTGGGAAGAATGAGACCAATCGCCCAATCGTCGAGGCGACATCAGATGTGTGAATTGTCGAGAAGACGAGATGGCCGGTTTCAGCGGCCTTGAGAGATGTGTCGACCGTCTCGAGGTCGCGCATCTCGCCCACCATAATGACATCTGGATCTTGCCGAAGCGCGGCGTGGAGCGCCTCTGGGAAAGATCCCGTATCGGTACCTATTTCGCGTTGGGTAATGATGGCCCGTTGGTGACAGAAGACGAATTCGATGGGGTCTTCGATTGTGACAATTTTACATTTCCGGGTGGTGTTGATGCCGTTGAGCATTGCGGCCAGCGTGGTGGATTTGCCCATGCCGGTGGCCCCGGTGACCAAGACATATCCACGAGCCACGTGGGCGATTTCTGCGAGGGCCGAGGGAAGATTGAGTTCGGCGAGTGTGTTGATCTGGGGCGGAATGACCCGGAGTACGATGTTGTAATTTCGTCGCTGGCGGGAAATGTTGACCCGAAAGCGTCCTTCACCGGGTAGCTCGTAGGCAAGGTCCTTTTCATTCCAATCGAAGGCCTGGTTGTCGGGCTCCTGCTCGCAGAGCAATTCTACGATGGCCTGGGTGTCCTCGGGTGTGAGAACCTTGTAACGAAGCTCGACCAATTCACCGTGAAATCGGTAAAGGGGCAGGTAGTCGACCTGAAAGTGGATGTCCGATGCGCCTTTCTCCAGTCCCAACCTGAGTAGGCGGTAAAGTTTCTCCCGTTCCATCGTGCCGGTCTCCCCCGAAGCTCTCTGGCCGCTCCGTACAGGCCATAAGGCGAATGCCTTGCGTATCGGCGACCCGCGGACCGGCTTAAAGCGTATTCGGCGTCCATAGGAGTCGATCGCTGTTTTATCTGATACCGGTGTTCTCTCCGCTATCGTCCCGGTCTGGGCGCGCTAAAGAACCGTGGGGAGCAGGCTCCCTGGGGGCGATGAAGGGAGAGGGTTTTGAGGGCTCGGCGTAGGTGTCATGAGAACGGCAGGGCGAGATTTGGCCTGGAAGGACAGATGGCGCCTTGGGTCCTGCTTCTGCTGCTGGCCGTCGCCGATTTCGCCCGAGCGCAAGACTTTGATCAGGCGCCGCTGGACGTGACTGGATCCGCCGAAACGTCGAAGTCGAGTGCTCCGTCTGCTTCGCCTCTCGATGCATCTGTTGAACTCGATCAGTTGCTGAGACTCCCGTCCTCAATGGATTTTGAACAACAGGAGCGCAATGGGATTACGGCTGAGGCGTGGAAAGCGCGATTTCGAGAATCCTCGGCGGAGATTCGGGCGGCTCAGGCGGACATTGCGAAGACAAAGGAGGAGCTTGACGGCATGTCGGGCCAGGCGGGATCGGGGCAGTGGCAGATGGCGCCGCCAGGGGCCAGCAGCAACACGGACGTGACGCCGCTGAGTTTTAGGCTGCGCGAGCAGTTGAGAGAGCAAAGAGTCGCGCTCGAGGCGGTGGAAACGAAATATCGCGACCTGGAGATTCAAGCCGATTTAGCCGGAGTCCCGGATTCCTGGCGAACGCCTCCGCCAGTCAGGGCGGTTCGAGAGGCATCAAATTGATGCGTTTGCGCCCGTGGGGACCGTCGCTAGACTGCGGCCGCCTGCTAGGAGGAGACTGATCGCCATGACATTGCCTGAATCGTCCGAAGAGCAAGCCTCAGAGGACTACGACGAGGAAGGACCCGGGATTAACGGAGATCTGGCGTCTTGGCTCTACGTCTTGGGGGGGATCCCCATGATGGCGCTGTTTTTCGTGGTCATGTTCGGGCTCATCGGGAGTTGTGACGCTCAGAACATCATGCTCTACGGATAGCGGTGATCTTGCCGTCCTCGGGCTGCTTGCTCTGAGGGCGCAGCGCTGAGGACCAGTGGGGATCGGATGACGACTTGATCGTCCTCCCGGTTCCAACGCGGTCTCCTCAAGGTTTCCATTCCGATGCGGATCTTCCTCTGTAAGCGGAGAGGGCTGCGCAGAAGCTGCACATAGGTTGCGGGTCCGGTCTTTTTGTCGGTCCACCCTTCTCAACCCCCATCCGACCCCAGCCGATAGCGGGGAGTATGGGCAGCCTTCCCCCCGCATTCGCTCGCATGTTCGCGCTCGGCCCGATGTTCATTTTGGCCGTATCCTGCCTGGGTTGCGCAACATCCCTCCAAGGCGGAGCAATGCACTACCAGTATTTCTCGGCGCCCTCAGAACGAGACGCGTGGTCCCCGAAGATTGCTGGATGGCAGCGTCGGTCACTTCGTGAAGAGGCGGAGAGCGGGCCGACGCCGCTTCCGCCGGTCTCGCAAGCAGCCGACGGAGGGGCGGTGGTTTCATCGACAGAGGATGCGCGGGGCCTCCGTTCTAAATATTTGAACTTTCGAGCGGCCAAAAAACGCGCTCTCGCGCGGGAAGTGGCGAGCTGGGTTCAGTCTCAAGCTCCCATCCACTACGTCGAAGATGGAGTGATTGACCACTGGGCCACTCTCGAGGAAACCCTGGCGTCCAACGGCGACGATTGTGATGGTCTGGAACTCCTCACTTTTCATGCGCTCAGAGATCTTGGCTTTGGTTCGGAAGAAGTGTTTCGAGCCATCATTTTTCGGCCGGACGACGGACAGCATCACATGGTGACTCTCTGGTTCGAGGACGCCGATGACCCTTGGGTGATTGATCCGACGGGCGCCATGACTTTGGGGATGCCGAGAATGTCTGAATTTCCGGGTTGGGTGCCCCTGAAGGTCTTTACGGACCGGGTCGAGTTCACGGTGCGCGCACCCGACCCGCCTTCCGGGCCTGATCTAGCTGCCCACGACGACTGGCCCTAAGCGGGGAGGTCGTTGACTCCTTTAAGTGCTCCGAGCCGGATGCACGGTCCCTTGCGTGGTAGGATCGCTCGGCGAGGGGGAAGTCGACGTTGCAAAGTCGCATTCGTTGGGTCGTCGCTCTGCTGGGTTTCTGGCTTGGAGCGGGCGGCCAGCCGGCTTCGGTTCAGGCGGCGCCTGGCGAGAAAGACCGTTTTGATGTCGTCGTGATCGATCCGGGTCACGGAGGAGAAGATCGGGGGGCGAGTGGAGCCGGCGGCTTAGAAGAGAAGCGCCTTGTCCTCGATGTTTCGCAACGGCTCGCGCGGCGTTTACGGGCGTCGGGATTACGGGTCATGATGACTCGAAACGAGGATGTCTTTGTTCCCCTTGAAGTTCGCACTTCGATGGCGAACGATGCGCGATCAGACCTTTTCATCTCGATCCACGCCAACTCGGCTCGGGGCGATGCACCCCGGGGCTTCGAAACTTTTTTCGCGTCTCTTGAGGGCAGTGATGACGAGGCCCGTCAGGTTGCTGAGCGGGAGAATGGTGCATTTCGCAGGTCTCAGGTGAGTCACGAGAGCCTCGATCCCTTGGTGGGTGTGCTCGGGGATATGATGGTGAGTGAACATATGGCCGAGTCCAGCGAATTTTCAAAGCTCGTGCAGGGAGAACTCGCCTCAATTCCCGGAACGTCGCGACGTGGAGTCAAGCAGGCGCCCTTTGTCGTCTTGATGGGGGTCCAGATGCCGGCTTCCTTAGTCGAAATTGGTTTCCTGAGTAACCACGAGGATGAGCAATTGCTTGGGTCAGCGGGCCACCGTGAGGCTATTGCACAAGCGGTTGCTCAGGCAGTCATTCTGTTTGGGAAGCGTTACGATGCGCGTCGAGGCCGAGGAGATTCATCCCAGTTGAGGGATGTGCAGCCTCCGATTGCCGAGGGAGAGTTGAGTGATGCGACAAGATGGAAGAAGAAATGATGAGTTGCGCCCTTTGAAGCTGGAAGTGGATTTTATCGAAAATCCGCTGGCTTCAGTCTTGTGCTCCATGGGTCGGACGCGAGTGCTGTGCACCGTCTCGGAAGAACCGAGTGTGCCACGCTGGCTGAAGGGACGCGGCGAGGGATGGGTGACCTCGGAATATTCAATGCTGCCGGCCTCGACCGACACGCGTAATGATCGCGAGGCGGCCCGGGGTAAGGTGTCTGGGCGGACGATGGAAATTCAGAGGCTGATTGGTCGCAGTTTGCGGGCAGTGATCGATCCGCTGGCTTTGGGCGAACGAACGCTTTGGATCGACTGCGACGTCTTGCAGGCGGATGGAGGCACCCGCACGACGTCGATCACTGGGGCATGGGTGGCTTTGGCGATTGGCTGTGCACGTTTGAAGGCGCGGGGTCTGTTGGAAAAAGATCCCCTTCGAGACAGTGTGGCCGCCATCTCGGTGGGGCTGATTGATGGCGAGCCTCGACTGGACCTTCCCTACGAAGAGGACGCTCGGGCTGAGGTGGATATGAATGTTGTCGCCACGGGCCGGGGCCAGTTTTGTGAAGTGCAGGGAACAGGGGAGGGAGGCACCTTCTCCCCTGATCAGCTGAATGCTCTGACCGCGCTGGCGCTTTCAGGCGTCGAGACGATCACAGCCGCGCAGCGAGCTGCCGTTGCATCGGCGACCCAAGGTCTCGAAACGTGATGAAGCAGGGCGCACAGGCCGGTCCCGGGGCCCGCTTGGTCGTGGCGAGTGGGAACCGAGGCAAGGTCCGGGAGATGGTCAGCCTGCTCGCCCATTTGCCCATCGAGGTGGCCTCACTCGAAGGCCGCGCTCCGGTGGAGTTTCCCGAGGAGGGAACCGATTATCGGTTGAATGCGATTGCGAAAGCCCAAGCGGTGTGTGAGCAACGAGGCGAATGGGCGATTGCAGACGATTCGGGGCTGGAGGTGGAGGCATTGAACGGCGCTCCGGGGCCTCTGTCCGCCCGATTCGGAGGCCCCGGTCTCGATGATTCGGGTCGCGTGATGCATTTGCTGGAAGAAGTCGAAAAAACCGGTGGGGCGACGCGAGGAGCACGCTTCGTTTGCCATGCCGCCCTTGGTATCCCAGGGGGTCCGATTCAGACCGCGGTAGGATTTTGCGAAGGCACTCTTCTGAAGTCTCCGGTCGGGCAAGGGGGATTTGGGTACGACCCCATTTTTGTTCCGGCAGGGTACGATCAAGCGATGGCTGAACTGCCCGCTGGGGTCAAGGATCAGATCTCTCACCGTGCCCGTGCATTGAATGGCCTGATTCCCGTGATCGAGGCTTGGCTCCGGGACCGGTCCAATGGTTTGGAAGGCCAACAGAGTTCGTCGCAAGGGGGGCGGGAGCGGTGACAGAGATCGAAGTGGACCGACCTCGGCGAAGTCTCACTGCGCGGATTGTGATCGGGATGGTCGCCGGCCTCGCACTCGGGGTGTCGCTGAATATGCTCCGAACGCATGGCCTTGATCCACAAGGCTGGGTGGGGCGGGCGCTGCAAAGCTTCTTAATCGACGGATTATTTTACGTGGTCGGGGCCGTTTTTATGGCCAGTCTAAAGCTCTTGGTGGTCCCCTTGGTCTTTGTCTCCCTGGTCTGCGGTGCGGCTTCCCTTGATGATCTCTCGCGGCTCGGCCGAATTGGTGGAAAGACCTTGGCCCTCTATCTGGGAACGACTGCGATCGCGATCAGCGTTGCGCTGTCGGCCGCTGCGCTGGTCCGGCCTGGGGACGGACTCGATCTTCCGACAGACCTTGAATTTGCGCCGCGGGTAGCGCCGGGCTGGACGGAAACCCTGGTGAACATTTTTCCTTCGAATCCCATTCAAGCGATGGCCGAGGGGAATATGCTGCAGATCATTGTCTTCGCGCTGCTTTTTGGGTTTGCGATGAGTCTCTCTGGCGATCCTGGGAGGCGCCTGCTGGCGGTGTTTGAAGACCTCAATAAAGTCGTCCTCCGGCTCGTGACCGTCTTGATGGAGATTGCGCCCTACGGTGTCTTCTGTTTGCTGGCTCGCATCTTCGCCGATCAGGGCTTGGGGGCGATCGCTCAGTTGGCCAGTTATTTCAGCGTCGTCTTGGCGGTTCTGCTTTTTCACGGGTTGGTCGTCTATCCGGTCCTCCTGAAGATTTTTTCTGGACTGAATCCCCGGGTCTTTCTGAGAAAGATGCGGGCGCCGATTTCGTTTGCCTTTAGTACCGCAAGCAGCAATGCGACTCTGCCGGTTACGCTGGAAACAGCCGAGGATCGGCTGGGCGTCGACAATCGAGTCGCGTCCTTCACGATTCCGCTGGGCGCGACGATTAATATGGATGGCACGGCGATCATGCAAGGCGTCGCGACGGTGTTTATCGCGCAAGCGTATGGTCTCGATTTGGGCCCAGTTCAATATCTTGGAGTCGTCTTGACGGCGACATTGGCCTCCGTTGGGACGGCGGGCGTGCCCGGGGTTGGACTCATCATGCTTGCTCTGGTGCTTCGTCAAGCCAACCTGCCGGTGGAGGGCATTGCGTTGATCATCGGTGTGGACCGGCTGCTCGATATGGTTCGCACGGCGGTGAATATCACCGGGGATGCGGCCGTTACATGTATTGTGGCTCAGAGTGAGGGCCAGCTGGACGCCGAGGCCTTCCAAGCCCCGTGAATGCGGTTCGAAGAGCTTGGCCGCGGCGGATGGGCGGTGGCCCTTCGATGGACAGTCGGGCTGGGTCCCGTAGAGTGCAGGGCAGATGAGCGAGCAAAGTTCGGAGAAACGGGTGATGCTGATCCGGCACGCCCAAACGGATTGGAACGCTGCGGGTCGGTGGCAAGGGCATGCAGACCCTCCGCTTTCGGCAGAGGGGCGAGTCCAAGCCCGCCTACTCGGCGAACGGCTCAAGGGTGAGTCGGCGGTGGCGCTGGTTTGCAGTGACCTTCAGCGCACCATCGAGACCGCCACGCCGGTGGCCCGCGCCCTGCGCCTCGAATTAGTCGAGGATGTGCGACTGCGGGAACTCGATGTGGGGACGTGGTCAGGTCACACCCGGGCGCAGATTCAAGAGCAAGACCCCGCTGGATTGAAAGCCTTTGAGTCCGGGGCGCCGGACGTTCGCCCCGGCGGTGGGGAAACCCGCGCCGAGATTCGGCGCCGTTCGCGAGAAGCGATGGAGGATTGGCTGGGCCGGATGGACGCAGGACGGCTACTGGTGGTGACGCACCTTGGGGTCATTATGGCCCTCTTGCCCGGTCAAGAGCTGGCCAACACCGCGGCAGTAGAGGTTTCGGCCCAGGATCTCTTGACGCGACGTCAACGTTTCGACGCAGACGGGCCGGCCGCGGTGCTTTGAGGCTGAGGCCCGTCGGGGTTCTTATCTAGGGCCGGTCAGGGGGCTGGACCGACGCAGGTTTGAGGAGCAGTCGCCCGCCCTCAAGTAAGATCCAGAGATCCAAGCCCATCACGGCGGTTCCGGACAGAGCCAGCAGCCAAAGGCTTTCGAAATCCGCGTAGTAGTGTTGAAGGTTGCCCGCCATGGCCCAGGCGGTGGTGAGGGCCAGGGCCACCATGGGGATCGCCGTGTAAGCAATCGGGCGGCCTTGCCGCTTTAGCCAGATCGAAACGACGAGGAGCGTAACACTGGCGACCAGTTGGTTCGTGGTGCCAAAAAGAGGCCAGAGTGCGAGGCCTCCGGTGCCGCCTCCCTGGGTGGTGGCCAAAAGAAGGGCGGCGCCAATTCCCACGGCGCCGGCGAGGAAGCGATTGCGGAGGGAGCGCACCCCGTAGGCTTCGGCGAGCTCAGAGATCACGAGGCGTTGGATTCGAGCGCTGGTGTCTAAGGATGTTGCTGCAAAGGCAATCACCATCACGGCCATGAAGGTTCGGGCAACCTCGCGATCGATGCCGAGGCTCGCCACGAATGTGGCGCCTCCCGACACGAAGGCATCCAGCTTTGCCGCTAGGCCATTCGCAGCACCCCAGCTGGCGTAATGGGTCGACCATTCTTCCCCACTGGAGAAGCCCGCCGTGGCGGCGAGGACCGCCAGCAGGCCCAATAGGCCTTCACCCAGCATGGCCCCATAGCCAATGGGTCGTGCGTCGGTGGCCTGGGCGAGTTGTTTTGAGGTCGTTCCTGAAGACACCAGCCCATGAAAGCCCGAGATGGCCCCGCACGCGATGGTGACAAAAAGAAATGGGATCAGGCTCGGAGCGCCTTCCGGATTCAGCTGAATTACCGGTGCAACCACTTCCGGGCGCAGTACGAAGAGACCCAGGGATAGAACTACGAGGCCTGTCACGAGTTGATGTGAATTGAGGTAGTCCCGTGGTTGAAGCAGGAGCCAGACCGGAAGGACGCTGGCGATAAACGAATAGATCAGAAGGGCCCACACCCAGCCGATGACCGGAATTGTCTGGATCACCGGGAAAGCGTTCGCGAAGGCCTCTCCGTAGAAAATCGCGACCAACAACGCCGCATACGCGAAAAGCGAAGGGATGAACATCGGAATTCCGCGGCGATACACCAGCCAACCGAGAAATAGAGCGACCAGGATTTGGAAATTGATCGGAAAAATCGAACTGGGGGTAGAAACGAAAAGCGTGCCGATGATGTAGGCAAAGACCGCCAAGACGACCCAGATCAGCAACGAAATAATCATCAGGAAGAGTGTGCGAACCCGAGGGTTGATGACTTGGCCAGAGATTTCTCCGATTGACTGGCCCTGATGTCTCATGCTGATGACAAGAGCCGAGAAATCGTGGGTGGCGCCCATGAAGATCGTGCCAACGCAGACCCACAGAAGGGCCGGGGCCCATCCCCAGATCACCGCGATCGCCGGGCCGACGATGGGAGCGGCCCCGGCGATCGATGCGAAATGATGCCCCCAGAGGACGTGGAGGCGAGTTGGGACGTAGTCGACCCCATCCTCAAATTCCTTCGACGGCATCGGCTCATCGGGTTGGATGGCAAACAGGCGACGTGAGAGGAAAGCCGAGTAGAATCGGTATCCGAGGGCGAACGCGACAAACACAATGGCGGCGAGGAAGGCGGCGTTCATAACGGCGAGGACGATATCAGATTCGGCCCCGGGGCCGGGATGATTTGCGTCGGCGCTGGAAGACTAACCGCTCTCCGAAGCCGGCAAGCCAGAAAGCCGCGGTGGCGCCCGCGAAATCGAGCAGGACGTCGACACCAGAACCGGTTCGGGCCACTGACCCTGACTGTCTCCATTCGTCGGCGACCGCGAGAAGGAGAATGGGCGCGAGGGTCAGTAGGGCGTGCGCTGTGCCGTGCTGGCCCCGCAACGTTCTCAGGCTGGCCGGGTAGGCGAGGCCGGCCAAGATTCCGTAGACGGTTGGGTGGGCGAGCTTGCGGAAGCTGACGGCGAGGGTGCGCTGAGTTTCTGGATCGAAGGCAGGAAAAAGCCACTCGATGAGCGGTCCCAGGAAGCGAGAAGTTGTGGGTGCGCTCCAGCCATCGCCGCCGAGTTGCCAAATGACGAGGGCCCAGAGGCCGGCCGGGGCCCAAGCAAGAAGTGTCCAGATCGGGCGGTTTTGAGACAAGCGAACGGGCTCTTCCAGTCTGTAGGGATGAAGCGAGGCGTCCAATGTGGCGCGCCGCCCTCTCGGTAAGCTAGACGAGATACCCCGCAGCCGGGAGAGGATCGGCGATGAATTCGAAATCACACCGCGCACTCAAGATTGGGCTCGTCTACGAGACCTTCGGAACGTATGCGTCGCGTCCGGATGCGCCCGTCGATGCCAACGTCGAGTACGAGCCCGAATCCACCGTGGAAGTGCTCGAGGCCGCGATCAGAGGGCTCGGCCATCGACCGGTGCGAGTGGGCTCTCCCGAAGTCCTCTGGGCCCGCGGACTTCGAGGGGAGGCCGCGGACAGGCTGGACGTGGTGCTCAATATTGCGGAAGGACATGGCTCCCGAAATCGTGAGGCCTGGGCCCCTGTGCTGCTCGAGATGGCGGGGATTCCCTTTCTCGGGTCCGATGCCCTGACGCTTTCGACCACCCTCGACAAGGCTTGGGCCAACCGTGCGGTGGCTGCGGCGGGTATTGCGGTGGCCCCCCAATGCGTGTTGGCGGACGCTGAATCATCGAAGGCGGCCGAGCTGCCCAGCGACTTTCCGCTCTTTGTGAAGCCTCGATGGGAGGGCACTGCGAAGGGCATCCGGAGGACTTCACGGGTGGAAGGGCGCTCGGAACTGGCTCGTGAGGTCGAGCGGATTGTGAAAGAGTACGACCAGCCCGCCCTAGTCGAGGCCTTTGTCCCGGGCCCGGAGTTCACGGTGACCGTGGTGGGGCATCGGCCGCCAAGGGCCATGCCTGTGGTGCAGCGAGCCCTTGATGAGCGCTCGGGCATCGGTTGGCACGCTCTGAATGACGATCAGGCCGGCCCGTGTGTGCCCGGTACGTTGACCCCTGACCTGGAGGCTGAATTGGGGGCTCTGGGGCTTGCGGTCTTTGACCTGTTTGAATGCCATGATTTTGCAAGAGCTGATTTTAAATTGGATGCTGCCGGCCATCCGATTTTTTTGGAAATCAACCCTCTGCCCACCTTCGGCTTGGACGGAACTTTTGCCATCTTGGCGGAGCTGGAAGGCCGACCGCTGGACGCGCTCTTGGCCGAGGTGATCGAGATGGGGTTGGTTCGACTGGGTCTGGTCTCAGTGGGGCCGATCACGGATGGAAACAAGGGATCTTTATGACTCGTGAATCGGATGCGCATCAGCTTGAGACCCGCGATCTTCCGGATGGGATCGACCGCGAGGATTGGGAGAATCCCACCTGGCAGCTTCGGAATCGAATTCGAACCGTGGATGAGCTTGCCCGTTACATTGATCCAACGCCCGAGGAAGTCGCGGCGATTGAAGATCTGTCCCGGCGCTTCCGCTTTGTGATCACACCCTACTACGCGCATCTCATGAGTCGAGAGGATCCGAGTTGCCCCCTTCGAAGGCAGGTGGTCCCGAGCCTAGAAGAGGCGCAGGACGAGGCCGGGCTGGCGGACCCTCTGGATGAGGTTCTGCATTCGCCGGTCAAGAATGTGATTCGGGTTTACCCGGACCGCATCGCTTTTTGCGTGAACAACGAATGCGCCCTCTACTGCCGCTACTGCCTCCGGAAGCGAATGGTGGGGGATGTGGACTGGTCGATGCAAAAAAAAGAGCTGCAGACGGCCCTTGACTGGATCGCAGTGACCCCGGAAATACGAGACGTCCTGCTCACCGGCGGAGACCCTTTGGTGTATTCCGACGGGCGGTTAGAGTGGTTGCTCGAGCGACTTCATGCCATTCCCCATGTCGAGTTGATTCGTCTGGGGACGCGACTGCCCGTCACCTTGCCCTATCGAGTGACCCAGGAGCTGTGTGACATGCTGTCCCGGTACCATCCGATTTGGGTCAATACTCACTTTAATCATCCTCGAGAGATCACCTCGGCCGCGGCTCAGGCGTGCGACCGTCTGCTGCGGGCCGGGATCCCGGTCGGCAACCAAAGTGTCCTGATGCGCGGGATCAACGACGACTTGGAAACCATGCGGGCGCTTTGTGAAGGGCTGGTCCGAATTCGGGTACGGCCGTACTACTGCTATCAGGCTCAGCTTCTCGAAGGAACATCCCACTTCCGCGTTCCCATCGAGCGCGGCCTTGAACTCTTTCGGGCGCTGCGCGGGCGCACCAGCGGATTTGCAATCCCGCAGTTCGTCTTGGATACGCCCCACGGCAAGGTCCCCCTCGACTACCCCTTTTGGAGGGGCCGGGAGGGACAAGACGCCTTGATGGAAACTTGGGATGGGCACATCTGGCGAGAACCGAATCCGTTGGATTCCGCTGGCGAGGGTTGAGGCCTGCCCGGGTTGAACGGACCATCCCGGGTCGAGATGGCGCATACTTGGAGCGGGGGGGCGTTGTGTCGGAAGACCCGCAACACCAGACAGTGAAGGCCGTGCCGGGCGCGGCGCCGAGTTCTGCCTTGAAGGGCCGTCAAGTGGGTTGGGCCGCAGCCCTTTTGGCGGGCAGCGTTCTGCTGTCCCGGCTGCTCGGCTTTGTTCGCGAGATGGTTCTTGCGGACCGCCAGGGAATTGGTTCTTCCACCGATGCCTTCTCAGCGGCGTTTCAGATTCCCGACATCCTGAACTACCTCTTGGCCGGCGGTGCTCTGGCGATCGCTTTCACGCCCCTTTATTTGAAAAAACTTCAAGAAGAGGGTGAAGAATCCAGTACGGCTCTTTTTCACTCGGTGCTGGGTTCATTGGGGATCGTGACGGTCGTGCTGACGGCGGCGCTCTGGTGGCAGGCGCCGGCGGTGATTGATTGGCAATTTTCAGACTTCGGTCCAGAGACCCGCAATCTCACGGTTCGACTCACGCGAATTGTGCTGCCGGCGCAGGTGTTCTTTGTGCTGGGCGGGATCACACGAGCCGTCCTGATGGCCCATGGGCGCTTTGGGGCCCAGGCCGCTGCGCCTCTGCTGTACAACGGCGGCATCATTGTCGGTGGCCTGGCTGGAAGCGGGATCGAGGGATTCGCGTGGGGGGCGCTCGGTGGTGCGTTTGTGGGCGCTTTTTGTGTCCCGCTCTGGCAAATTCGATCGGTCGTGCCCTTGGGGCTGCGATGGGCGCCTCTCGATCCGGCTTTCCGGTCTTACCTTTTGGCGGCCTTGCCGCTGATGTTGGGACTTTCGTTGACGACCGTTGATGAGTGGTACGAGCGCTGGTTCGGGCAAGCGATTGGGGTCGGCGTGCTCGCCTCGCTCGCCTATGCGCGCCGTCTGATGATGGCACCGGTGGCCGTTCTCGGACAGGCCGTCGCCACTGCGGCCTTGCCCACGCTTGCGTCGCTCCATGCGGAGGGTCGGCCCGAGGCTTTAAATCAGCTTTTGGGACGAACGCTTCGTTTGACGCTTTTGGGTGCGATGTTGCTTTCAGGCGGATTGATGGTGCTGGCGAGCCCGATCGTTCGCGTCCTGTATGAGCGCGGCGCTTTTTCCGCGGAGGACTCCGTTCGCGTCTCGGTGCTGCTGGGGATTCTCGCTTGGGCAGTGCCGGGCTGGGTAAGCCAGCAGGTGGCGGTCCGCGCGTTCTTTGCGCGAGGAGAGATGTGGCGTCCGATGCTGATCGGAACGGGCCTCGCCCTGTTGGCGCTTCCGTTGTACGCCTGGGCGACGCAGTATTGGGCGGCGCCCGGCTTGGCGATGGCGGGGGTGGTGGCGATCTCAATCAATGCGGGGGTCACCGTGGGTTGGGCGCGAGTTCGATTTGAGGGCCCCCGCCTGGCCCCGGTCGGCGGAACCATCTTGCGTGGGCTGGTGATTGCCGGTGCGGCCGCGATGGCGGCATCTTACTGGGCTCCCGTTTCGACCGGTTTCTGGGGCGCTTTGCTCGAACTCGCTGTGGGCGGCGGACTCTATGGGGCTGTCGCGGCGCTCGGATTGATCGTGCTGGGGGATCGTGAGGCCAAGCAAGGTCTCAAAGGCATTCTCTCGAGACGGCGAAAGCGTTCGGGGGCCTAAAGAACGATATGGGGATGTGGGAATTCTGGATTGATCGGGGAGGAACCTTCACCGATTGCATTGGTCGTACACCAGACGGAAAGCTTGTGGTCCACAAGCTGCTCTCAGACGAAGACGCGCCGCTCCGAGCTATTCGGGAGCTCTGGCAGCGCGAAGTCGGCGTGACGGATTCGGATACCGCGCTGCCTCGCTGCAGAGTGAGACTGGGCTCGACGGTCGCCACCAATGCGCTGCTGGAGCGTCGAGGCCAGCCGACGGTTTGGGTCACCGATCAGGGACTCGGCGACGTTCTCGCGATCGGCACGCAGGAGCGCCCGGATCTATTCGATCTAAGAATCGAGAGGCCCTCGCCGCTGGCGGAGTGGAATGTTGAGTGGGTGGGGCGGATCTCGGCAGAGGGGCAGTCGGTATCGGCGTTTGACGAGGCCGACTTAGGGAAGCGGCTCCGAGTGGTCCGCGCGGCAGGCGCCGAATCGGTCGCGGTGACGGGCATGCATGCTTACGCGTTCCCGGAGGCCGAGGAGCGGGTGCGGCGCGTCGCTGAGGCTTGCGGGTTCGAAGACGTCGTCTGCTCCCACGAAGTCGCTCGGGAGATGGGCTTTCTCGCTCGGGCGGAAACGACCGTAGCGGACGCTTATTTGACGCCCTTGCTTCGAAGTCATGTAGGGCGGCTGGCCTCTGCGCTTCCCCAGGCTGATCTTCTTTTTATGCAGTCTTCGGGAGGCTTGATTGATGCATCCGGTTTTCGGGGGCCGCGAGCGCTTTTGTCTGGACCGGCGGGGGGCGTCGTGGCGGCGGCCCGGGTGGCTGCTCGGGCCGGGGCGGTGCACGCCATTGGCTTCGATATGGGGGGTACGTCCACGGATGTTTCCCTGATTCGTGACGGAGAGGTCGAGCGATCATTTGAAAGTCGGGTGGCCGGGATCTGCGTCCGTGCGCCGATGCTTCAGATTCATACTGTGGCGGCTGGGGGCGGTTCGCTTTGTCGGTTTGATGGGTTTCGTTTAACGGTCGGTCCGGAGAGTGCGGGTTCAGAACCGGGGCCGCTGTGTTATGGGCGGGCCGATGCCTCGGATGACCTTGCGCTCACCGATATCAATTTACTGCTGGGTCGAGTTCAGCCCGACCGCTTTCCCTTCCCGCTGGACAGAGAAGCGCCGCTTCGGGCGCTTTCTCGTTTACACGGGCGCTTGAAGGCTGCTGGATTTTCCATGTCGGCCGACGAGGTAGCAGCGGGCTTTGTTGAGGTCGCCAACGCCAGTATGGCGGAGGCCATGACCCAGATCTCGGTGGCTCGAGGGGTCGACCCCCGCGAGCATGTGCTGGTGGGCTTCGGTGGGGCGGGGGGCCAGCATGTGTGTGCGCTGGCTCGCCGCCTCGGAATGAAGCGGGTTCTGTTGCACCCGCTGGCTGGGCTGCTCTCGGCCTATGGGATCGGCCAAGCCGCGGTGAGCTGGGATGGCGAACACGACGCCGGCCGTGCGCCGCTCCTCCAGGGCCGCCTTTCCCGAGAGATCAGCATGCTGTTTGAGGGACTCGAGGAAGCTGGCCGGTCGGCGCTCGTGGGGGCCGCGCGGGGATCTCTGAGGGCGGAACGCTGGTTGGACCTTCGGTATCAAGGGACCGAGGCGCCGCTCACGCTTCGAGAGCCGGAGAACGCCGCTTCAGGTGCGGCTTGGCTCGATGCTTTCGCGGCTGAACACGAGCGTCGTTTCGGGTATCAACGCCCTGGCCATCCGGTTGAGGCCGTGACCGCTCGCGTGCGCGTCCTCGAGTCTGAGACCGTTGAGCCGCCTCCCGGTGAGGGATTGGATGGGCCCCCCTTGCCCCCACCCCGGCGCTTCGAATCGGTTTATTTCGAAGAGGGGGGGCGTCAGGCCGCTGCGGTCTATCACCGAGAGGATCTGCGGGTCGGACAATCCTTTCAGGGGCCAGCTTTGATCCTCGAGGCCACGGGAACCGTGGTTTTGGATCCCGGGTTCCGATTGCGGGTAGCCGACGACGGGCTTTTCGATTTGGAAGATCGGCAAGGTCCCCCTAGCGGCCGAATGGTTCGCGACATCGAGCGGGCCGATCCCATTCGCCTTGAGGTGTTTGGAAATCGCTTTATGTCGATGGCCGAACAAATGGGCGCGGTTCTCCGAAACACTGCGGTTTCCGCAAACATCAAAGAACGGTTGGACTATTCCTGCGCGGTTTTTGATCGGCGGGGCGGCCTGGTGGCCAATGCCCCGCACATTCCTGTGCACCTCGGGGCTATGGGGGCGACGGTCCGGGCGGTGCAAGAACAATTCTCTTCGTTGGAGACAGGGGACGCCGTCGTCACCAACGACCCTTTCCAGGGGGGTTCTCATCTTCCGGATGTCACTGTGGTGACGCCGGTCTTCGTCGATGGGGCTTCAGGCCCCGAGTTCTTTGTGGCGAGCCGAGGGCATCACGCGGATCTCGGAGGCAGGACTCCGGGGTCGATGCCTCCCGACTCTCGGACCCTCAACGAAGAGGGCGTGGTCCTTTCTCCATTTCGACTGGTGAAGTCAGGCCGCTTCCAGGAAGACGACCTGAGGCATGCGCTCTCGGATGCGCCGTATCCCGCTCGTTGCCCCGACGACAACGTCTCTGACTTGATCGCGATGGTGGCGGCGAATCGAATAGGTGAGAGACTGCTTCAGGATTTTGTGGCGGAGCAGGGCCGGGCCGCTGTTGCTGCCACTATGGGTCAACTGCAGTCCGCCGCCGCCGGCCGAGTGGCCTCGGAAATCGGAGCGTTGGCGGATGGTGAGTATCGCTTTCGTGATCAGATGGATGATGGGATCGAAGTTGCGGTCAAGATTCAAATCGAGGGCGAGCGGATGCATGTCGATTTTTTCGAAACCGGAGATGCTTGTGAGGGCAATTTGAACGCCCCACCCGCTGTGGTCCAAGCTGCTTTGCTGTACGTGCTTCGGTCGATGGTGGCGGCTCCGATTCCGCTCAATGGTGGCTGTTTGGATCCCGTTCGGCTCACGATTCGTCCGGGCTCGTTGCTGGATCCCCCGGGCGGTTCGGCTGTCGTGGGCGGCAACGTGGAAACCTCCCAGCGAGTTGTGGATGTCCTGCTTGGCGCGCTCGGTCTCGCGGCTGCAAGCCAAGGGACGATGAATAACCTGACCTTCGGGGATGCTGACTTCGGCTACTACGAAACAATTGGAGGCGGGGCCGGGGCCGGCCCGGGCTACGCAGGGGCCTCCGGGGTGCACACCCATATGACCAATACCCGGATCACCGACCCCGAGGTGCTGGAGGCCCGCTACCCCGTGCGGCTGGAGGCGTTTGCTCTGCGCCAAGGCTCGGGTGGGGCCGGGCAGAACCGCGGGGGAGACGGATTGATTCGGCGGTATCGGTTTTTGGCTCCGGTGACGATGAGTCTCTTGGCTGAACGGCGCACGGTGCAGCCTTGGGGCCTGGCGGGCGGGCGGCCGGGCAGAGCGGGAAGCGACCGGATTGAGCGGCATTCGGGACAGGTCGAGCTGCTTTCCGGCAAGGTCTCCGAAGACTTGGAGGCGGGTGACGTTCTGGTCATCGAGACACCGGGCGGGGGGGGCTATGGATCAGAGACGGGCGGTGCCGACTAAGCTCGAAGCACGCTGGAATAGTCTCCGGGGCTTGCCCGCGCGACGAGGCTGGCTAACGTCCGCCCGGGCGCGTAGCTCAATTGGCAGAGCAAGGGACTCTTAATCCCTAGGTTCAGGGTTCGATTCCCTGCGCGCTCACCATGACTTCCCCCGGTCGGGGAACGGGTGATCTGAGGCGAGGACGGTCGGATCGCCTCGGGACGGCGAGGGCGCCGTTGATCGCTACTCTCCCGGGTGAATGGGCCGGGGTGGCGGAATGGTAGACGCAGTGGCTTTAGGAGCCACCGTCCTTCGGGCGTGCAGGTTCGAGTCCTGTCCCCGGTACCCATTGCGACCGTGTCCCAGGTAGGCCCATTGAGGAACTAGCGGGGAAGCAGCAAAGCTTCCGAGAGATGAGGATGAGCAGTATGGCCGAGGCAGCCGAGAAGAAATCAGACGACATCACCGTAGAGTGCTCAGAGACGAGCGCGGTCGTTCGCAGTGTTCGGGTTGAAGTCGATGGACAACGGGTGAGCCAGGCCTTCGACCGAGCCTATGACGGGCTTCGTCGCGGGGCACGGGTCAAGGGGTTCAGGCCCGGAAAGGTACCTCGTTCGGTCCTTGAGCGGATGTACGGTGCCAGCATGCCGAGTGAGGTTGAGCGGACCCTGGTCTCGGAAACCCTCGCGACGGCAATCGAGCGCGCCGAGGTGACGCCGATCAGCGAGCCCGATATCGACGCAGAGTCGCCGGTCTCCGGCGAGGTCTTTCGATACACCGCTCGCATTGAGGTGAAGCCCGAAATTGAATTGCCTGAAGACCTCTCGGCTGTTCAGGGCAGGCGGCCGGAAGTCGAACCACCGGTTGCGGCCGTCGAGGCTGAGATCGAGAAAATTCGAGAGCATCATGTCAAACTCATCGAGGAACCGGAGGGAACTGAGGCGGCGACCGACCACGTTCTCACTCTCGACTTTGAGGGCCGGATTGGCGAAGAATTGTTTCAGGGCGGGACCGCCAAGGGGGTCGACCTGCGCTTGGGGACGGGCACTATGGTGCCCGGATTTGAGGACCAGTTGATGGGTGTCCAAGCCGGTCAGGATCGGCAGGTGACGGTGACTTTTCCCGAGGACTACGGGCCGGCCGAAATTTCGGGTCAAGAGGCGGTGTTCGACTGTCAAGTGTCTGCGGTTCGCCGCAGGGAACTGCCGGACGTGGATGATGAGTTGGCGAAGGATGCGGGCGAGTTCGAGACGATTGAGGAGCTGCGAGCAAAGATTGAGTCCGACCATCTCGCAGAGCAGGAGCGAGCCTCGGAACGATCCCTCCACGAGTCCCTGGTTGAGTCGCTGATCGCCCTCACGGAGTTTGAGGTTCCCCCCGGCGTGGTTGAACGCCAACTTCAGGGTCAGATGAAGCAGATGTACGATCAGTTTCAGGGGCGTGTCCCGGACGACGTGATTCAGCAGCAGATGCAACGTATGCAAGAAGAAGGGCGGCCCACCGCAGAGCGTCGCGTTCGTGAGGGCTTTTTGATCGAGAAAATCGTGACAGACCAGGCGCTCTCTGCTTCGGAACCGGAGGTGGATGCCCGTCTCGAAGAGATGGCGCAGGCCCAAGGAATGGAAGTCGATATGCTCCGCACGATGGCAGCGCAACAGGGCTGGCTGCCCGCGATCGAGCAGGAGCTTCTCGAGCAGAAGGCCTATTCTTGGCTGGCCGAGCAGGCGACCATTGAAGACGTGCCCGCCGAGGCTGAAGAAGATTCGCAAACGCAGGCTTGAAGGTGCTGGAATTGCATCTTCTTTCGAACCTCCGCTGAGTCGATGGCCCCGCCCTGCGGTGTGCTCCGCTTCCCGGACAGTGTCCGAGGGAAAGCGGCCGGCTTGATGCCCAGTATTTTGGCGGTGGGTTTGCTTGCCAAGGGCCGGAGAGTGGCGGATCATTCTCCCAGAGAGGTTAATCATCGCGCCTTGGGGGGTGTGGCGGTGACCGCGCGTTTCACGCGTTATTCTCTAGAAGGGCCGTCGCGAGGGAGCAGCTCGGGATGGCGGTTACCACCGTGAACGGGAAAGCCCGTACACACAATCAGAGTGAGAGGGGAACAGGTTCAGACCGATGGCCGTGATTCCGTATGTGATCGAGCAGAGCCAGCGCGGCGAACGCGTCTTCGATATCTATTCTCGACTCCTCCGGGATCGGGTGATTTTCCTCGGGACCGAGATCAATGATGATGTCGCCAACGTCGTGGTGGCACAATTGCTCTTCTTGGAAGCTGATAACCCTGATCAGGACATTCATCTCTACATCAACTCACCGGGCGGTTCAGTGACCGCGGGCCTCGCGATTTACGACACCATGTGTTTTGTGCGGCCGCACATTACCACCACCTGTATCGGGCAGGCGGCGTCGATGGGGGCATGGCTCCTCGCGGCGGGAGAGCCGGGCAAGCGAACGGCTCTGACGAACGCCCGGGTGATGATTCACCAGCCCATGGGGGGCGCGCGTGGTCAAGCCTCCGATATTGATATTCAAGCCCGCGAAATTTTGAGCCTACGCGAGAGAATGAATGAAATTCTTGCGGTACTCAGCGGGCAGTCTCTCGAACAGATCGCCATCGACACCGAGCGGGATTACTATATGAGCTCGGAGGAGGCGATGAAGTATGGGATCGTGGATCAGGTGATGTCGGCTAGGCCGAGGGCCGAGTCGGATTCATCCAGCTCGTCAGAGGCCGAATAGATCGGCGGGGTCAGGAGTCGATGAAGAAACGCGAGGACAATGCCAATCTCTCTTGCTCTTTCTGCGGAAAGAGCCAGAAGGAAGTGAAGAAGCTCATCGCTGGGCCCACCGTGTACATCTGCGACGAGTGCATTGAGCTGTGCAACGACATCATCGCCGAAGAGTATGGTCAGGAAGAGGCGTCGACCGGCAGTTCGAAAGTTCTCAAGCCGAAGGAAATTAAAGAGGCACTCGACGAGTACGTGATTGGCCAAGAGGGCGCCAAGAAGACGCTCTCCGTCGCGGTCCATAACCATTACCGACGGATCGAAAGCGGAGCTCTGATCGGCGACGTGGAGCTACAGAAGGCCAACATTCTGTTGCTCGGCCCAACGGGCTGCGGGAAGACCTTGCTGGCCCAGACCTTGGCCCGAGTGCTAGACGTTCCCTTCACCATCGCCGATGCGACAACGCTGACCGAGGCGGGGTACGTGGGCGAGGATGTCGAGAACATAGTTTTAAATCTGCTACAGGCCGCCAACTACGATGTGGAGCGGGCCCAGCAGGGGATCATCTACATCGATGAAATCGACAAAATTGCCCGAAAGAGCGAGAACCCCTCGATTACCCGAGACGTCTCAGGAGAAGGGGTTCAGCAAGCGCTCTTGAAAATTATCGAGGGCACCATGGCGAGCGTCCCCCCGAAGGGAGGCCGGAAGCATCCTCAGCAGGAATTTCTGCAAGTGGACACTTCAAACATCCTCTTTCTGTGTGGTGGAGCCTTTGTGGGCCTCGAGAAAATCATCGAGCGTCGAATCGGGGTGAAGGGACTCGGCTTTGGTGCCGATATTCAGAAGAGTAGCGATCGGCGGAAAGGCGAATTGTTGAGCGGGGTCGAGGCAGAAGACTTGCTGCATTTTGGCCTGATCCCCGAATTCATTGGTCGTTTGCCCGTGGTCGCGACCTTGACCGAGTTGAACGAGGAAGCCTTGATTGACATTTTGACCCGGCCGAAGAATGCGCTGGTGAAGCAGTATCAGAAACTTTTCGAGTTTGAAGACGTACGGCTTCGGTTTACCGAAGGAGCACTGCATGCTGTTGCGGCGAAAGCACTCAATCAACGTTCGGGCGCGCGCGGTCTGCGAGCGATTCTTGAGGGGGCGATGCTGGACATGATGTACGAATTGCCTTCGAGAGATGACGTCGAAGAGTGCGTGGTGAACGAAGAAGTGATTACGCAAGGCGCCCCCCCTCTGCTGGTCTACAAGAGCGAGGCAGAGTCCGCCTAAAGCACTCGTTGAATCGGCCGAGAGGAGACCCCTCACACAGTCCGGCCGAAGTTCAAAAGAAAGAGAGGATCCAGGTTTCATGGTTTTCTTCAAGAACGAAGACGAGGCAGAGAACGGGGACAGCCAGGGCAGTGCCGGGTCGGGCGACCATCCGGTGGTCCCGCTTTTGCCCCTGCGAGATATCGTCGTGTTTCCCCATATGGTGGTGCCGCTCTTTGTGGGCCGAGCCAAGTCGATTCAGGCCCTTGAAGATGCGATGGCGGGATCGCGTGAGTTGATGCTCTGCGCCCAGCGACAAGCCGGACAGGAAGAGCCGACCGCTGAGGACATCTACCCCTTTGGGACCGTCGGAACGATCATCCAGCTCCTGCGCCTTCCCGACGGAACCGTCAAGGTTCTTGTGGAAGGAAAGTCCCGGGCCCGAATTCAGAGCTTTCAGAGCAATGATCCCTATTTCTGCGTACGGGCGGAGAAAATTCCCGAAGCGCCCGCGGAAGGCCCGGAAGCCGAGGCTCTGGTGCGCACAGTGCATGGCGCGTTCGAATCCTACGTGAAGCTCAACAAGAAAGTGCCGCCGGAACTGCAGACGACCATTAAGTCGATCCACGAGGCGGGAAAGCTGGCCGATACCATCGTCGCGCACCTGAATCTCAAACTGGAGGAGCGCCAAACGCTGCTTGAGATTGTTCCGGGTCACGAGCGGCTCGACGAAGTTTATTCGCGCATGCAGGCCGAGATCGAGGTGCTGGAAGTCGAGCGCAAGATTCGGGGCCGCGTGAAGAAGCAAATGGAACGCTCTCAAAAGGAGTACTACCTCAACGAGCAAATGCGGGCGATCCAAAAAGAACTGGGCGATCGCGACGAGATGAAGAACGAGCTGGGCGAGCTTGAGGAGCAGCTCGCCGCAAAGTCGATGCCCGATGACGCACGGGAGCGGACCGAGAAAGAAATCAAGAAGCTCAAGATGATGTCGCCGATGAGTGCAGAAGCCACCGTGGTTCGAAACTACATCGACTGGATGCTCGGACTGCCCTGGGATGAATACAAAGAAGAGCGAACCGATCTAGATGAGTCGGAGTCGATCCTGGATTCAGACCACTACGGTCTCGAAAAGCCCAAGGATCGGATTCTTGAGTTTTTGGCCGTCCAGTCTTTGGTAGAGAGCATGAAGGGCCCCATTCTTTGTTTGGTGGGCCCTCCGGGTGTGGGCAAGACGTCCCTCGGCAAGTCAATTGCCCGCTCGACGGGGCGTGACTTTGTTCGCATTAGTTTGGGCGGCGTGCGCGATGAGGCCGAGATCCGAGGGCACCGACGTACGTATATTGGGGCTTTGCCGGGCAAGGTTATTCAGAGTCTCAAGAAGGCGGGCAGCAGTAACCCGGTTTTTCTATTTGATGAAGTGGACAAGATGTCCATGGATTTCCGGGGCGATCCGTCTGCGGCTCTTCTTGAGGTGTTGGACCCGGAGCAAAACCATACCTTCAACGATCATTATCTCGATACCGACTACGATCTGAGCCGTGTCATGTTCATCTGTACGGCGAATGTGCTGAGTGAGATCCCGCGGCCCCTGCAGGACCGCATGGAAGTCATTCAGCTGCCTGGGTACATCGAATCTGAGAAGCTGGAGATCGCCAAACGTCACCTGATCGATAAAGTCAGAGACCAAAACGGCCTCAAGGATGACCAAATTAGCTTTACTGATGCGGCGATTTTGGAAGTCATCCGGCACTATACCCGGGAGTCTGGAGTCCGAAGCCTGGAGCGCGAATTGGCCGCGGTGGCGCGGAAGGTGGCGCGAGAGGTGGTGCGGCAAGGCGACGAGTACACCCCGACGAAAGTCACCCCGAAGCTGGTCAAGAAGCATCTTGGAGTCCACCGGTTCCGCTTCGGCAAGACGGAGTCGGAGGACCGTGTGGGGGTGACAACGGGCCTGGCTTACACCGAGGTCGGTGGCGAATTGCTGCAGACTGAAGTCGCGGTCTCTGCGGGGCAGGGCAAGCTTCAGATCACGGGGCGCCTGGGAGAGGTCATGCAGGAATCGGCCGGCGCAGCCATGTCGTACATTCGAAGCCGGGCGAAGCAGCTGGGACTGACGCGGGACTTCTACACTAAGGTCGACCTCCACATCCATGTTCCGGAAGGGGGGACACCGAAAGATGGTCCCTCGGCGGGGATCACTCTGGCGACCACGATTGCCTCTGCGCTGACTCGGGTTCCGGTCCGGGCCAATGTGGCCATGACGGGGGAAATTACCTTGCGGGGTCGAGTCCTTCCAATCGGTGGCCTCAAGGAGAAGCTGATCGCCGCGCATCGGGGCGGCGTCGACACCGTGGTTATCCCCAAGGAGAATGAGAAAGACCTGAAGGACCTCCCGGCGATTATTAAAAAGAATATTCAGATCATCCCGGTCGAACACATGGATGAGGTTCTCGCCCATGCCTTGGCGGTGCCGGACCCCGAAAACTTCCTCCAGTCGGGCATGCACGAGCTCGACGAAATTTATGAGGTGCCGCTTCGGGCGACTTCTGCACCGACGACGGACATCCCGCATCCGGCTGGGGTCAACTGAAAACCGAAGGGCGCAGGGGCGGGGTCACCTGCTTCGCGCTCACCGGATCGGGCGTGTAGCTCAGCTGGTCTAGAGCATCTCGTTTACACCGAGAGGGTCCGCGGTTCGAATCCGTGCACGCCCACCACCGGCGCCGCATCGCGGTGAACAGTCACAGGCCGCTTTCTCCCTGTGTGGCGCTGCTAGACTCCGCAGACTGCATCACCCATTCGAACGGAGGTTAGACCCTTGGCCGATTTTCCCGCTTCACCGATCTCTCCCCAGGAGTTCATGGAAGAATTTGTCCCGGCTGCCATGGCGGAGGCCGGCGTCGCGGAGGCCGCTGGAGACGTGGATGTCCAGCTCGGGGTCAAGCTGGAAGGGGACGGTGGCGGCGAGTGGGTGATTCATATTCGCCCGGGAGGCCTGAAGGTGGAGTCCGGATCTCGGGAGGCCACGCCGTTTACCCTGGTTCAGACCGTCGAGGATTGGCGAGGCGCGCTTTGGGAGGGACGCGGGGGCGTGTTCGGAGCCCAGGCCGCCGAGCTCTTCAAGGGCGGTGGGCAGGCCCCCGGCCCGGGCCAAGGCCCGGGCGCCGGCTCGGCGGTTCCAAGTGCCGCGGCGCTCGATCAACTGGGCGCGCTGGACGGGCTGATTCGCATCGTGGTCCAAGGGGGCGAGGGCGGCGACTGGGCGACGGGTTTCAAGCTGGGGCCCGGACCTGTACCCGATGCCCCCCAAACGCAGCTGGTCATCTCTGCCGAAGATGCCCAAGCGATGCAGGAAGGGACCCTCGACCCCATGGCGGCCTTTATGGGCGGGAAAATTCAGGTCACCGGGGACATGGGCTTGATGATGCAGATGCAGGCCATCAGTATGGCGGCGGCCGCCTCCCAGGGAAGTTAGCCGCACCCGGCGTGGGGGAGGGCTGCGCTAGCCTCACCGGGCGACCTCGGGTGAATCGGTCGCGGGGAAAGGGGCTGCGCATGAAGCTGAAACTGGGGTGGTTGGCGGTCGCGTTTGCGCTGGGCCTGTTGGCCTGCGGAGGGCAAGAGCCTGAGATGGGATCTCGCGGGACTTACGGCGGGCCCTGCCTCGCTGACGGAACGTGCGATCAAGGGCTTGAGTGCGTTTACCACGTCTGCAAAGAGCCCGGTGAGGACGACTAGTCCACTTCCGTGGGGTGAGGCCTGGTTAGGTCTTGGGTTTCGAGGCGGCGATCACCGTCGAGAGGATGAACTGCGCCAGCAGATCATCGGGCACGGATTCGGGGTCGTTGAGCCCGGCGACCAATAGACCGTCGCAGAGGGCCGAAAGGGCAATGGCGAGGTCCTGGGCGCGCATCGGGAGTTCAAGCTTTTGGTCGGCGGCGATCTGTTCGATCACTTCGGCGAGCAGACTTCGGTACCGCTTCTGGCGGCTGACCATCTTTTCTCGGAGCCTCGGCTGCCGAACCGCGGCTAGGCTCAGTTCTAACTCCAGGGTCGAGAGCGTGGGCTCCCCATCCTTTTCGCCCCGGTGTTCGCTCTCGAGTTGGTTGAGCTGACCCGCGAAAGGTGTGCTCTCGCCGAGAATTTGCCGAAGCGCTGAATGCCCCACTTCGAAGCGCTTGTCGAGGAGTTCGATCAGCAGCTCTTCTTTGGAGTCGAACTGGGAGTAGATCGCCCCTTTGGTGAGGCCCGCGTCGGCCGCGATGTCCTCCAAAGAGGCTCCGCCCAAGCCCGACCTCTGAATTACCCGGGCAGCCGCGTCCAACAGCCGCTCCCGATTGCGGGCGGCGGTTTCTTGACGGGTCAGAGGCTTGGCTTCCGGCTGGGCCATGGCGGAAAAATAGCAAAGGGCCCGAGGCCTTTTGGTCTGGGATCACCCGCTTTCGCAGGCGCGGCGAAGGCCTTCGTTCATGCGCCGAAAATTGTCTTCGATGCGCTCCCCTTGCGCGGGCCAAAGGTCGGCGATCAGGGTGCCTGTGAAGTCTTCGTTTTGTCGAAACCGCGTTCGGTTTGGACTCACGGCTTCCAGTTCAAAATGATGGTCGCCCAGAAACAGGCTGCGATCCGGGGCGCCGCCTTCCCAACGCATTTGGTCGGGGCCCACTTCGAGGACTTCGACCGCCATGCTCATCTCGGCCCCATCGGCCCCCCGCCCGAGGGCCGTGATGCTCTGCCCGGCTTCGAGGCGGCCGTCGACTTTGACCAAGTAGGGGTTCCAGTTCCCGTAGTTTGAAACGTCGAAAAGCATCTTTCGGACCTGATCGATGGGCGCCGCAATCTCCACTTCAGTTTCGATTCGGCGTCGAATGGGCATCCAATCGATATTGG